>JAJZVR010000344.1 GCA_021847065.1 Planctomycetota bacterium | reverse complement strand
CAAACCAACAAGCAAGTGAAATATCAAAAATAATCAATTATTTTAGTGGCTACACGCAAAAGCGAAAAAAGAACGTAAGATACTGCAAATAAAAGAGTTGCGTCAAAACGACGCTGGAACATCCGTTTTAAAGCTTATCGCTCTAGCATCGTAACAGTCTAGCCCATCCGCACTGAATTCAGTTGCTTATTGAATACTCGGATAATCCTCTGAGGACGCCAGCCAAGCATGTGAGCCGCTCTTCCAACCGGTGAAATTCCAGGTTCTCTAGGTCACGTCGCAACGGATTTCACAGTGTCGCTTACCTCCGGGGGGATAAGAACCGTGATGGACTCAGCCATATTGTCCGCCGCCAAGGTTATTTCCAAGGTGCTCAATTTTGCTCCTGGCCTACAAGTTACCGCACGTATACGCTTCCGTGGCATATATGTGACAACATATCCAAGATTCTGCTGCGGGCCGTGAAAAAGGCCGCCCGATGGTGCCTCATCGGAAATCAAAATCAGCTCGGTTTCGGTACGCACCAACATTGCAGCGGGAGATAGCTGCCGGTGAAATCCGCTGACAACCGCGAACCATGCCGTATAAGAATCAATGGTTCGGTCTGGTGGCGTGAATCTCTCAAGGGCACTGTTAAACTTCATAGAAAGTGCAGGATTCGTAAGTTGCGTTTTTTGAGGGATAGCATCGCCACGGCCCCCCGCTCTTTCGACTATTTGGTTTAACGCAAAAAAGGCTGCTTCCCTGTAAAGTTTTTCCATGACCGTGTTGAAATAGATAATAAAGCCCGTGGATTTACTGCCCGCGGCATGAATCGCTAAACGACCATCGAGAAGCAAGATGCTCAATTCCACGGCCAGCGTTTGGCCATAAGCGCTTCCGATAGCGGAAGTAACCTCTGTGGCGACGGCCTTGTCCGGGAATTTACTGGAATTTATCGCAATAGCCCAGTGCGTGCTGGTCAACGCCAAAAGCGAGGCGGGGCGGTGAATATCCATGGTGGTAAATGCCGGGCTGAAAATCAGGACGTCAGGAGCCTCGGACATTCCGTCCTGTTTCCTGATAGCCTCCGCCATGGGCGGCGGTGCATCACTTAAGTTTTTAAGCGCCATGGCGAATCGGCGGTCAAGTTCCATCATGATGCCTCCATTTCCTTTTGGCCTGCCCGTGGATTCTGGATCGTAAGACTATTGAGTACCTGGGTAAATGCTTCTATCCGTTGCATCAATCGTGCAGCGATTTCGTCCAGCAGCTTCTGTGCCTCCGGCGCTAACGGTCCGTAGTTGCTCATAAATCTAGCCTGCAAGTCAAAAACCACTTCACCAGCCTCTATCAGGGCGGTTCGGAAAGCCCATAGTCCACTGATTTGCGGCGAAGGAATTGCGATTTCATTCTCCCGCAACATACCGATCATGACCAATCTTAGTTCCTGAAGTTGCTGCTGCAGAACACCAACCTGCTCAGGCGTCGCATCCGCGATATAGCTCTGCAGCGGTGAAGCTGAGTTCGGCCCCGTAATGAGTCCGATCGCCTCGGTCAATAACTCATCAACATATTGACAGGTAGTCAGGAGCTTGCGTTGATGATTTTCATTAAGATCGGGCATAGGAACGTTTTCTCACGTAATCAAATTAACCGATTCAGGATCAGAATCGCCAGCAATATCAGAAACACCCAGGCGGCATAGGCATTAACCACGCCGGGCTTATGGATTTTCGCCAGAAGTTTGGCCGCGTAGTTTACTGCGGCCGTTAATGGCCGGAGAAACAGTCGATCCACAATATAGCCGTCATCCCGCCGCTTGGTAATGGCGGTGCGGAAATGCCCCGCCACCGCGGTGCTGGAATCTTCCCGGATGGCCGGCCCGAAAATGGAGCGAAATATCACGCGCACCGGGTTGGAAAAGCCGGTGGCACTGTAGGTCATATCCGGTGCTAAACGGCGCAGGCCGCCGGCCCATGGTTCGGAAATCGTGACGGTTCGCCTGCGTGTTCCCCATCGCACCAGTAGCCATGTTATAAAAATAATCAATGCTAATACGATCGCCATATAGAATGTAGACATGGCATACACCACGGGGTTGTTCTTGCCCCCCTGATGCAGCACCACCAGGCCGCGTGCGGGAATAATTGTATTTCCCACGCCCGCGCCGATCTGATCAAAGCCATGCATAAATCCGGGGGCGAATTGTTTGTTGCCGTGCGGATGCGAAAAAAATGGCGGAACCAGTGCATTGGCCGCAAGGTTGTTTGTGAGAGGCTTCATCGCATGGTCGATTGCCGGAATTACCCACGTCGGGCCAATGCCCAAAAAAATGCAGGCAAATGCCAATATGGCCATGGAAATTCGGGTCGATTTTACAGGTTCCAAGGCACGCGCCGCCTTTTCACTATGGGCTGGTCCCAAAAAACCCATGGCAAAGGCCTTGACAAAACAGGTCACCGCCAACGCCGCAGTCAGCGCCAGGCCCGCACCACACAGGGCAAAGACTACGCGGCTGAAATGCGAGGTGAACTCCTCACTGCGAAGAATGGTTTGCAACGTCAGCCATTCACTGACAAAACCATTGAGCGGCGGCAACGCCGCAATAGCCAGAGCGCCGACCAGAAACAACGCCGCCAGCATGGGCATGCGTTTAAGCAATCCCCCCAGTTGATTCATATCGCGCGTAC
>JAJZVR010000066.1 GCA_021847065.1 Planctomycetota bacterium | reverse complement strand
GTGAAATTTCGAATAACTGATTCAGCGTGGCGGCACTCGCGGCGACCATCCAGGTGCCTCCGGCCACCCAAAATAATTTAAGCCAGCCTATGCCATTGGCTCCCCCAAGCCAGAAACCGACCATGGTGGTAATAACCACCATGCCGGTCAGGCGGATTTTAGCCAATTCCATAAGGTCTGATAATAAAGAGGCTTGAATAACAGGTTCTCTGATCGATTGCGCGGCAATAGCCGGGGAGGAAACTTCGGTAAGCGTGCTCATAAAATACCAGGCAGCCTTGTGTACAAAACCTCTATCCATCTATGAAAGCCAACGCACCGCGCGCCGGAAGCCCGCCCGAGCAATCCCGGTTATTACTCGGAAATCCTCCAATGCGCTTCCGCAGCGTTCATATTAGGCGAACAGTGTACCGTATTGCAACTCCCAGCCCCGACAAGCCAACCCCGCGAACCCACCCCCAAGCCAACCGCACCCGCCAAACACCCCCGGGCTTGCCCGGGGAACTCCACCCAATAAAAATACCCCTCCGCACCCCGGCCAGCCGCCATCAAAACGCAGCGCTCCAAAACATTTAAGCGGTGCCCCGCACCGCGTCTCATTAAGGCCACCCCGGCGCGCCGGGACCGTCTCATTATTGTTTTATCGCCACGCGCCCGCCCCTATAGCATGTCCACGACATCACTGGATTCTGGATTCCAAATGGTGCCGCACGGCGCTTTCCGAAGTTCTGATCTTTGATCATTGGTCATCGATCATTGCGGAGGCCCGCGCCGTTTGACATGTGAATAATATGATGTCCCGGCGCGCCGGGACATGACCCGCTCTCGGCGAAGATTCTCCGCGCTGTGCCGCAGCATGGATGCCGTAGTCGCGACGCGATATGAAATCGCGTATCGGGATTGCTCGTTGTTCGTTGAATTATTGATCCGTGATCACCAACAAGCCCACCGGTACGCTTTGGTATGTTACCGGCTTTGATCTGGAATTAAGCGACGTGTGGCCTTGCAAGTTCTCCGACCAGCAGCACATTGGCAAACGGCGTGCCTTGACTCATCGGTACGCTTTTTACGTTAAATCCCAGGGATTGTAGAGAGCGTTTCCATTGATCCAGCGTTCGGCAATGCAGCGTTCCCAGCCGATGGCCACGGGCGGTGGCGGCCATAAAATCCACCCAATTGCTGATGCGAAATGGCCACCCACCCGCGGCATTTCCGATACGCAATAACAATGTGCCATCGGTTCCAAGTGCCGCGCGCACACGCCTTAAAACATCATCCTGTGCGGGAATATCCATGTAATGCAGCACATCGAGAATCACCACCACATCGGCCTGCCCAAAAGCCGCCGTGCGAATATCCCCCTGCTCCACCAGCACGCCATCGCTAAATATGATGCCGGCGCGCTGCACGTCCCGCGGCATAAGTTCGATGCCGCGAAAGGTCGTTGCCTTCGGAGCCGTGGGCCAATCGCTTGGCCATCGGCCGGCAGAACACAAAGCCTCCGCAGCCCGCAACCACGCGGCCAGCAATCCCTGCCCGCAGCCCAAATCCAGTATCCGTGATCGGGTTGGAATTAATCCATGTTGCAATAACCCGGAAAATACCGGATCACCGCCCAGTTTTCCCTTCGCAAAATGCCACGCAAAGCGCCCGGCCGCCTGATACGGCTTGGCCGCAGTTGTCACCATTTCTCTTTTCCACTCCGCGATTTGCTTTAATTGTTCCATCACGCCGGGCATTGTATCCGCAGGTGATGCAATTGATAATACAAATGACAGATGGAGCTCGACGGCGGTTCAGCGGAATAAACTTGAGAGTCGAACCAAACGTTCGGCCGTGAAATATTGCAGGCGCGGGAAGAGAAGTCCAACTGCGGCCTGGTTTCAGTTTTCCGCTCTCAAGCGGCCCGCTTGGCACGAAGTATCCGCCCTTGAGAAGTACATTCCGCTGGTCAGGATTTGACACTTGGTTTTACCAGGCGAAGCCAGTTTTGAATTTTGTTCAGGGCCTCTTGAGTGTCGCCGTGAATTTGGAAAAGCGTGTCCAGGCGGGTTGTTGAAAAAACTTCGCGGATTTCCGGACGGATGGAGGCCAGGCGAATTTGCCCCTGTCTGCCGATGATTTCCTGCCGCAGGTTCAATAAAGTTCGCAACGCCATCGACGAGAGGTGCTGCACCTGCGAAAAACAAATAACCAGAAGCGGCGGCTTCTTTTCCTTAATTGCTTCCAGGATATCCCGTTCGATCCGGTCCAGAAGTGCTCCGTCCAAAAGCTGCTCGCAGAGTAATTCGATAACTACGACAGGGTCATGTTCAATAACCTTGATTGGCGGAAAACTATCAATGATTGCACCTCCGGCCAAGAAATATACCCTGCCCCGAAATAAGAAAGGACTTCAGGGCATCGACAGTAAGATAACCGCTGACGCTTTTGGAGTAAATTGTGAAACGGAAATGGCCGGTTCACTCAGGTGACAGTGGCTGTAGTCGCCATTCACGTTCGACCCTATATTCACCGTATGCCGTCGTTTCCCGCTTACTGCAGTTGTTCGACATCGGCGGCGTCCTTGGCCCTTCCGGTAGAGCGCTTATTTGCGAGCAGATCTTCCTTGGAAATAACAGTCACAGAGATTCCGTCGATGCTGGCTTGAATTCGACGGGCGTAACATGGATCAAATTCTACACCGCTGATGCTCGTTAAAAGCTCAATCCGTAATGGCGGCACGCCCATACGCACCACACGGCCAGCTATAAGGAACATCTGTTCAGATGCATCCGGCGCACCGAAGCCGAACTTCCGTAGCGCCTCCATCGTCCGCAGCGCATTTTCCCGGGCCACTCTTATCCAAATATCAATATCCGCCGTGGTACGGGGATAGCCATGGTACGCAACGGCATAACCCCCAACCAGCAGATACTCAACTGCCGAGTGGTTCAGGGCCTGTAAGAATTCTTTGAAGTCGGGTGGCAACGGGATCATATTGATACACCACCTGTCGCATAAGTTCCAAGGCTTCCAAACGTTCGATCGGTGTCTTGGAACGCCAGTAGGCGCGGTCATCCGCATCCGCCTGCTGCAATGTGGTTATCGTCAGCACCGATCTATCTAAGCGAATGGGTTGATCGCTTTTCATGACCTTATTATAGCCAACTTTATGTTGTTGCGGGAAAAGTCCCGCAAGGATCGCGACCAAAGCAAACGATCCGAGTTCACTGCGTCGGGGTCGATCCAGTTGGCCTCCACGCTTAGGAGCCTGTCCAAGTAATGGCCGCAACTCGGCGGTTACTTGGACAGACTCCTGACGATTTGGCGATCCTATCAACGGTCCGATGTGACGGGCTATCCTATTTTCATCGTCCCATCCAATCCACCCGTGCTCTGTCACAGGCTCCCGATACAATTCACGATAAAATCACATTTGACACAAATCATGGAATGGGTATACTACCCAATCTTGGCTTTGGCCGAAAGGTCGATACTTTCAACAAAGACAAGCAAAATAGCATGGCTGGTGTAAGTTTGCCGGTCAGATTTGAATAGAATAAAGACGCGGGTAAAGCGGATACAACGGACAGGATAAGTATGTCAGCAGCAGCGCCACATGAAAGAATTCGCATCCGTATGGAAGCCTACGATCACCGGGCGTTGGACTCTTCAGCCAAGGAAATCGTAGACCATGCAAAACGGACCAGCGCCAAGGTATTTGGTCCGATTCCGTTGCCCACCCGCATTGAGAAATTTACTGTTTTGCGGTCTCCGCACATTGATAAAAAGAGCCGCGAACAGTTTGAAATCCGCACGCATAAGCGGATTATTGAAATTATGGAACCCACCCCTCGCACGATCGAAGCTTTGAACCGCTTGGTAGTGCCCGCGGGTGTGTTCGTGAAGATCAAAGCGTAAACAAATCCCTGTTTAGGGTTTTGTTTCACGCGGCATGAACGGTTAAATTCCGTCGTTCATCGCCACCTGAGTGATCTCGGGCAAGCCGGTTGCAATGTTCTTGTGGAACGTTCGCGGGTCTTGCCTCGCAGAGCCGGTGTTATCGGACGTATTAAAGCGTTTCGGTGCGACTGGACGGGATATCCGGGAGAACCTGACACCACATTCGCATGTGGAAAACGGGTTCCCAGATGAGCGTAACGACGGCAGAGGTATGCCATGAGCGATAATGGTAACAATAATCTATTGGCTGCATTACTTGGCCGCAAGGTCGGTATGACGCAGGTCTATGACGCCGCTGGAACCATCATTCCAGTTACGGTGGTACAGGCTGGCCCATGCGTGGTAACACAGGTCAAAACCGAAGAAGGCAAGGATGGCTACAACGCCATTCAGCTTGGCTTTGAAGACATCAAAGACCGCCGAAGCACAAAGCCCATCGTCGGCCACTGCAAAAAGACGGGTCAGACAACCGCCAAGCGGTTTTTCCGCGAAGTGCGTTTGACTGAAAAGCCCACCGTTGCAGCCGGTGCGACTTTGGACGTTTCCACATTTGACGCCATCAAATGGGTGGATGTGGTGGGAACCAGCAAAGGTAAAGGTTTCCAGGGTGTAATGAAACGATGGAACTTCGGTGGTCAGCCAGCCTCGCACGGTACGGAGCGTAAGCACCGGTCGCCGGGCGGTATTGGTGGTGGCCAGGCTCCTCGAGGCCATGGTCGCGGTATCAAAAAAGGCAAGAAGATGGCAGGGCATCTGGGCGTGGAGCAGGTCACGGCCCGTAATCTCGCCCTGGTGGGTGTGGATAAAGAAAAGAATCTGCTTTTGATTAAAGGCGCTGTACCGGGTGCCAATGGCGGCCTGGTGTTTGTACGCAAGGCAAAGACCAAAAAAATTCCGGTGGCTGGTTAAGAACGTGTGATAAATACGGGCCGGCTGCAAAGCCATGGCCCGGTAGAATCAGGTGACGGCTCATGATTGAATTGCCCATATATAACCAAACAGGCCAGGAAGTGGCGAAGTTCTCGTTGGATGAAGCACTGTTGGGTGGCGAAGTTCGCCCGGCATTGCTGAAACAGGCGGTGGTGATGTACCACGCCAACCAGCGTCAGGGAACCGTTGCGACCAAAGGCCGTGGCGAAGTTGAAGGTTCAACGAAAAAGTTGTACGCCCAGAAGCATACCGGCAACGCCCGGCGTGGAAATCTGCGAACCAACGTGATGAAGGGCGGCGGTATGGCGTTTGGCAAAAAGCCACGCGAATTCCGTCAGTCCATGCCGATTCAACAACGTCGGCTGGCCCGCAACAATGCGATTCTCGCCAAAATTCAATCCAACACCCTCAAAATTCTCGATCAACTCAGTGTTCCAACCTGCAAAACCGAAGAAATGACCAAAGTGCTGAAGGCGATGCAGGTGGATCGTACGGTTTTGATCGCGCCGGTGGGAGTGGATCAGAATCTGTTGAAATCAACACGCAATATTCCAACTGCCACCATTAAGCCGGTGGCGGAACTTAATGCGTATGACATTCTCCAGTCGCGCACGCTGCTGATGACACGCGACGCGCTTGAGGGTGTTCTTAATGCCGCAAAACCGGCAAAGAAAAGTGCGTAACACCGGCTTGGCGATGGTCCGAAGTAAGGTAAAAGAAACGGGACGTGAATCATGGAACTTGAACTAACAGAAGTCATCCGCAGACCGGTGGTAACGGAAAAGTCCGCCCACTTGGGTAATGCCCGCAACAGTTATACTTTTGAAGTAGATGACCGTGCGGACAAAGGCATTATCAAGAAGGCCATTGAATCGCTTTATCATGTGCATGTTGAAGCGGTGCGGACGGTGGTGGTGGCTGGCAAACCCAAGCGCACCCGGATCGGGCACAAAATTACGCCTTCCTGGAAAAAGGCGATTGTTAAAGTACACGCGGATGAAAAGATCGAAGTGTATTGAAATATACCAGGATGGATTAGGAACTTATGCCGCCGATGATGGTGGCTTGGATCAGCGAGTGAATCATGCCAATTAAAACATACAAACCGACTTCCGCAGGGCGGCGTTTCAGCTCGGTCAATGCGTTTACCGAGATAACCCGCAATGAACCGGAAAAATCGCTTACCGAACCCAAAGTAAAAACCGGCGGGCGGAACCACCGCGGCTGGATTACCTGTCGGCACATCGGCGGCGGCCACAAGCAGCTTTATCGCCGGATCGACTTCAAACGAAACAAAGATGGTATTGCGGCAAAAGTTGAATCCATTGAATATGATCCGAATCGCAGTTCATTTATTGCTCTCTTGCAATATGCCGATGGTGAAAAACGCTATATTCTTGCACCGCAGGGAGTAAAGGTCGGCGACGCCATCGAAAGTGGCACCCGGCCAGATATTGAAAAGACTCCCGGCAACGCGATGCCGCTTGAAATTGTCCCAGTGGGTATTGAAATTCATAACATTGAAATGAAGCCTGGCCAGGGTGGGCAAATTGTCCGCAGCGCCGGCGGTGTGGCACGACTCATTGGTAAAGATGCCGGTCATGCCACCGTTCAGTTGCCTTCCGGTGAAGTGCGGCAGATTAATTGGAAATGCCGTGCCACGATCGGTCAGATCGGTAATGCGGATTGGTTTAATATTCGTTGGGGCAAAGCAGGCCGCATGCGGTATCGGGGTATTCGCCCAACCGTTCGCGGCGTGGCTCAAAACCCAGTCAGCCACCCGCTCGGCGGTGGCGAAGGTCGTTCCGGTGGTGGTCGCCACCCGGTGAGCAAATGGGGCGTTCCAGCCAAGGGCGGAAAGACCCGCAATCCGCGGAAGAATTCTTCCAGCAAGATTATGCGTCGCCGCATGACGGTTCGGTATGGCGAATCGGTATTGCGTAGACGTTAAGGTTTGAGAAGTTATAAGGTACCGGGTGTGCTGATGCGGCCCGGATAGATGAAAGTTGCTCGATAGAGCGAGGAATTCATGAGTCGAAGCTCGAAAAAAGGCCCGTTTGTTGCGTATCACCTTCTGGAGAAGGTCAACCGGCTCAATGATCGCAACGCCAAGGACGCAATCAAAACCTGGTCGCGAGCCAGCACGATTGTTCCGGATTTTGTCGGACACACCTTCATGGTGCATAACGGCAAAACGCATGTGCGCGTGTTTGTGACCGAGGACATGGTTGGCCATAAGCTTGGTGAATTTGCCCCGACGCGTACGTTCAAAGGGCACACGATGGTCAAGAAGGAAGAAGCGGCCTGATACGGGCTTGATCGCTAAACTGCCCGGACGCAACGCGAAAAGAATCTCCGGGCTTTTCGGCAACGCAAAGAGGATTTGGATATGGCTAACTTTATATCAACATGGCGATTCGCCAAGATCGCGCCGCGGAAGGCTCGACTGGTGGCAGATCTTATTCGCGGTAAGTCCGTGGATGACGCTTTTGATCTCTTGAAGTTTTCAAAAAAGCGTGCGGCGGTCATGATCGTGAAAGTCTTGAAGGCGGCTGTGGCCAGCGCTGATGCCCAGCAGGTTAATGTCAGCGATTTGTATGTCGCGGAGTCGTTCTGTGATGCCGGACCGATTGTCAAACGCATGATGCCCAAGGATCGCGGCAAGAGCTACCGCATTTTGAAGCGCACGTGTCATATTACCGTTGGCGTGGCCGAAGGTGCCGAAGAGCGGGCCAATGCCGCTGAAGATCGAAAGAAGAATAAAAGGAAGCCGCGCGTGGCGAAAGCCAAGGCGGCGTAAAAGCTTAATGTGAGCCTGACCGAGGTATGGTCAGGCGGAAATACTGAATCCGGCCTTTGCGTAAAGCATGGTCTGGCAGTGAAGAGGTAAACATGGGTCAGAAGATCAATCCAATTGGGTTTCGTACCGGGATAACCGAAGGCTGGTCGAGCCGTTGGTTTGCACCGAAGAAACTCTTCGGCGAGTTGCTGGTGGAAGACCAGAAGATTCGTGAATTCGTGGATGACAGGCTGAATCGCAAGCCGCCTTACGCGGCTGTTGCGCGAATTGAAATTGAGCGCACCCGCGAAGAGTTGAAAGTGATCCTTCACACGGCGCGTCCAGGCGTGGTCATTGGTCCAAAGGGCGCGGAAGTCGATAAACTTCGCGATGCTCTGGAGGAACTCACGCGTCGTAAGGTGAAGGTCGAAATTGCCGAAATCGGCAATCCGGATCGGGATGCCAAGCTCGTGGCGGAAGGTATTGCCGAGCAGTTAAAGAAGCGTGCCTCCTTCCGCCGTGTGCTGAAGCAGAAGGCCGAAGGTGCCATGAACGCCGGTGCCCTGGGTATCAAAATTCAGGTCTCCGGTCGAATCGGCGGGGCTGAAATTGCCCGTGTGGAAAAGCACATTTCCGGGAGTATTCCTCTGCACACGTTGCAGGCGAGTATTTCTTACGGACTTGTGCATTGCCAAACACCCTATGGTGTCATTGGCATTAAGGTCTGGATTTACCGCGGGTTATATGCCGACTTGGATGCCGCGGCTGAAGCCGCCGGAACAGGTCGCGCTCCGCGGCGGCCTCGGCGCAGGTAATCCGGGAAGTTGGTAGTGTTAGACCCATTTTCTGACGGAAATGGGTATTAGGAGAAATAAGCATGGCGATGATGCCGGCACGAGTAAAATGGCGCAAACAGCAGCGCGGAATCATGAAGGGCAATGCCACGCGCGGCAACAAGGTAAGCTTCGGCGAGTATGCGTTGCAATCTCTGGAGCCGGGCCGCATCACCGGACGGCAGATTGAAGCTGGCCGTATGGCTTGCAGTCATTACCTGGCGCGTGAGGGACGGGTTTATATCCGGATTTTCCCGCACAAGAGTTTCTCGAAAAAGCCTCTTGAAACGCGAATGGGAACCGGAAAAGGTGAACCGGAGTTCTGGGCAGCCGAAGTGAAGCCCGGTACGGTGATGTTTGAAATCGCCGGTGTTGATGAGACTGTGGCGCGGCGGGCGTTTTCCCGCGTGGCGTGCAAAATGCCGGTTCGTACCCGGTTTGTGCAACGCCGCCACACAATGTAAGAGTAAAGCGGACAGGCAAAGGTGACGCATGGCAACAAAAAAGAAACAGATGTTGGACGAGCTGCGAAAGCTCGATGAAACGCAGATGAAAGCCCGTGAGGCCGAACTGCGGAGAAGTGTATACGATTTGCGTGTTCAGCGCGTCAATGGCGGGCTGAAAGATACGTCGCTGTTTCGGAAAAATCGAAAAGAAATAGCCCGTATCCGCACCCTGGTACATCAGCGGAACCTTCAGGGACAGGCGAGTTAAGTTGTGATTTTGTCAGCAGGATATGATATGACCATTGAAAGCAATACAACCCAGAAATCGGCTCGCGTGCTGCGATCGCGCATTGTCGGCGTGGTAACCGGGGATAAGGTAAATAAAACCCGCAAGGTGGTTTTTGAATATCTCTCCCGGCATTCCAAGTACAACAAGTACATTAAGCGCAAGACCGTTTTGCATGTGCATGATGAAAACAATGAAAGTCATATCGGCGATCATGTTGAAGTTATGCAGTGTCGGCCATACAGCAAAACCAAGTCTTATCGCTTGGTGCGCATCGTAACCCGTGGCCCGCAGATTGATCTGTCGGCAATTACCGGTGAAGCGTCGCAGATGTTTGAGCGGCGCAAGCAAGAGGCGGCTGCATCCGCCGCGGTTGGTCAGGTTTAACAGGTTTTTTGGAATTGGTTTCCGTTGTTAAAAACAATTGGAACTTAACAGACTGGTGTAAGAATGATTCAACAACAAACAAGGCTTGATGTCGCGGACAACACAGGGGCCAAACAGGTCATGTGTATTAAAGTCCTCGGCGGGTCAACGGCACGTGGAAAATTTACCCGGAAAACCGCCAACGTCGGTGACTTAATTGTTGTGGCGGTAAAAAAAGCAATGCCCAATGGCGATGTGAAAAAAGGCGAGGTGGCGAAGGCCGTGATTGTCCGCACCAGCCAGCCGATCCGTCGGTCGGACGGCAGTTATGTCCGCTTTGATCGCAACGCGGCGGTTCTGGTGGATAACGAAAGTGCCCCGCGCGGCACGCGCATTTTCGGGGCGGTCGCCCGAGAACTGCGGGAAAAGAATTTTATGAAAATTGTATCGCTGGCCAGCGAAGTTGTTTGAAGCGGCGCAATAAGCCGTTGAAGGATGGTCTGAATTATGGCAGCACGTATACGCAAAGATGATATGGTGATGATTCGCTCCGGTGCGGATCGCGGCAAGACCGGTAAGGTTTTGGCGGTGTATCCGGATAAAGAACAGGTGCTCGTTGAGGGAATCAACGTGAAATGGAAGCACATCCGCCCATCAGAACGCAACCGTCGTGGCGGACGCATCCAAAAACCGGCGCCGCTGCCACTGGGCAAGGTTCAGCCGATTGATCCGGCCACGAATAAAGGCTGCCGCGTGAAGTTTGTCGTGCGCGATGGACAGAAGCATCGGGTGGCGGCTAAGACCGGCAGTGATCTGGGCGTTGTAGGCCGGGCATAAGCCAATCGCCGGATAAACAAAAAACTACAGAGGTATTGAAATTATGGCAAAAGAAGAAAAAGAAAAGAAAGTGAAATCTGCTCCAACCGCGGAACAGATTGAAGCTGCAAAAGCCGCAAAAGCCGCAAAAAAAGCGGAAAAAGCCGGCATGGCCAAAGAAACAACGCAGGAAGTTGTGGCATCCGGCAAGGCCCAGGCATTTCCGGAAGGTTACAGCCCGCGCTTGTTCAAACGGTATAACGAGGAAATCGCCCCGGCACTGGCCAAAGAGCTGGGAATCACAAACCGTATGGCCATTCCCCGGATTACCAAAGTTGTTATCAGCGCGGGTTTGGGCAAGGCGATTACCGAAAAGCCGCGCCTCGAAGCGGCGATCAAGGAATTAACGCAGATTGCCGGCCAAAAGGCGGTGGTATGTCAGGCTCGCAAGAGTGTGTCAAACTTTAAGCTGCGGCAAGGCATGGAAATCGGCGCCAAAGTCACGTTACGTGGGCAGCGGATGTGGGAATTCATGGATCGGCTCATTACCCTGGCCATTCCCCGTGTGAAGGATTTCCGCGGGTTGCGAACCAACGCATTTGATGGTCGCGGTAACTATAATCTTGGATTGACGGAACAGACAGTGTTTCCGGAAGTGCAAACCGACCGCATCACCTTTCATCAGGGCCTGGCGATTACCATTGTGACCACAGCCAAAGATGATAAGGCGGGCTTGGCGTTGTTGAAGTTCCTTGGAATGCCGTTCCAGCACGATCAGGCGGACCCTAAGGCGCGTAAAGCCGGATAATCCGGTTGTTTTGGATTGTTGATCAAACCGCCGATGTCGGTGGTTTTGAAAAATGGATAAGTATTAAGAGTTTTTGAGTCAGGCGTAGATTATGGCAACAACAGCGTGGAAAAACCGGTTCAAAAAGAGGCAAGCTTTGGTCGAGCAGTATGCCGAGTTGCGGCGCAAGCTCAAAAAGGAAAAAAATTACGTGGCTTTAGCGAAGCTGCCGCGTGATTCCAGTGCGTCGCGGTTGGCGCGCCGATGCGAGCTGACGGGGCGTCGTCGCGGATATTACCGGAAGTTCCGGGTATCACGTATTGTGCTGCGTCAATTGGCGTCAGACGGCAAGATTCCGGGAATGAGAAAGAGTTCCTGGTAACGTAAAGTGTTACATTGAAGTGTTGGATTTGAACGGCGAAAGCAGAATCAAGAGGACATCATGACCGATACGATTGCGGACATGCTCACACGGTTGCGAAATGGCGCTCATGCCAGGCATAAGACAGTGGATGTAAAAAATTCACGCATCTGTGAGGGTATCGCGCGAGTACTGAAGGAAGAAGGTTTTATTGTCGATTACAGTATTCTCGACGATGGAACAAAGCAGGGCCTGATCCGTTTAACGGTTAAGTACAATACCGACGGACAATCTCTGATTCGCCATGTGCAGCGGGTCAGCAAACCCGGCTGCCGGGTGTATCGCGGCGTTAATGAGTTCCCGCGCGTATTGGATTCAATGGGCATTGTGGTGCTTTCCACAAGCCGTGGAGTACTAAGTGATCGTCAGGCCCGCCAGCAAAATATTGGTGGCGAACTTCTGGCGACTGTTTATTGATATTGCAGCAGCGGCTGTTGGCCGGATTTTCGGCAGGCGATTGCCTGACTAAATCCCGCAACAACCGAACGCTGAAATTGGCGAGGTTAATATGAGCCGAATTGGAAAATTGCCCGTAACCGTACCGGCCAACGTCAAAGTTGCCGTGCAGGGTCATGATATCCGCGTGGAAGGCCCCAAAGGTAAGTTGTCATTGAAGCACCACCCCCGGGTGTCGGTTAAAATGGATGCCGGTAAAGTGCTGGTGCAGCGTCTGGATGATGAAAAAATCAGCCGCAGCGTGCACGGTCTGACGCGCGTATTGATTGCCAATATGATCAAGGGCGTATCCGATGGATTTACCGCGGATCTGGAAATTCAGGGTGTTGGTTACAAGGCTGAATTGCAGGGAAAAGTGGTAGCGCTATCGGTTGGGTACGCCAATCAGATAAAAATTGCCGTGCCGGATGGTGTGGCTGTTAAGATTGAAGGTCAGGGAACCCGTATCAACATCGCCGGTGCGGATAAGCAGGCGGTGGGGCAGTTGGCGGCGGATATTCGGCGGGTGCGCAAGCCCGAACCATATCTAGGCAAGGGTATTCGCTATGTTGGCGAAGTGGTCAAGCGTAAGGCGGGCAAACAGTTCGCCGGTGCGGGTGCCAAGTAATCGCCAAAGCTTGGCGTTGGATCGCCGATGTAATGGACATCGGTATGTGTTGAATGAAATTCAGGCGCGGCGGGCCGCGTAAATTAAAACGTAAGGTGCAGTCATGAGTTCAATCAGTGCCATTAAATTAAAACGCCAGGATCGGCGTAAGGCTCGTATCCGCGGTGTGGTTCGCGGAACCACCGAGCGTCCGCGGCTGTCGGTATTTCGCAGTTTGAAGAATATCTCGGTACAGATTGTCGATGATACCACGGGAAGAACGCTGGCCTCGGCCAACACGTTGGAAAAGAATCTTCGTGGTACGACGGGCAGCGGCGGTAA
Organism: Planctomycetota bacterium; assembly: GCA_021847065.1. GTDB lineage: Bacteria > Planctomycetota > Phycisphaerae > WQYP01 > WQYP01 > JAMDCX01. The sequence goes on along the minus strand of JAJZVR010000066.1, from coordinate 2,482 downwards.
TGTAAAGGCGGCTGTATTGATCGGCAAGCAGATTGCCGAGCGGGCCAAGGAAAAGGGTATTAATAAAGTCGCATTTGATCGCGGTGGCTATCGTTACCATGGTCGTGTAAAGGCCCTGGCGGACGCCGCTCGCGAAGGCGGTTTGCAGTTTTAAGTTTCTCGCCCGTGCGGCGAGGTGGCCGGTGTGGTGATAATAATCGCCGCCTGGCTTGAGTGTTGAGTTCATTGGTTCACGGAAACAGGTATAGACGGGTTCGATTATGGCAGAACGCAATTTTGATGAAGATCGTGGCTTTGAGTCCAGCACGGTTGGCGTATTCCGAAGCGCCAAAGTGGTCAAGGGCGGAAAGAATTTTTCGTTCGAGGCTCTGGTTGCCGCGGGAGACCGCAACGGTAATCTCGGGTTGGGCTATGCCAAAGCCAAGGAAGTACCGGCGGCTGTGGAAAAAGCCACAAAAGATGCCCGCAAGAACATGGTGCAGATTTCACTTAATGGCGGTACGATTCCGCACGAAGTGCTCGGTCGCTTTGGTGCCAGCCGAATTAAACTTGTGCCGGCCCGTCCGGGAACCGGTGTTAAGGCCGGGCGTTTTGTGCGGCCATTGCTGGAGTTGGTAGGCATTCGTGATGTATTAACGAAGGCCTATGGCTCAACAAATAAGAAGAATCTTTGCCGGGCTACGTTGGCGGCATTGGAATCGCTTCGCACGAAGGAAGTTATTGAACAGAACCGCGGCGTTACCGTTGGCTGATGCCGATAGTGTTCTCATATTTGGCGGCTCGGTTTAAGCCGACACCCGCAGCAGGAGATTTTTAAGATGATGATTCACGAAATTACGGCTCTGGCAGGTGCTCATAAGAAGCGTAAGCGCATTGGCCGTGGCGAAAGCAGCGGACACGGTAAAACTTCCGGACGCGGTACCAAGGGTAGCGGCGCCCGTGCGGGCGGCGGCCCGGCATTCGGGTCTGAAGGTGGCAATTTGCCGCTGTTTCGCCGGTTGCCCAAGCGCGGGTTTAATAACAATTATTTTGCCCAGAAATTCAGCGTGGTCAATGTCAACGATTTAAACCGCTTCTTCCAAGATGGCCAGACGGTAGATTCGGCGGCCTTGATTTCCGCCCATCTGATTCGCGATGAAAAACTGCCGGTGAAGATTCTCGGTGACGGGCAATTGTCCCGCAAGCTGCATGTAGTGGCCGGGAAATTCAGCAAGCAGGCGGAAAAGAAGATCACCGATGCCGGCGGCAGCACCAAGACGCTGGAACTGGATCGCAACACGGACAAAGTGAATCCGAAGAATGGTCGCTTTCGTCCGCGCCACGCCGAATCCGAAAAGAAGGCCTGATACGTTGGAAAATTCCATTTTCTAATCAGGCTGTTGGTTTATTGAGCCACAAGCGGGTAAAATAACCTGCTTGTTGGCTTTTTTTGCCAAGGCAAAAAGTTTGTAAGTGTTCCGTGCCGATGAGGGCATTTTTTGCAGCGAGGTTGTTTTGTTTCGGACCATCCTGAACATCTTCAAAATACCCGAGTTGCGAACCAAGCTTCTGTTTACCATCGGGCTGTTGTGCGTATATCGTATCGGATTTTATATACCGCTGCCCGGTGTTGATACCCACGCCTTGAGTTCTTTCGTCAGCAGTTCAAGCTCGTCGCCCCTGGGGCAGATCAGCAGTTATTTGAGCTTGTTTTCCGGCGGAAATTTAGGTTTAAGTACGATCTTCGGTTTGGGCATCATGCCCTATATCAGTGCTGCAATTATTTTCCAGTTACTCGGCACCGTCATTCCTTCTTTGGAAAAGCTTCAGAAGGAAGGCGAACCGGGCATGCGGAAAATCAATGAATGGACGCGCTATGCCACGGTCGTATTGTGTCTGATCCAATCTTTCGTATGGATGGGGTATCTCACGCGCTCATCGGCAAGCAGCCCGCATGGATTTTTATACGCCGATACCTTTTATCACCATTACACGCTTTTCTGGATTTCCGGACTTGTTGCGCTGACGGCGGGCAGTGTGTTTTTAATGTGGCTTGGCGAACAAATTGACGCCTATGGCATTGGTAACGGCGTGTCGCTGATTATCATGGCGGGTATTGTTGCCCGAATGCCCGCGGCCATTCAGGATGTATGGGATCAATCTTCATTCCGCGTTTCGTCCGCCGGTTCGCATCCGTATGGGATCGGTACCGTCCTGTTTTTAATCGCGGCGTTTGTTGGTGTATCCGCAGCGGCCATTACGCTTGAAATGGGGCAGCGGCGCATCGGAATTCAACAAGCTAAACAGATGCGCGGCCGGCGGATGTACGGCGGCATGAGCAACCAATATCTGCCGTTGCGGGTTAACCATGGCGGGGTGATGCCGATTATTTTTGCCAGTTCTCTGATTCTGATTCCCAATGTGCTGCTGGGCTGGCTGGGGCCCCGTTTTGGGCAATTCTACGTATTTCAGGTGATTCAAGAATCGCTTGAGCCCGGGCACT
>JAJZVR010000343.1 GCA_021847065.1 Planctomycetota bacterium | reverse complement strand
ATTGGGGCGTCGCCACCACCAGATTATCCACCGTCGCCACATCCACCGCGATATCCGGTGAATCAAAAACCTTGGGATCCGGAATCACCGCGCCATGGATGGAACCGCGGAAAATCTTCACCAATGACAGCGGCTTTTTAACCTCAATCGGTTTGCCGGTCTGGCCCTGTTTTTCCATCTGCTTGAGCCAGAATATATCATCCGGCCCCCATACCAGATAAATCCGCGGCAGCGTGCGATTCACAATGCCCTGCAGCGTCACCAACAGCCGCTGCTGATCCGGTGGAAGTTTGCCGATATTGGCTACGTACAAGTGCCGCGCCGGCGGCGGCATCTTGGGTTGAAATGTTGGGTAAGGCCGAGGCACCTTGGGCAACACCAGATTGCGCAAAGGAAGGGCTGTCATATCTGTAAGTTTGAAAGAGATAACTTTAGCACTCTGGCCATTGACACCAATCGCAACTTGGGTAATACCGGTCGGATTGGCTGTGCCATTTCCGCCGCCGTAAACCCAAGCTCCTTTTTGTACTCCATTGTAATACTCCGTAGCCACCCAATGAGATTTCGTGGTGTCCAACACAATTTCCGAGGTATTGGCCAGCACTTTAGGTGAAAACGCCCAGTTGTGGATTGCACCCGGCCCAAAAAAACCTTGAACCATGTTCGCGGATTTGGTTTGCGAGCCAGTGAACGCGGAAAACATCCAGGGTCCCTGGCCTTTGAAAAATGACGGCCCCCCTGACTTTTGGCTGCCGCTGATAAAACCCATCGCCACAAAACCGTCGCGGGAATTATTGCCGGGAATATAGCCGGTCGGAAGCATCTTGGCGGTAAGCGTGTAAACGTGGCCGGAAACCGGCTTGAAGTTAAGTCCCGCGACTTCCAAGGCCCCGTTGCCATTGACATCAAAAGATCCAGAAATGGCACCGTTGGCCTTCCAGAACGGATGAAAATCCGTTCCGCCTGCCGGTTTACCGTTGCCGGTGTAATTGTATCCGCTGCTGAAGCTCTTAGTCCATGTTGGGCTGGCACCATGATCGACTTGCGGCGCGTGGCCGACCAGCGGATGGTTAGCGCTGCCGCGAAAGCTGTCCTGATAAACGGTGATCGTACCGGCCAAAACCGTACCGGCGAATCCCACCAATATGGCCGCCGCCAGCATGGCCGCTGATATCTGTGAAAAATGGTGATAAATCCGAGGTGCCACTGTATTCATCATAATTACTCCGTTGGGTTACTCTTTTCTTTTGACCAAGAAGAAATTGCTCATGTCGCGGCTAATCAACGGCGTTCATGCCGATTTTGGCCTTGGCCCCTATCTGATTACTGATGTGCGCCGGGCCTTGAAAACTGTTTCCAAGAATGACCGCCGCCGCCGCGCCGCGTTCAATGGCCACCTGCCGCTGACCGGCATCCATAAATTCACACCCATTGACAATCAATCTGCCACGACGCAGCACGACAGCCGAGGCTTTCTTATTCTGCTGCGCCCAGGAAATGAAATGACAGCCCGTAAAGGTGGTCTGGCCGGAGCCTTCCAGCATGGCCATGGTATCGGTCAACGGGCCGCCCCAGAATCCGCAATTGGTGAACTTCACCGGGCCGGTGTTGGTCGTGCCCACTTCAATCGACGGTGCTCCCATGAATTGGCCGTTCACAAATGAAATACCCGCATGCGCCTGGTTGCCGTCCACCCGCACGGAAGTTGACTTCGTACTCGTCGCCCCTTCATCCGAACCGCACTGCGTGAGCACCACGTTGGGAACCCCGTTTGATGTACGCACAAAATGATAACCAATTTTATGCCAGATCGCAAAACAGTTGAACATATATTCCCAGTCGGTGCGCCCGATGAGAAAAGCCGTGGCTTGAGTTGAAGTATATGTCGAAAGTTTTGGGGTGATTTTCCAGAATGGCCAGAAATGCACATCCTGCACGCGACCGACATCGCCGCACTTGTCGATGAACAACCCCGTTTTCAGCGGCTGGCCATATAGGCCGTGAATATAATGCCGCCCGCCGGTAACCGTGCCGCAATCCACCGCCTGCCACGGGTTGAGAATTGTTACATTCACCAGAGCCGCGCTATCGCCAAGCTGGCGGACAGTCCACGGGTATTGCACCGGCGGCTCGGGACAGGTCTGTTCCGGGTAGAAAACTTTAACACCGTACAATGTGCTGTTGGTATTCAGCGAGATCAAAGGCGTCCCATCGGGTTTTCCTTTACCGCCTGTCGCCAACAGACAAGTGCCGGACTGCGGCAAATTGCCGGGCGCATAGTGGTTATCGCCTCCCACGCCGGCAACCGGAGCGCGAAATATGCCCTGGAGCGTGACATTCGGCGGCACATGCAACGAACCCTTAATCAGGTAATCACCGGTGGGCAGCAAGACTACGTTGCCCATTTGCTTTCCGGCGGCATCCAGCGCTTTCTGAATGGCGGCGGTGTCATCGGTTTTGCCGTTGCCACGCGCCCCGAAATTGCGGACGTTAAGATAAGGTTCGTCCCGGCGCGCCGGGATGCCGCTTATCGGTTCCGGCGGCGGAGGCACATTCGCCATGGCTATACCGGTACCGCCGATGATTGGGGCGGTTAAACCAGCAAGCGCCGCGCCCCCCAGAAAACGTCGCCGATCAAAAATTCGTTCTGGCGAGCCGGGATTCAGTTTTTGGTTTTCTTGCGACATGTCATGTACTCCTTAAAAA
>JAJZVR010000065.1 GCA_021847065.1 Planctomycetota bacterium | reverse complement strand
AGCCGCAAGCAGGAACAGCCGATCAGTGAATTGTTTCCGGAGTTGTTGGGCCGTATCCATTTACCGATTGCCCCGTTTGATGTAGACGCCATAAAAAGAGCCGCCGATGTGGCTTTTTTGTGTTTGCCGCACGTCGCGGCGATGGAGCATGTTCCGCCTCTGCTTGAAGCGGGCTTGAAAGTCATTGATTTATCCGCTGATTACCGGCTTAAAGATGCCGCCAATTATGAGAAGTGGTATAAGCACGCGCACAGCGATGCGAAAAATCTGGCGGCAGCAGTTTACGGATTGCCCGAATTTTTTGCCCCGGAAATTAAAAACGCCCAGTTTGTCAGTAATCCCGGTTGTTATCCCACGGCGGCCACTTTGGGCATTGCCCCGCTTTTGCAAGCCGGGCTGGTGGAGGCGACAGATATTATTATCAATGCGGCTTCCGGTATTTCCGGAGCGGGCCGCACGCCATCGCAGCAGCATCATTTTCCGGAACGCAACGAAACCTATGAGCCTTACGGTATTGGATCGCACCGCCATGCGCCGGAAATTCAGCAGACGCTTGAAACCATTTCCGGCCATGCCGTACAGTTGCTGTTTGTGCCCCACCTGATTCCTGTGGATCGGGGTATTCTGGAGACCATTTACCTTAAGCCCAAGCCTGGCTCTACGTTGGATGATGCGCTGAACGCCTATCAACGGGCCTATAGCGGCAAGCCGTTCGTGCGGATGAGACTCAACAATCTGCCGAGCACAAAATATGTGACCAATACCAATTTTGCGGATATTGCCGTGAAGCTATACAACGGGCGGTTCGTGGTCGTTTCGGCAATCGATAACATGGTAAAAGGTGCGGCGGGCCAAGCCATTGAAAATATGAATCTGATGTTTGGCCTCCATGAAACCGCGGGACTGCTGTAAAAGCCGCGGGCAGAAACTCATCCATGCCGATTCCCGGTTCGCCAAGCGCCCGTTTCTCTGCCTTTTTGACAACCCGTTGATTCAAAGGCTTGGTCTGCCCCTGCCAGCGCGGCAGAAAATCTTCTGGAATCGGATTGATGCCCAGATCGCTGAAAAAGCGTAACTGATTGCAAATAAACAACTTATGAATTTATCGTACAATGGTCCTTAGTGCTGGCATAGAAGTTGCATAGCTGCTTTGGTATCGCCTGCATTGCAGGCCAGTGTTGGTAGTTGGTAGCTGCGTTCTTGAATGGCGCGGTGCCTCATAGTGGCAGCGGTAATATTCCGCGATATTTAGCGAAGGAGTCTTTCAATGGCAGTTAAGCAGATTTCGTTTGATGAATCAGCGCGTAAAAGTTTACTGGAAGGCGTAACCAAACTGGCTTCCGCCGTCAAAAGCACGCTGGGGCCTCGTGGTCGCAACGCTGTTTTGGATAAGGGCTGGGGCGCTCCCACCGTAACCAAAGATGGTGTCTCGGTGGCGGAAGAAATTGAACTGGGCAACAAGTTTGAAAACGTCGGCGCACAACTGGTGAAAGAAGCCGCCACGAAAACCAGCGACATCGCCGGCGACGGCACGACCACCGCGACCGTCCTGGCTGAAGCCATCTTCAAGGAAGGGTATCGTAACCTGGCTGCCGGAGCCGATGCCATGGCCTTGGCCCGCGGGATCAACAAGGCTGTTGAGGCGGTCATTGCCAATTTGAAAAAGCTTTCCAAGCCGTTAAATGTCGCTGATAAAAATGAAATCGCCGATGTTGCGGCAGTCAGCGCTAATAATGATAAAGAAATCGGCAACATCATGGCCGATGCGTTTCAGCGTGTGGGCAAAGACGGTGTTATCACTGTCGAAGAAGGCAAATCGCTGGAAACGTATGTCGATGTTGTTGAAGGTATGCAGTTTGACCGCGGATATATTTCCCCGAACTTCATCACCAATCAGGATGATATGACGGTGGTGCTGGATAAGCCTTATATTCTTATTTTTGAAGACAAAATTTCCAGCGCTACCAAACTGGTTCCCATTCTCGAAAAAATTCAGGCAGCCAAACGTCCGCTGTTGATTATTGCTGAAGACATTGAAAGTGAAGCTCTCGCCACGCTGGTGGTCAACAAGTTGCGGGGCATTTTGAATGTCGCCGCTGTAAAGGCTCCAGGCTACGGTGATCGTCGCAAGGCCATGCTGGAAGACATCGCGGTGCTCACCGGTGGCCGGTGCATCATGAAGGATCTGGGCATTGAACTCGATAAAGTAACCGTTCAGGACCTCGGGCAGGCCCGCAAGGTGGAAATCGATAACGATAACACCACGATTATTGAAGGCGTCGGCAAGACCGAGGCCATCAAGGGACGCATCGAACAGATTCGCCGTGAAATCAGCACCACAACCTCTGATTATGACCGTGAAAAACTTCAGGAACGTCTGGCCAAACTCGCGGGCGGCGTGGCCCAAATTAACGTCGGTGCGGCAACCGAATCTGAAATGAAAGAAAAGAAGGCCCGCGTCGAAGATGCTCTGCATGCCACCCGCGCGGCCGTTGAAGAAGGCGTTCTTCCCGGTGGTGGAACCGCTTTAATCCGCAGCCTTTCCGTTCTGGACGCCATTAAGACCAACAGCGACGATGAAGCTACGGGCGTAGCGATTATTCGCCGTGCCTTGCAGGAGCCGACCCGCTGTATTTCCCACAACTCCGGTGAAGACGGGGCTGTAGTCGTCAAGAAAGTCTTGGCAGGCAAGGGTAATTTCGGCTTTAACGCCTTAACCCTGGATTACGAACCGGACATGATTAAGGCCGGCATTATCACGCCGACCAAAGTTGAACGCAGTGCGTTGCAGAATGCCGCCAGCGTGGCAACTCTGCTGCTGACCACGGATGCGATTATCGTTGAAAAACCCAAAGCCAAAGATGCTGGCGGCCCCGGCGGCCCCGGTGGTGGCATGGGCGGCGGTATGGGGGGCATGGGTGGAATGGGCGGTATGGGGGGCATGGGAGGTATGGGCGGCATGGGTGGCATGGACATGATGTAATCCGGGGTTGTGCCTTTTATGCCCCGGATGCCTGGTGACATTGAGTATCGCGGTGTAAATACCGCAGGAAATCAACAACAACTTTAGGAGAAAACGAATATGAAACTTAGTCCTTTAGATGATCGTCTGGTCATTAAACCCGCGCAAGCGGAAACCAAGACCGCCACTGGTATTGTTTTGCCGGAGACGGCAAAAGAAAAGCCCACCCGTGGGAAAGTTCTCCATACCGGCCCGGGGCGGATGCTCGATAGCGGCAATCGCGCGCCGATCACAGTGAACGTTGGTGATGAAGTCTATTACGGCAAATACGCCGGAACGGAAATCAAAATCAATGACGAGGCCTTCGTGATTGTGCGCGAAAGCGACCTGCTGGGCGTCGTAGTGAAGTAATGTAACTGGATCGTCAAGCCGCGGTGTTAATAAACCGGGCTGATGTTTTTGTTGGATTTAACAGAAATCAATACTTATTTGAGGTGCATAAACCATGGCAGCTAAACAATTAATGTTCGATCAGGCCGCCCGTCAGAAGGTTCAACAAGGCCTTTCAAAACTAGCCAGTGCGGTCAAAGTAACGCTCGGGCCTTCCGGTCGTAATGTGGTGATTGCCAAAAGCTGGGGATCTCCGCAGGTTACGCGTGATGGCGTGACGGTGGCCAAGGAAGTTGAATTGGCGGAGCCCTTTGAAAACATGGGCGCCAAACTGGTCAATGAAGTGGCCAGCAAAACCAACGACATCGCCGGTGACGGCACCACCACAGCCACTGTACTTGCGGAAGCGATTTATTCCGCGGGCCTGCGGCATGTCACCACGGGTATGAATCCCGTGGTCGTAAAGCGCGGTATTGATAAAGCCGTTGAAGCAGCCGCGGAAGCCATCAAGCTCGCGGCCCGCAAGGTCAGCGGTAAAGATGATCTGCGCAAAGTCGCGACCATCTCGGCCAATTCAGATGTGGCGATCGGCAATCTGATTGCCGATGCTCTGGATCGCGTGGGCAAGGATGGCGTCGTGACCATTGAAGAAGGCAAGAGCATTGAAACCACAATGGATGTGGTTGAAGGCATGGCCTTTGATAAAGGGTATCTGTCCCCGTATTTCATGACCAATCCCGGCACGCTGGAATGTGTATTGGAAGACGCCTACATCGTGCTGTTTGAAAAGAAAATCAGTACCATCAGCGAGATTCTTCCGCTGCTCAACAAGATTGTCACCGCCGCCAAGCCGCTGCTGATTATCGCGGAAGATGTGGAAGCGGAAGCCCTGGCCACTCTGGTGGTCAACCGTCTGCGGAGCATTCTGCAGGTTTGTGCGGTCAAAGCGCCGGGCTTCGGTGATCGCCGCAAGGCCATCATGGGTGATCTGGCGGTTGTAACCGGTGGTAAATTTATCAGCGAAGATCTGGGCACCAAGCTGGATTCTCTGGAATTATCCGATCTGGGCCGGGCGAAACGTATTGTCATTGATAAAGACAACACGACCATTATTGAAGGTGCCGGCAAGAAGAAGGATATTGAATCCCGCGTGGCTCAGATCCGGTTGCAGATTGAAAAGACCACCAGCGATTATGATCGTGAAAAACTCCAGGAACGTCTGGCGAAACTCACGGGCGGCGTAGCGGTGCTGCGTGTTGGCGGAGCCACGGAAACAGCCATGAAGGAAGCCAAGTTCCGCGTGGAAGACGCGCTTCATGCCACCCGTGCCGCCGCGGAAGAAGGCATTGTGGCCGGTGGCGGCGTAGCTTTCCTGCGGGCCATATCCGCGGTGGAAGCCGCGAAGTCCAAAGCGCGCGGTGATGAAAAAGTCGGTTTTGATATCATTCTCTCCGCGCTGCGGGCGCCGACGATTCAGATTTGCCACAACGCCGGTGAAGATGGAACTGTGGTCGTCGATGCTATTCTTGAAAAAGAAGGCACGTATGGCTACAACGCCTCATCCGGTGAATATGGCGACATGTTCAAGTTAGGCATTGTTGATCCGGCCAAGGTGGCGCGCACGGCGTTGCAAAATGCCGCATCCGTTGCCGGGCTGCTGCTGACCACCGATGTTCTGGTTACGGAAGTCAAGGATGAAAAGGAAAAAATTGCCGGCGCCGTGCGGTAATATTTTCCACTCAATGAACTGTGGCATCTGCCGTATGATCGCCGATTGTGATAAAATCAATGGAGCCCAGAGATCGCAACGGTCTCTGGGCTTCAGTTTGTAAAGCTCGGTGTAGAGTCCAAATAATGGCCACAAAACGTGATTACTATGAGATACTGGAAGTTGAGCGAAAAGCGTCTTCGGATGAAATCAAGAAAGCCTATCGCAAGGCCGCTTTAAAATTTCACCCGGATAAAAATCCGGGGGACAAAGAAGCTGAAGTCCGTTTCAAAGAATGCTCGGAAGCTTACGAAGTACTCTCCGATTCTGAAAAACGCTCACGGTATGACCAGTATGGCCATGATGGCCTGCGCGGCTCGGCGGTGCATGATTATCAGAACATGCAGTATGACGATATTTTCTCAATGTTTAATGATATCTTCAGCGGCATGGGGGGCGGCAGAGCCTCACAGGCGCGGCGGCCCAATCGCGGTTTTGATCTCGAGACAATGACCGAAATTACCCTCCAGGATGTGGCCCGCGGCTGTGAACGCGAAGTGGAATTCACGCGCCAGGATATGTGCAAAACCTGTGAAGGCACCGGGGCCAAGCCTGGTACCAAACGCAAAATATGTTCCACCTGCGGTGGCCGCGGACAAGTGGTGCAGCGCGGCTTTGGAGGCATGTTTCAGATGGTCGGCACCTGCCCGGCATGTATGGGACAGGGGTCAACCGTTGATAAACCGTGCCCGGATTGTGATGGCGGCGGCCGGTCGCCGTTGAACCGGAAAATAATCGTGAAAATCCCCGCCGGCATTCATGACGGGCAGGCTGTGCGCGTGCGCGGCGAAGGCGAGCCGGGCGAGGGCGGCAGCAATCGCGGCGATCTGCACGTGTATGTGAAAGTGAAAGAACATCCATTTTTTCACCGGCGGGATGATGATCTGCTCGTGGAAGTGCCCATCAGCATTGCCCAGGCGGCATTGGGAGCGGATGTGGAGATTCCCACGCTCTTTGGAAAATCATCGCTGCATGTGGCCCCCGGTACGCAGCCGGGGCAGGTGCTGAAGGTCAAGGGATTGGGCCTGCCGGACCTGCGCGGCGGACGCACCGGAGACCTCATCGCGGCGATAACCGTGGAAGTACCGCGGAAACTCAACAAAAAGCAGGAGCAGTTGCTGCGGGAGTTTGCGGCAACGGAAGAGCGCGATGTTCTCCCCGCGCAGACAAGTTTCTTCGATAAACTCAAAGATTATCTGGTAGGTACGCAGGAACCTGACGAGGCGCGAGCGGAAAAGAAATAATGCCGCCCGCGCATCGGTACATTCTAAAAAGAGGTGAACTCATGACAAATAAACAACAACATCCGGAATCAGACCCCATGGACGATTCCTCGGCTGAAAATTCCCAACAGGAATCCGAATCCATGGACGATTTACAGAGCGAGGCCCTGACCGCGGCGATTTCTGAAGCCAATGATTTGCGTGAACGGCTTTTGCGGTGGCAGGCTGATTTTGACAATCTGCGGCGGCGCAGCAGCGGTGAAATTCTCGAAGCCCGCCGCAACGCTGAAGGGGCTTTTGCCAAGGACCTGCTGGATGTGCTGGATCATTTTGAAACCGCTTTGGCGGTTGATCCGGCCAAGACCGATGCGGCCACGCTTTTGCAGGGTGTCAAAATCACCTATGACGAACTGAAAAAAGTGCTTCAGCGCCGGGGAATTGAAGGCTTTGATCCCACCGGGCAGAGTTTTGATCCCAATCGGCATGAAGCCATTGCCCGGGAAGTCAATGCGGCGGTGGAACCCATGACAATTGTGCAGAGTTTCCAGCGCGGTTACATGATGGGCGACAAAATACTGCGGCCTGCTAAAGTGAAAGTCAGTACGAAGGAATAATCTTTCGATCCTTGTGATTCCGCGCCGGCGGACTGCCTTTGGCGCGCGCGGCAAACCACTGGAATATCGGTTTGCACAGTTATGCCGAAACGTCTGGAGACGATGCTATGCCAACTTATGAATATCGTTGCGAAAAATGCGGTCATGCGTTTGAGGAATTTCAGTCCATCACGGCCAAGCCGATAAAAAAATGTCCGAAATGCGGCAAGTTGGCGGTCAAGCGGCTGATTTCCGCGGGCGTGGGTATTATTTTTCGCGGTAGTGGCTTTTATGAAACGGACTATCGCTCGGATCAATACAAAGCCGCGGCGAAAAAGGATTCCGACGCTGGTAAACCCGAATCCGCCACGCCGGCCGCAACAACGGATGCGAAAAGTGATGGCAAGAGTGGTGCGAAGGCCGACTCCAAGGCCGACTCCAAGTCTGATTCCCGGCCCGGAGAGAAAACGGAATCCAAAACGCCCGCTGCCGCCCCGGTCAGTAAACCCGTTGCGGAAGCAAAATCGGCCCCGGCACCGAAAGCATCGAAATCCGCAAAAAAATAAGCTCCGCGCGCGTCGCCCGCCGGACAAGGAAATCTTCGCCCATGACTGATGCACAAAACAATATCCCCGTTCGCCAGTGTCCGATCTGTAAAAAGCCCGCTGATTTAAATAGTGAGGCGTTTCCATTTTGCAGTCCCCGATGTCGGCTTGTGGATTTAAACCAATGGATGGAAGGGCGGTATGCCGTAACGCGCCCTTTGGATCCGCAGGATATTGACGAGGGGCGCCCGGACACGCCAGAAGCTCCTGGAGATGCTGGCCCATAATGTCCATGAAATAAGGCCCAGGCGCAAAGGCCCGCATGGCCCTCGGCTTGCCAACGCGGTGGCACGCACCGGGTTACAAGGGGCAGAACATTTTCGCATTACAGGAGTGGTGATGCACTGGCACTCGCTATCAGAATTAACTTAAGGTAGACTTTCGCACCATGAAATCGGAAAAAATTAAATCGCTGACGTATAAACAGGCGGGCGTCGATATTGACGCCGGAGACGCCATGGTGGATCAGATCAAACATCTGTGCGCCCGGACCTACAGCCCGCGCGTGCTTGGCAAGTGGGGGGCGTTCGCCGGGCTGTTTCGCCTGGATTTCAATGAGACAATTTTCGCCCGCAATTACAAAGAACCGGTGCTCATTGCCTGCACCGACGGTGTGGGCACGAAAATCAAAGTGGCCGCGGAAATGAAAAAATATGATACCGTCGGCATTGATCTCGTCGCGATGAATGTCAATGATCTCATTGTGCAGGGCGGCGAGCCGCTGTTTTTCCTGGATTATCTGGCGGTCCATCGCCTGGACCCCGCCATCACCACGCAAATGGTCAAAGGCATTTCCGATGGCTGCGTGGAATCCGGTGCGGCGTTGCTCGGCGGGGAAACGGCCGAAATGCCATCGGTATATGCCCCGGGTGAATTTGACATGGCCGGCTTTGCGGTGGGGGTGGTGGAGCGGAAAAATATTCTCGATGGGTCCGCTGTGGCCCTGGGCGACAGCGTCATTGGTCTGGCCAGCAGCGGCATACATTCCAACGGTTATGCTCTGGTAAGGCGCATCTTCTTTGATAAACTCGGTCTTTCCACCGATACAATGATGCCGGAATTTAATTGCACCCTGGGCGAAGAACTTCTGCGCCCGACACGCATTTATGTAAAATCTGTTATGAGTGTGTTGAACAAATACAAACGCCATCATGTGGTCAAAGCCATGAGTCACATCACCGGCGGGGGCCTGCCCGGCAATCTTCCCCGCGTTTTGCCTGATGGCATGGCGGTGAAAATAAAGCGTGATGCCTGGACCGTATCGCCGATTTTCCAGTTCATGCAAAAACATGGCCCGGTTGATACGGACGAAATGTTCAATGTATTTAACATGGGCATCGGATATGTGATTGTGGCAAGTCCGAAATATACCCGTCCCATCATGACGCATCTGCGTTCGCTGGGAGAGCAGCCCTGCTTTTTGGGGAAAATCAAGAAAGCTGTTAATGGCTCGCAGATGGAATGGTCCTAGCCCATGTGGCGGCATTGTTTCTCTATGTCGCCCTGGATGGTAGAATAATGTTAATGTATCCGACGTTTTTTCTTTACGTTTGAGGGTTGCTCATGGCAGGCGAATTTAATGGCTCCGGTTCCATGTTTTCCGGAACACCCGGTGAAGATATTAATCAGGCGGTTTCCGAAGCCATGGGCGGCTTGTCCATGGAAGACTTGCTCAAATCTGTATCCAAACCTGAGTCTGCCGCGGAAGACAACCTCGATCCGTCGCGCCCGATGCGTGGTGGCCGCCCCAAGGCCGCCGCACCCGATGCCCCCGCCGCCAATAGCCGCGATCGCCGTGGCCGCGTGATTGCCATCCGTGATCGCAGCATTTTTGTTGACCTCGGCGGAAAATCCCAGGGCGTGGTTCCATTGGAACAATTCATGGAGCATGACGAGGAACCCATCATTGGCCAGGAATACGAATTCACCTTCACCGGTTACGACAATCGCGAAGGTCTGGTCATGCTGTCACGGCGTGGTGCGGTTAACCACGGTTCGTGGGATGAACTGCATGAAGGCGATGTGGTGGAGGGCATGGTTACCGGCTCAAACAAGGGCGGCCTGGAAGTCACAATTAATAACATCCGCGCTTTTATGCCCGCCGGGCAGGTGGACATCCGTTTTAATTCCGATCTTAACGCGCTGGTGGGGCAGAAAATAAAGTGTCAGGTTATTGAGGTGGATCGCTCCGACCGCAAGCTTGTGGTCAGCCGCCGGGAAATTCTTGAACAGCAGGCCGCCATTGATCGCGAAAAAACCTGGGGCGAATTGGCCACCGGACAGATTCGTGAAGGCGTGGTCAGCAGCGTGCAGGCGTACGGCGCATTTGTCGATATTGGCGGCGTCGATGGCCTGCTGCATGTCTCCGCCATGAGCCATACCCGCGTGGCTGATCCCACCAAAGTGGTCAAGCCCGGTGATCGTGTGCAAGTGATGGTCTTGGCGGTGGATCAGGAGAAAAAGCGTGTGTCGCTGGGGCTTAAGCAGTTGCAAAAAGACCCCTGGTCCAGCGCGGTTGAAGATTTCCCCGTCGGCATGGTGACCGAATCCACAATTACTCGACTCATGGATTTCGGAGCCTTTGCGGAACTTTCTCCCGGTGTTGAGGGGTTGATCCATATTTCCGAACTCTCCACCCATCGTGTTTCCCATACCGGGCAGGTGGTAAAGCCCGGCGACAAAGTTCAGGTTAAAGTTCTGGCAGTGGATCTGGAGAAAAAGCGTATCAGCCTCTCGGCGGCACAGGTCCAACGTGATGCCGCCCCGCACGCCGCTGAACCTTCCTCAGGTTCCGCCGGCAGCGGCGCAAGCGCCGGAACCGCGCCTTCCGCCACCAACACGCCCGCCAAACCAAGCGGCAAGCCAGCAAAAAAAATCGCGCTGCGCGGCGGCCTTTGATGTTTTTATCCTTGACTCCAGCGGCAATCAAACTAGGATACACAATGTCTTAAATTTTTGGCAGGTGCTCCATGGCTCGCAAACGTAAAGATGTGACGGAAATTCTTGTGGAAATGGGCTCCCTTAAGCCGCCCGCCGCCGCAAAAGCCCTGGAAGAGGCTCGCAAATCATTCAAGCCCGTGGAAGAAGTGCTCGTCGAATCCAAAGCCGCCTCGGAGGAAGATGTCACCAAAGCCATGGCCATTCAGAATGACATGGAATACATTGACCTGGATAAAAACGCCATGGCGGTCAGCGATTTTCGTCTCCTGCCGGCGGATCTCATTAAACGCCATCAAGTCCTGCCCCTCGGTGAAGAGGGCGGTAAACTCCGTATTGTCATCGGTGATCCCAATGATCTCGAAACGCTTGAAGCGCTTCGTTTCCGTCTCAACAAACCCCTGGAAACCTGCCTGGCGGTAAAAAGTAAAATAAAAAAACACATTGAACGGCTCTTTTCCGAAGAGCAGAAATCCATCGATGAGATGATCCGAAAAATCAGTATGGATCGCGGAACATCCATTGATATGTCCTTGAAAGAACCAACCAAAGACGGTGAAGAAGCTCCGATTATCCGTCTGGTTTCCGCCATTATTTCCGAAGCTGTCAAAGCCCGGGCCAGTGATGTTCACATTGAACCCATGAAAGACCGTATCCGCGTGCGCTACCGCATTGACGGCGTATGCGTTCAACGTGACAACCTCCGCAAACAAATGCAGAACTCCGTTATCGCCCGTATCAAAATCATGGCCGGTATGGACATCGCTGAACGCCGCCTCCCGCAGGATGGTCGTATTAAAATGGGTGTTGATGGCTCCGATATTGACTTCCGTGTAAGCACCTTGCCCGCGTATCATGGTGAATCGATCGTGCTGCGTATTCTCCGCCCTGATAATGTCAAAATCGGTATTCAACGCATGGGCTTTGAAGAAGAGGATTACACCCGCTTCAAACGCATTATTTCCCGGCCCAATGGCATTTTTCTCGTCACCGGTCCCACCGGTTCAGGTAAAACCACCACGCTCTATGGTGCCCTGGCGGAACTTAACACACCGGATCGCAAAATTATTACCGCCGAAGACCCGGTGGAATATAACTTCGCCGGCATTAATCAGTGTCAGGTGCGTGAAAGCATTGGCTTAAGTTTTGCCAAAATTCTCCGCTCCATGTTGCGGCAGGCTCCCAATATTATTCTGGTTGGTGAAATCCGTGACCGCGAAGTGGCCGATGTGGCCGTGCAGGCCGCGCTCACCGGCCATCTTGTTTTCAGCACGCTGCACACCAACGATGCTCCCTCGGCCATTACCCGCCTCATTGACATGGGCGTTAAACCCTTTCTTGTGGCCTCGTCCATTCAGGCCATTATGGCCCAGCGGCTGATCCGCACGCTCTGCGAACAGTGCAAACAGGTGGACCCCGATCCCGATCGTAAGCTTCTGGCCCTGCTGGCCATGACGGAAAAACACATGGCGGGCAAGAAAATTTACAAGGCTGTCGGATGTAACGCCTGTAATAACACCGGTTACCGCGGTCGCATCGGTATATTTGAAATGATGATGATGAACACGGAAGTTCGGGAATTGGCCTTCAAGCGGTCGAGTTCCTCCGCGATCCGCAAGGTCGCCATTGCCAATGGGATGAAAACGCTGTTGGAAGATGGTCGCATTAAAGTACTTAACGGCGTCACCACGCCTAAGGAAATTGCGCGCGTGACGCAAACTGAGGGCCTCGTGGCGGAATAACATCCGCATGAATAAAACGTCAGGGCTGCTATAATGTTGTGTATGATGTTGGAATGTGTTTTATCGGTGTGCCGGTGGCCGCCGGTTTTAAGGAATTAATGCTCGATGTCACAAATTCTTATTGATCGTCTGCTGGAAACAACCATTAAGAAAAATGCCTCTGACTTGCATCTGCACGTCGGGCGGCCTCCAGTGCTGCGCCTGCATGGCCATCTGCGGGACTTGGCCACCAAATCGCTCGAACCCGATGACACCATGGCCCTGATGAAATCCATCACCCCCGACCGCGGGCAGCAGGAATTGCAGGAAACCGGCAGTACCGACTTCGGCTTCGCCTTTTCCAGTTCCGATGGCCTGGCCAAAGCCCGCTTCCGTGTGGCTGTTTTCCGCCAGAAGGGACATGTTTCCATCGTGCTGCGGAAAATTCCCTACAAGCTTCTGACCTTTGAAGAAATCGGCCTGCCGCCGATTTGCGCCGAACTCTGCCGTCGCCCGCGCGGATTGTTTCTGGTTACCGGCCCCACCGGTTCCGGTAAAACCACGTCTCTGGCCACGATGGTCAACTACGTCAACGAAAACTTTGAGCGCCATATTCAAACCGTTGAAGACCCGCTGGAATACTACCATGAGCATAAAAAAAGCATGGTCACTCAGCGCGAAGTCGGCCACGGCAGCGATGTGACAACATTTTCCGAGGCTCTCCGCCGCGTGTTGCGTCAGGACCCGGATGTGATTCTCGTCGGCGAAATGCGCGACTTGGAAACCATCAGTTCCGCCATCACCGCCGCTGAAACGGGTCACCTGGTTTTTGCCACCCTGCACACCTCCGGTGCCGCCAGCACCATCAACCGCGTGGTTGATGCGTTTCCCGTCAGCCAGCAGGAACAGATTCGCGTGCAGTTGTCCACCACACTTCTGGCCATTCTCAGCCAGGCTCTTCTGCCGCGCTGTGATGCCGACAGCGTGGTTGCCGCTTATGAATTTTTGGTCATTACTCCTGCCATCGCCAACATGATTCGTGAAAATAAAACCTTCCGTATTGACTCGGCCATTCAGACCGGTAAAAAATTTGGTATGCAGTTGCTCGATGATCACCTGCTGGAACTTTACCGCTCGGGCAAAGTCAGCGCCGAAGACGCTGTGGACAAAGCCCGCCACCCCGCTGACCTTGCCGAACGCATGGGGGCCCGCCTGGATCGGCCCGATACGGAAAAAGACGAACCGCCGGCCAACGGAAGTTCCCGTCGTGCTGCAGGATAAGCGATTAGGTTACAGGTTACGGAGGACAGGGGACAGACGAGGAGTTAGGGGGCGGGGGAGATGGGTGTGGGCCACCGGGTTTTGTTAGCCGGCGGGTTAAACCCATCGCTGCGTAGTGCCGCGACCGATAGTCGGGCCGAGGACTAAAAGGTGAGGTATGACAAATAATGACCCCATGGCAATGACCACGGATCACGGATCACGGATCAATAATAAAGGAATTCCAAAAGCTTTGATCATTGATCATTGCTCATTGATCATTGAGCGGCCGTCCCCCCCTGTAACCTGTAACCCGTCGCCTGTAACCTCGCCGTCGCGGCAACGCCGCTATATTATGGAGTGATCATGGCTGAACAGCCCCCAGCACCAAAACCCGGAACACCCAAGCCCATGCCCAACCCCGCTGAGGCCAAACCCGGTTCCATGCCGCCGGTGGAACAGCTTAAAGACCGTCCGCTCGGTCGCGTGCTTATTAAAATGGGCCGCCTCACCCGCGAACAAGTCCATCAGGCCCTCGCGGTGCAAACCCAGCAGAAGGCACGCCATCTCAATACGCCCATCGGGCAGGTGCTCGTTGAACTCGGCATGATCTCCCAGAAAGATCTTAACTTTGCCCTCGCCGCCCAGCGTGGTTTTGAAGTTGTTGATCTCGCCGGCCGCGATCTTTCGCCTGATCTCGTCAAGCAGATTCCGTCACAGATGGCCAGCGTTTATCGTGTTATTCCCATCGCCTTTGATGAAAAAACCAAAACCCTCACCATTGCCCTGGACTCCCCGGATAATTTCCGCGTCGTCGATGATCTGCAAACCCTCATGGGCTTCAAGGTTGTCACCTGCATCGCCGATCCCGAAGAAGTCGCCAAGATCCTGACCCGCTATTATGAAACCAAGCAGGATTCCCTTTCCGATTTAATGTCCGAAATCGGCTCCGACTCCACCCTGAAAGCCCTTGAAAACCGCGGCGACTCCATCGACTTGGACACCCTCAAAGAACTCGCCGAGGCCAACCCCGTCAAACGCCTCCTTAATACCGTGCTCATGCAGGCCATTAAAGAACGCGCTTCGGATATTCACTTTGAACCCTTCGAAACCGAATTCAAAATGCGCTATCGTATTGACGGCGTCCTTTATGAAATGGTCCCGCCACCCAAATTTATCGCCATGGCCATCTCCAGCCGTATCAAGGTCATGGCCAATCTGGACATCGCCGAACGCCGCGTTCCCCAGGATGGCCGCATCCCTCTGATGGTGCAGGGCCACCCCGTTGATTTGCGCGTGGCTGTGTTGCCGACCATTTTCGGGGAAAGCATCGTGCTGCGTGTTCTCGATCGGTCCAACGTATCGCTGGACCTCGATAAGCTTGGCATGCGCGAAGATGACATGCGCGTCTTTCGCCAACTCATTGACAAGCCCAATGGCATTGTTCTGGTCACCGGGCCAACCGGGTCCGGTAAAACCACCACCCTCTATGCCGCACTTAATGAACTCAACAGCATTGAAGACAAACTCATCACCACCGAAGACCCGGTGGAATATGACATTGACGGCATTTTGCAGGTGCAGATTCGCTCGGAAATTGAGCTTACCTTCGCCCGGTGCCTCCGCTCCATCCTCCGGCAAGACCCGGATATTATCCTCGTCGGCGAAATCCGCGATAAAGAGACCGCTGAAATCGCCACCCAGGCCTCACTCACTGGACACTTGGTTTTTACCACCCTCCATACCAATGACGCCCCATCCTCCGTCGCTCGATTATTGGACCTTGGCGTAGAACCCTTCCTTATCACCGCCACCATTGAAGGCGTATTGGCCCAGCGCCTCTGTCGGCGTATCTGCCAGGTCTGCAAAGAAGAATATCAACCCACCGAAGAACACCTCATGGAACTCGAACTGACCCCGGAAGATACCCGCGGCAAATCCTTTTACCGTGGTCGCGGCTGCAACAACTGCAACAACACCGGCTACAAAGGCCGTCTGGCCATCTGCGAAATCATGACATTGGACGATGAAATGCGCGAAATGATCATGGCCCACGCCTCCACCAACCTCCTGCGCAATGCCGCCCGCAAACGCGGCATGAGAACCCTCCGCGAATCCGGCCTCATCGGCATCTACGAAGGCATCACCACCATCGAAGAAGTCGTCAAGCAAACCATCACCGAAGA
>JAJZVR010000064.1 GCA_021847065.1 Planctomycetota bacterium | reverse complement strand
CCCCTTAGCTTAACGCGGGAGCGTTAAGTTGGATGCGAAAATGGGATGTGATGGCACACTCCGTTGCCCCGGTAAGATTGGTGCCCGGCGAGCCGCACTGGACCGCAAACATTTTCCGGAACGGCGTTTCGCATCGAACCATGACGCTGCCGCGTCAGGCTAATTTTGTTTTCCGGAACCGCGTGTGGCATTCAATCATAACACGTCCCCTTAGCTTAACGCGGGAGCGTTAAGTTGGATGCGAAAATGGGATGTGATGGCACACTCCGTTGCCCGCGGTAAGATTGGTGCCCGGCGAGCCGCACTGGACCGCAAACATTTTCCGGAACGGCGTTTCGCATCGAACCATGACGCTGCCGCGTCAGGCTAATTTTGTTTTCCGGAACCGCGTGTGGCATTCGATCATGACGCGTCCCCTTAGCTTAACGCGGGAGCGTTCAGTTGGATGCGAAAATGGGATGTGATGGCACACTCCGTTGCCCCGGTAAGATTGGTGCCCGGCGAGCCGCTTCGGACCATAAATATTTTCCGGAACGGCGTTTCGCATCGAACCATGACGCTGCCGCGTCAGGCTAATTTTGTTTTCCGGAACCGCGTGTGGCATTCGATCATGACACGTCCCCTTAGCTTAACGCGGGAGCGTTAAGTTGGATGCGAAAATGGGCTGTGATGGCACACTCCGTTTCCCCGGTAAGATTGATGCCCGGCGCGACGCATCGGACCATAAATATTTTCCGGAACGGCGTTTCGCATCGAACCGTGACGCTGCCGCGTCAGGAGCGGCTGAGAAAAATAGCGTCATCAGTGCAAATAAAGCGCGTCTCCCGCATTAATTGCGGGAATTTTTGCCGCTTTGAGTTTTACATCTTCGGGATATAGCGCAAAAGATGCGGCGATTTCAATGGTACAATCCGGTGTGCCATCTGGTTTGCGCGGCACTTTTATACCCGCGGCTTGGAGCCATTGACTGTTGCGCTGCGTGGTAATTTGGCGCGAGGATGCGATGGAATCCACACCTTGGGCATTTTTTATCGGGGCGAATTCGTCGATCCGATCGGTCTCATAGACAATGCTGCTGGAAGCCAATGGCAACGCATCAAATACAAACGTCTCCATCTTTATGGCATTGGGCTTTTCGGGTTTGATCGTTTTTCCTGTGGCCATATCCACACAAGGCACTTTTTTCTCGGCGCGGTGATAGGGCAACGCAAAACCGCGGGCATTGAGGCGCTCTACAAAATCGCAACGAATCGCGTGCAGAGCAATGCTGCCCGCGCGGAATCTTAATTGGCCGTCGGCGGTACGCTGTTCAGCCAACACTTCCGGCAAATCGGAATATTCAATGACGGTCATTTTTCCGTTCACCAGGCAAATATTGCCGAGCTTCTCCGTACTGGAAACTTTGGGGAGAATTTTACTGGACATATCGGAATGTTCCATTTCATGCAGACCCAGGAACAGCGGATCAACACACCGCACAATCGGATTATCCACCTGGAAATAGCTGATTTGCGTAACACCCCGCTTCCGCATATCCGCCAGGGCACCACTTTTATGCAACGCCAACAGCGATCCGCCATGACCGTTGGGAGATAGCGCCAGCGTACCGGGTGTTTCCAACAGCACCTTTCCATCGAGACTCACCGCCGGCAGCATATCCTGGGAGAAAAACATAACCTGCAATTCAGGCAGGCCAAAATAATTGTGCTGCATCCAGAAATCCACCGAGGCGCGATGATTGGCGGTACTGGTCATAAGATAAAAGGGGATCGTGCAATTAAAACGTTGTTCCATCGCACGGATATATTCAGCAAAGCATTGAAACAGCGGCTTATTTTTTTTAGCCGTGGCAGGGAAAGTTCCTTTCGGACCGTCCCATCCCAAACGCGACCCTTGTCCACCGGCGACCACAAAAGCCGCAACCTGATTTTTTTTCAGCAGGTTCTCGCCAATGGCCTGCGCCTGCCGATATTTTTCCTGCGTTGCCGCATCCTGTGGTACGTGCTGAAAATACGGTGCCGGTTCAATATTTTCCGGCAATTTCACGCTTTCCGGATTCAGCACAACCGTTTTTATAAGTTCCGCCAGGAGCGGCCAATCCATGGATGCGATCTGCCGATCCAATTCGGTTTTTTCCGTTGGCGCAAGTTGGTCGTAAAAAGCGAAAAGATGTCCCTGCCCAATGGCCGTAAGCTGTTGTACCAGTGCGCTATGATCGGGGTGTTGCAACATAAGTTGATAAAACTCCGTATGGTTAAAAGTTGCTATTACCTAATTCAAAGTACGTTTCGTGACCTCTTCACTAATCTTGTCGATAAAGGCCGAAAGCGGCATTGCGCCAAGGTCCTGATCTTTACGGGTGCGAACGGCGACGGCATTCGTCTCCATTTCCTTGGCCCCGACAATCAGCAGATAAGGAATTTTCTGCTCCCGGGCGCGGCGAATTTTCGCGCCAATTTTATCATCGGCCGTATCAAGCTCTGAACGCACGCCCACAGCCAAGAGCTTGCTGTTGACCTCTTGGGCATAGGTTACAAATTTCTCACTGATACTTAGCACCATGGTCTGCACCGGAGAAAGCCAGGTCGGAAACGCGCCGGCAAAATGTTCAATCAATATGCCGGTGAAGCGTTCCATGGAACCAAACGGTGCCCGATGGATCATCACCGGACGGTGCGGGGAATTGTCCGCACCAATATATTCCAGCGCAAAACGTTCGGGCAGCACATAATCAAGCTGCACGGTGCCGAGCTGCCACTGCCGACCAATCACGTCTTTCACCAGAAAATCCAGCTTAGGCCCGTAAAATGCCGCCTCGCCCGGAGCCTCTTCATGGCGAATGCCGACGTCTTTAACGATTTTGCGTAGCGTTGCCTCCGCCCGATCCCACAGGGCGGGATCACCTGCGTACTTATCCGATGCCGGATCGCGCAAACTCACGCGACACTGATAATCGGTAAAGCCCAGGGTTTTAAAGACCAGCAGAACCATTTCCACGGTGGAAAGCAATTCCGCTTCCACCTGTTCGGGTGTGCAGAACAGATGGGCATCATCCTGCGTGAATCCGCGCACGCGCGTCATACCGGATAATTCGCCGGATTGCTCAAAGCGATACACGGTTCCGAATTCCGCCAGACGTATGGGCAGATCACGGTAGCTGTGCGGAGAGGCAGCATAAATTTGGATGTGATGCGGGCAGTTCATTGGTTTAAGCAGATATTCGCTTTCATCCGTGCCGTCGCGTTCCTTCATTTTTATAGTCGGGAATTGCGATTCTTTATAATACGGATAATGCCCGCTGGTTTTGTACAAATTGATATTACCGATGTGCGGTGTATAAACAGAACTGTAGCCGCGGCGGATTAGCTCCAGCCGCATGAAATTTTCCAGTTCCTGCCGGACCACGCCACCTTTGGGCATCCAGAGAATTAAACCGCTGCCCACCAGCGGCGAAATGGTAAACAACCCGAGTTGTTTTCCAATGACCCGGTGATCGCGACGTTTGGCCTCATCAATAAGCTGGAGGTGCGCTTCCAATTCTTGTTTGGTGAAAAAAGCGGTTCCATAAATCCGCTGCAATTGCTGCTTGGATGCATCACCATGCCAATACGCCCCGGCCACACTGGTGACTTTAAATGCACCGATGCGGCCAGTCGTCGGTAAATGCGGCCCGCGGCATAGATCTTCCCAATTCTTATGCGGTTCACCAGTGGCATAAAAACTGATAACAGCCTGCGGATCAGCCGCCAGCGCCCGCTGCGCGTTATCAAGTTTATAAGGATTTGCTTCCTGTTCCAGTTTTGAAAACGCCGTTTCCCGCGGAAGTTCATAGCGTGTGAAAGGACGGTTCTCCGCAACAATTTTCTCCATCTCGGCTTCAATGCGAGGAAAATCCTCTTCCCGAATCGGCTGGGCCAGTTCCATATCGTAGTAAAAGCCCGTTTCCACCGGGGGGCCATACGCCAAGCGCACTTCTGGGAACAGCCGCGTAATCGCCTCCGCCATGACGTGCGCGGTGGAGTGCCGCAACAGATAGATGGCGTTGGGATCAGCCGCCTTGGAGGTAACAATCGCCACTGCGGCGTCGTGATGAATGGGCGCGGAGAGATCGGCAAGCTGCCCGTCGATCATTGCACCGATCGCATCTCGTGCGAGACGTTGCCCAATGGCTTGCGCCACCTGCAAAGGTGTTACGGAAACGGCATCAAACTGTTTTTTTGCCCCGTCGGGCAGAGTAATCGTAATCATGGGGACGGATTATCCGACACTTTGGCCATTTTGTCTTGTGTCTGCCTCCGATTTGCCATATTTACTTTCGGATGCCGACCTTGCCAGCGACGACACGCATCTAATATGGCATGCAGCATCATCTTCTGAACGCCTGGACTATCAATAATTGTGGCATGGGTCAGCTTTTTGGTAGGAAAGCCGACAGCGGCGTAACGCAGGTTTATATCTGTGAGCCTCGTGCGATAAACATCCTTCGCCTCGGCCGGCACGCCCCGCCAGATCGGCAGCCAATCAGTATCCGGATGACTTTTATAAATATCGATACAGCGTTCCACATTCGCTGGAACACGTGGCGGCGTTACTGGATCAATTAATAACAGCAGTTGCACCTTGATTCCGTGCCGCCCCAGCGCCCGGGCAACGCGTATCTGATCGTCTGCCCCCCAGGAATGGCCATACAGGATCAGCGGGCCGTGCATCAGGTGTTTGCGGTAATCCCGCAGGATAATGCGCTGAAACTGCCCCTTGCTGTGGTCAGCAATGGCCGCCGCCTGAATGATATGGTCATGGTTTAGACGATTCGCCAAGCCATCAATGCCCAGACTGAAAACTCCCAGAAAGCCGCGCATTCCAAAGGCATGACCTTCATATTGAAAATCAGCCCGATCACTGGTCACAACTGCGGACTGCACCGGATCAGCGGGCCGCCCGGTCAAATCTACGCAGCCGGAACTCACCATCAACAGCAAACCGGCAAACGCCCATGTTATCGGGCCTGTCAGTCGTATTTTTGGACCATTTTGTTTCATAAGCAACTTCACCGCCATTGCAAAAACGCCATCTTATGGCCTGAATGATAGAGGCAGTTATGGGAATTTTCTACGGCGGCCTGGCACAGGTGATCGCCGGAGCACTGGAATGGAAAAAGAATAATACCTTCGGCATGACGGCATTTATCTCTTACGGCATGTTCTGGCTGTCGCTTGCGGCATTGGTGATTATGCCGGGAATGTTTCCGAAAATCGCCGGCCCCAACGCCACGGCCATGGCCGTTTATCTGGGGTTGTGGGGACTCTTTACGCTGGCGATGTTCATTGGCACGCTGAAAATCAGCCGGGCCGTTCAGGTTGTCTTTTGCACGCTGACGCTGTTGTTTATTCTTCTGGCAACCGCGGAAGCCACTGGCAACGCAAATATTCATTTATTCGCTGGCTACGAAGGCATCTTCTGCGGCTTATCCGCCATGTACACCGGCCTTGCTCAGGTGCTTAACGAGTTGTACGGCAAAGCCGTCCTGCCGCTAGGACCGGTAAAACGGTAGATATGAGGCGCGAATTGGCGCTACTTTTTCTTCTCCTTTTTTTCTTCTTCTGCGCTCTTGGCTTCTTTTTTCTTCTTTTTACGGGCCTTGAGCACATGTCGGCTTTGCACCGCCATGCCCAGAACTCCCAAACCGGCATAGACCCACCATGGCCGCACACTGCGGATCACATTCTTGAGCATTCCCGGATCAAAGCGACGGGTAAATACCGCCACCGCCCAAAGAATCATCGCCGCTCCCAGCCATGCTCCGCCAATTAAGCTTATCACGCGCGGAAAAAGTAATCCCAGTAAAATGACCACCAGCAGCCCTCCCGCCGCCGCCGCCATGACCTGGGCTTTTTCTGATTTATTGAGTCGCTGCGAATCCGCTGCAAGCGCAACATATTGCTTGTGAACATCCTGCACCACGCGTCGCCGCAATGCCATTATCGGGCGGCTTGTCGCCGGCTGCGAGGCGGAAACCATCCGTTTTCCCGTCGCGGCATGAACCAGTGAGGGCAATGGTCGCTTTTTGACGGTATCATTTGTCGGCATAAACGCACCGTCATGCCACGCAATAAGTCCGCCACACAGCAATGCCGTCAGCGCCGCAAAAAGCAATGCTTGCGTCAACCGAAACAGCACCGCTCCGAGAATAATCCCCACGACCATTCCCATGATCACCAGCGTAAGATCAGCAAGCTGCGTATACCACAACAGCGGCAGAAAATAGCCGAAAACCGCTCCCGCCGCCGCCATAAATACCGTCAGCACGGGCCGGGCCATCCGGACAAATTCCAGCCAGAAGATCATACCCAGCACAAACAACGCGGCCGCACTAAACAGCAGAGCATTGCCTATGGTGTGGGGAACCCACATGTTCATCGCCGTCATCACTCCAACGCCATCAGCACCAGAAAGGTGATTTCAAAAACGCCATTACGCACACCAACGCCGCTATGGCACCCTAACGCCTGGTTTTCCATACCGAATAGGCACGGATTATATCGCGCCCGTTGCGTGGCGCATACTCTGCCTGCCACCGCCCCGCGTAAAATCTCACTGCCTGCGGGCAATCTAATTTCCCAGTTCAGTCGGAAGCGGTATTTTGTGCTGCTTTTTCGGAACGCGGTAACGCGGTTTGGCTTTCGGCAGTTTCAGGCCACCGCCAACCGGAGTCACCGTCATAATGGTCTGTTCCGGCAGACGCTGTTTTTTAAATCCGTACTGCACCACGTGTCCGGGCGAACCGTTAAACTGTGGTGCTGAGGCCCCTTCCCACACTTGCCCCAGATAAATATCACGATCAGTGAGCAGTCCGTCAAAGTGGTAGCGCCCCCCCGCCACATCAGGCATTTGATGCATTAAGTGGCCATTCGCGTAAAACGCCGAATAATTATCCCACCACGCCGTACACCGGTGCCCCTCAAACCACACGGTGGCACTGTTCATCCAAGGCTCAACTTCAATAACACGAATCCGGCCACTGATCGGTCTTACCAAACCGGGCCGCCCCGAGGTATCAAGTGAACTGGAACAGCCCATGGTCAGAAGGCTCACTGCCAAAACCGTTGTGCCTGCACAAATCATTGCGCCCAGAGCACGAATTCCATTTTGTGGTACAGGTCTTGCCATACGTCCAACATGATAAACGAATTTTGTCTCTTAATCCCGTGCCGGATATTTCCGGGCTTTTTTACGCTGAAATTCCAGTATGTTTTGGCTTTGAGTATCTACTTTCTCCGCACTGATGCTCTATTTTTGCCTGCGGCAAAAATGCGCCCGGCGGGAATCGAACCCACAACCGTCCGCTTAGAAGGCGGATGCTCGAAATCACGAAACCATTGATAAATCAACCTGAAACGCATGACGAGGAAACTGTCTTGGCGCGCCGCTGGGCGCTTTTGGCGCAAAAAGATAGCCGATTGGCTACCTTAATTGACGCTTGGGATAGCCTACCGGAAGCGGTGCGGGCGGGTATTGCCGCGATGGTTAATGCGTCAAAATGATTGTAACCGGCGATTGCTGCCCAGCCGATTTAATGGGTGGCGTTTTTTCAAAGGAGGCCTTATGGCCGCGAAGATTCGGATCGGGGATTTCTTGTTCGACCGGTGGAACGGTGTAACCGGAAAGGTTGCCTGGGTGTCGCCTGATGGAAACTTTGTCGCATATCGCGATGCAAAGAGGTTTTACCACGGACAATGTACCGCTGGTATCGAGCTTTGCGACGATTGGAACCGTCGGGCAACGCGACGGTCACGGGGCAACGCTCGCCGGAAGGATTTACGGCTTGCAGCGGCGTGATGATGCGGGCGAGGCTTGCCGCCGTCTGGCCGGCGGCGGCGGCCCCTGCTCATGCGGTTGAAACAGTAGCGGACGTTTTGACGGTTCAGCAAGCGGCCACTGTGAATGGCCCGTGAAAATGGCTCGGATACTTTCAGACCGTAGCGGCTTTTTTTAGACCTTGGGGGTACCCCATGTTTTTTCAATTTTTCCAGTTTTCACTTGAGCACCGAGGGGGGTTGTTTCCATTAATTTAAGCAACGGGTGATTTTGCGTTATGGAACTGGGTTGTTTTAATAGGCGTGTGGTGTCCTCTAAAGTGCTTTTACAACAGGAGGTTTTTAAAATGTCCGAGGATTCAGAACTGTTAAAAGTGGCTGACTTTGCGACCAAAATGCAGTGTACGCCGCGTTTTGTGCGAAATCTGGCTGCAAGAGGAACGATTCGCGTTGTACGATTAGGGAAGCGGTTTGTTCGCGTCCCAGCGGGTGAACTTAAACGCTTGGCTGATGCCGGGCAGAATGTGGGACCTAAATGAGTGACGTTAGAGCGGGCAGCGTATACTTTGACGTGATCGCCAAGATGGATGCGATTCGGGAGTTGCGCGATCAAATTTCCCAACTTCGTCAAGACGCGGCGGCAGGGATCAACATTCCAGTTTCAGTGGGGAAGTCGGGATCGTCTTTTTCAGGCGGGGGCGGGCGCACGTCCGTAAGCGGCATTGATCGCGCTTCGATGCTCACAGGGATGACGCCAGGGGATGTGGCGGCAGCCCGCATGGGCTTTGAGAGCTTCAACCCCAGCGGCGGGTGGGCAGCAGCAATGGCGAGCCGCCAGAGAGCATTTCAGCAGGAATCGCAGGACGCGATGCTTGCCCAGCAAGCGGCGATGGAGGATGCCTTCGGCGGGCACGCTGGCATAAGCGATGCACTTCGCAAGCAAATTCTTTCCGAGTCAATTCCTGACGGGGAGGAACTTGACGGCGAGCAGATGTCTAATATTGACCGGATGGCCGGCGCGTATGGGCTGGGATCCGCCACTGGCGGAAGGGGTGGCCGCAAGGGCATCGGCAAGCTATTAAATTGGCACAATTATTTCATGGCCGAGATTGTGGGGCATGTCGCGTCGGATGTGCTTAACGAGGCCGCCGGGGCTTTTGATACGAGCGCCGCCGATTACACCACCCAGGGGGCACAGTTTGCCTTAGGTGGGCCGTTGGCCGCCGAGATTGCCCATCGCAATGCCGTGGTCAAAAGCGCTGGCATTCTGGGAGGGATAGGCGGTGGCGTGGCCGACCTATACGCTGATTTCTCAAATTCATCCCTTGGGAGGAGCCTCGGCGTAAAAAGGGAGCATACCACGACAGATTTGCAGGACGAACTTAAATCCGAAATAGCGCAGCAGCAGGCCCGCGCCATGGCGGTTTCGACAAACCTGGCATCGCAGGCGGCCGCGACGGCTGAAACTGCGCGGTATTACCAGCAAACTGGGAACACCGCTGCGGCCGGGGCCGAGGAAGTTAAGGCGATTCAAGATAAATACAACCAGCAATCGAACGCCCTTAGCCAGAAATTTGACGCGGAGATCAACAAAGCCTCGCAAGCTGCCGACGCGCAGATCGAGGTTAATTATCTTATGGCCAGCGAGGGCAACGCACAGCGGAGGCTAAAGACTGAAACGGAACGCCAGATAGAGCTGGCCGAGCGGGCGACGGCGATCCGCGAAGAGCAATTGCATTACCTTGAGCAAGGATCGTCCGAGGGACTGATGTACACGCGGGCTGGGATGTTCGCGTCCGCCAAGCTGGCTCATTTGGAGGCGGTGGCGAGCAGTGCTAACGCCACCGCTAAATTGTCGCCGGGAGATTTGGCGAAACAAGCGGCCGCTAACAACGCCAATGCGGCATTAGCGGCGTTCCAATTGTCGCAAAAGCATCGACTCGAGCACATGAACGATGAGGCGATTGTGAGCAGGGTGGCGGCAGATCATGGCGCGTATGCCGGCAGGATCGCCCAGCTTGGCATGGAGGAAAAGGAGGCGTTGGAGGCGGTGAAGGGTGAGTTTGCGTCACGCGCCGACCGTAACAAGGCCCGCGCGGACATTGAGCAGCAATTCGGCGGCAAGATCGCCGAGGAAATTAACCAGCATCTTGCCAAGGAAGCTGCCGCGGCTGCAAAGCTGGCGCATAAAAAGACGCAGCATATTGACCATACGCTCCAGCGACTTCAGGCGGAGGATGAGCGCCGCCAGAAGGTGCTTGGTGACCAAGTGGCGCGGGACAACGAGCAGATGATCCGAAGCTACGGCGGCAGCGTGGACAATGCGACGGGCCTGGTTTCAGGCGATCCGATCACGATGGCTGAAGGTTTGTTCTCGCATCAAGGCAAGAAGGCCGACAAGGTTGCGGAAAAGATTGAAGAGCTCAAGAAGGCGATGGCCGGCGGCCTGCAAGCCTTGGCCAAGGCACTCGGCGTGCCGGTGTTTAATATAGGGGCTTAATGGGCGTGTGTTCCCTTATCGGAGATAATCATGGCGGAACGTGCATTGGAAACGTGCGGTAATTGCGGCCGGCCCATCGGCAAACTGGAAACGCCGATGGTGTGGCGTGGGAACGTGGTTTGCGCTGGCTGCCGGAAGATACTGGAAACCGCTGACGCGCCGAGTGCCGAATCCATCCGCAGCGACGCGGGGCGGAAAGCTCCGCTCACACGCGAAGAAATGGAAGCGGAGGAACTTTCGCGGGTGGCCAGTTTGCAAGGCCAGTCACAGAATTATCCAAACGCTTTTGATGCACGGGTTTGCCCGAACCCGAACTGCCATTACGAGGGTGAAGGCCAGATATGCAGGCGCGGTAGCTGGATCACCTTAGTTTTTCTGCTCTTGATTGGGCTGTTACCTGGGATCCTTTACGCGATATTTTTCGGCGGCCACAACACTTATTGCCCCAAGTGCGGGATGCTGTGGGGTAGAACCCAATGGATGAAACTTGATCCGAAGAAATTGTAGGCCCACGGGCTACCGTAACGGGCCGTGGGTTGGTACGGTTGGGTTAGTGGGTTGGGTAAGTCGGTTGATCGCCGGCTGAACTGGCCCGGCGTTCTGCGGAACATTCACCTGTCGCCGCGGATCGCTGGGCTTTCCCAACCCGCTGAAAGGACAGGTGCATCTTGGACATTCCCTCGACGGCGAACCTTACGGATTTGTGGGCAACTAACGTTAAACAGCCAATTGGTGCAGTGCGAAAGCATTGCGACGGAAAATCCCCGCAGCAACTGGCCGCCGTAATGAGGGATGCGTTCCGTGCTTATATCGAGGTGAGAGAATTATTGCAGGCGGCGTGTCATGCTTTTGATGACATTCAGGCCGAGGCCACGGACGGCGTGGACAAAACCACCCTCGACGCCAAATTTGAAACAGCCATTGCAGTTTATGCACAAGCGGACGCGGATCACGCCGCGATATGGGCGCAGTTTGTTGAGGTGTCAATGTGCGTGATGGACGGCTGCTGCCGTATTGGAATTGGTCCAGAGCGTATTGGCCTGTTGAAGCGGGTGCTGAATTCGCCACCCGACGAGACCTTCTCGCCGCCGGACGGCGTAGAATTTATTCAGCCCCCCGTGAAAGTGGAAATGCACTGGCTTGCGTGCCAATCGGCATTGGTTGCATTGGACCGCGCGAAGGCTGGGCAAGCTGTTGGGCAGGTTGATCCTCCCGATAATGACCCGCTGAAAAATGACCCGCTGGGGAAAGCGATGCTCTTAATCAAAAATAATCCTTCACTGACAAACGCGGAAGTTGCAAAACAAGTTGGTGTGAACGCCAAAACCTTGAACAAAAAGCAATGGCACCCCTTTCGCACGCTGCGCAATTCCATGCGTGATGCCGGGCCAATTCCCACCGGTTCCAAATCTAAAGACAGCAATCTTGAAGCGTGGGAAAATGACCGTGAGTAGAAATCTCAAGGCTACTTTTCAGGCTACCATCGGCATCAATTCCGACCGCTAAAACCAAGCAAAACACGCACGAAAACGGGCTACCATGAGGCTACTTCTGGCCTGATTCTCCAGATGGTGCACCAGGAGAATTTCCATGCCGACTTATGACCCACCGCAAACACCGGCATATTGGTTCCTGTTGCTTGAGCGTGCCAGGGACGATGGCCGTTTTGGCGACGCGGATAGGTATATCCGTGAATTACGCCGGTTGGGCGTCAAGGTCGAATGGCGCCGACCACGCCGCGCAAAGGCGGTGCGCCCATGACCACCACCACATTGACGCCCGGACCGCTGGCCGTGGATGCGGCTAATGCCGCGAGACTATGCGGCGTGAGTCCGGCACACTGGTACACGTTGTTAGCCGGTGGCCGCTGTCCCCCTGGTATAAGACTTGGGCGGCGCGTGGTTTGGCCTGTGGATGATCTTCGGGCTTGGCTGGCCGCCGGGGCACCTGCCGCAGACCGTTGGGCGGCGATGAAAAAATAAAAGTGGCCGCAACGGGGCACAACCCGCGCGGCCAAGGTTAATTGAGGCCTTAATGAATATAACAAATGTGGGGAATCCTTCCAGTGGAATGCGGTTGACAGAGCGTTGGGTAGACGCGGACGCAAGGGTTATTGCCAGCTTGATCGCAAGGCTTTCAGAGATTTCAAGCGCTCGTGAGCGTCGCTTTAATCTGGTGGCGAATTTTCTGGCGGTGATGCGGGATCACCGTTGGAGCGCACCGAAGTTTCAGGAAATCTTCAACGCCATTGACCGGCTGGTACGGGCTGGAACACTGCCTTTGGCCGGCCCGGTTGAAGCGGAGTTGATGCGGGTATCGGCCATGGAAGCGGCTGATTTTATCGCCGAGCATAAGCACGATTTTCCAAGCGATGCTGAAACTGAATACTGGATTAATGAAGCGATCCGCCTTAGCAAATTGTGTGTCGTGCGGAGTAGTATCGACAAAGTTGGGCAGGCGATTGATATGGGGCAATCACTTGATGATGTTGCACCGATGTTAGCGGAGATCAGCGCCACCGATGAGACTTCCGCGTTGCCACGAAGTATTCTGGACTGTTGCCACAACGTGGCCGACCTACTGGCGGATCCAAAGCCGCTGGCCGAGCCGATCATAGATGGAGGCCTACGCCGCGGTGAAGTGGGCTTATGGGTTGGTGCGACAAAAACTGCCAAAAGCTGGAGCATCATGCACTGGCACATTGCCATTGCGACTGGCGGGAATTGCTTCAATTACCCGTGCCGCCGGGGTGCCGGATTGATGATAGACTGCGAACTTGCCCTGCCGACAAACACGCACCGACTAAAGCGCGTGGCTGAACTCTACGGCAGCCCTGATTTATCCTCGGTGGAGCTTGTGTCCTTCCGCGAAGATCCGATCACTATTGATGGCTTAATTCGATTGCTTGATCGCGTCCAACCGAGGCGTTTTGACTTCATTACCATCGACCCCATTTTCAAGCTACTGCCGGCAGATGCGGATGAAAACAACAACGCATTTATTGCCTCATTCTTTTCGCGGTTGATCGCGCTGGCGACAAAGCTGGACTGCGCAATATTGTGCGTACATCACACGTCCAAGGGCCTTCAATCCGGTAAGTCTGTATCTGATTTGGGCGCTGGGGCTGGCGCTCAAAGCCGCGCCGTGGATTGGCATTGCGGGCTACGAGAGCACGCCGAGGCCGGTTGTGTGAGCCTGCATACACTATGCCGGAGTTTTCCGCCGACCGATCCAAGCGTCTGGGAGTTAACGCCTCCGGCCATGACGGCGCGGCCGGAGCTTGACCCAGACGTATTAAAACAGCCGAAGCCCCGTAAGCCGAAGCCTACCGAGTCTGCGCCGGCAACGCCGCCCAAACCTACGTGGATGACGGCGGCAGGATTGTTGACCAGCGATGAACCAAAAGACGCAGCATGGTTTAGCGCCGAGTTGGGCATATCCGAGCGTACCACCAAGGAACTTTTGCGGCAGGCCGTGGCGAAATCCGCGCTGCATATTTGGGCTGCCAAAGACCGTAGAAACCGTGACCGCTGGGCTAGGGTTCCAATGCCCTTGACTGGGCAGTTTGTGTGACGCGCGCGCACGGTTTTTCCCTATAAGGTGCGTGAACGCACTTATAGGTGACCGGAAAGAGCGCAACACACCACCAAGGGACGCAAACAGGAGTAGTACCAATGACCGACCTTGACGCCATAAAACTTGACCGCCTGATCCGGCAACGTCGCCGGAAACTCGGCATAGTGCCAAGCCGCTGGCGGATGGCCTGGTATCGCATGGCGATTACCGTTGCGATTCTTGGAGGATGGCTGTTATGACAACGCGCCCGCTATTTGATTCACCGCCGACCGTTAAACCAGAGCCGCGCCCGGGATCCAAGCCGCCAACTTTGCCGGCACGGGCAAAGGCACCCGCGGAAATCTGGCGTATCGAACTCTCTGGCCATAACCGCGATGGCCTGCCGCCCGTGGTTTGCAGAATCCGACGGGCCTTGAAAAACGCCGGACGCTGTTATCAGCTAAGGGCCAAGATTCTTGCAGGGCCGCAGCCCACTGCAACGCCGGGCAATTCAACGCACGATATATCGTCCGGTGTCGCGGGAGGCCAGCAAACGAAGGCTAATGAAGCCACACAAGGAAAAAACTTGGTTAAATCGGCGAGCTTGGTAAATCGACGGCAGGCAGTGGATAGAAATAATTCTGGATTTGGAGTTGACAGGCGATGAATACTGATGTACAATTGTGCATTATGAATAAAGACGTTGAGAAAACCTTGAAGGCCGCAATTGTTGAAAGCGGGCTGTCCGTGTACCGATTGGCCATGGATGCCGGGGTAAATCAGCATTCAATTGCGTGGTTTGTTGAAGGAAAGCGAACCTTGAGGCTGGACACCGCGAGCAAGATCGCCAAGCGATTAGGCCTTGAATTGACCGAAGTTAAGGGCTTTGACCGTGCTGTTCGCGCGCAAAACCCACGGAGAAAATCCACAAAAGGCAGGTGAAACATGCGAATTTACAAGCCAACGTTTAAAGACCGCCAAGGCGTAACCAAGAAATCCGCGAAGTTCTATTGCGAAATCCGCACCGCTGATGGCAGGGTATTGCGATTGCCGGGCTTTGAAAATCAACGCCTGACCGAAGCACTTGGCCGCAACGTGCAAAAACTCATAGATTGCGTAGCAAACCATGAATTGCCAACCGGCGACCTTGCTTTGTGGGTTGAAGCTATACCGAACCACACCGCCGAGATTCTAAGCCGATGGGGCCTGCTGTCCGGGCGTAGGTTGGCCGCCGGCAAAGCACTGGCCGACCACCTGGCCGACTGGAAAGCCGCGATGCTGGCCAAGGGCTTGACTGAAAAGCACGTTGGCATGATGTACCGCGATGCGATGCGGATATTCACGGCCTGCAATGCCAAGTTTATTTCCGATATTCAACCGGGCAAGGTGCAAGCTGCGATTGCCGCCGAGAAAAATGCCGGGCTTTCGCTTCAAACCTGTAACCACCTGACCAAAGCCGTCAAGGCGTTCACACGCTGGGCCTGCCGCGATGGCCGCCTGCAAACCGACCTGCTGGCACACCTGACCAAGTTTAACGTCCGCACTGACCGCCGCCATGACCGCCGGGCCTTGGGCGATGCCGAGGTAAACGCGTTGATTGCCGCGGCTGAATCCGGGCCGTATCTGGTTGGCCCGCTGCTGCCGGGACAAACCCGGCCAACGGTTGGCCCGCAAACCATTCTTGGCGTTGCCGGGCCTGACAGGGCCATGGTTTACCGCGTGGCTGTTGGCACGGGCTTTCGCAAGGCCGAGATTGCGAGCTTGACGCCGGAGAGTTTTAACCTTGCCGGCCAACCGCC
>JAJZVR010000063.1 GCA_021847065.1 Planctomycetota bacterium | reverse complement strand
CAGCCCGGCGGGTTGGTGCAGGGCGTTATTGTCCAATTTGGCGGCCAAACGCCGCTGAATCTCGCGCGTGGCCTTAAAGATGCCGGTGTGCCGATTATCGGTACGGCGGTAGAGTCCATTGAAGCCGCGGAGGATCGGGATAAATTCAACCGTCTGATCAAATCTCTGGGCCTCAAGCAGCCCGAGGGAGGCATTGCCCGCAGTGCCGAGCAGGCGCGCAAGGTAGCCACGGAAATTGGTTATCCGGTGTTGGTGCGGCCATCGTTTGTGCTCGGTGGCCGGGCGATGGAAATTGTTTCCAATGAAACGCAGTTGGATTATTACATTCGCCATGCGGTGGAAGTGGCGGAGGATCATCCGATTCTTATTGACCGCTTCCTGGGTGATGCCACGGAAGTGGATGTCGATGCGCTGGGTGACGGATCGAATTATCTGGTTATCGGTGTGATGGAACACATTGAAGAAGCGGGCATTCACTCCGGAGATTCCGCATGTTCACTGCCACCTTTCAGTCTGCCGGCGGAAATTGTCGCCCGGATACGTGAAAATACCCTGGCTTTGGCCAAAGCGCTGGGCGTGCGCGGGTTAATGAATGTGCAGTTTGCCATTAAAGATAACGAAGTTTATGTGCTGGAAGTGAATCCGCGGGCGAGCCGGACAGTGCCGTTTGTCAGCAAAGCTACCGGAGTAGCCTGGGCAAGAATTGCAGCGCAAGTCATGTGCGGTAAAACGCTGCCGGAATTGGGTGTCAGTGAAGAAATTATTCCCCAGAAGCATGTTGCGGTGAAGGAAAGTGTATTTCCGTTCAGCAAATTCCCCGGTGTGGATGTGATTTTAGGCCCGGAAATGCGTTCCACCGGTGAAGTCATGGGCATTGATTCCAGCTTCCCCGTGGCGTATGCCAAATCTCAGATGGCCGCAGGGGGAAGTTTACCGGCCTCCGGTACGGTTTATATTTCCGTGCGCGACGGGGATAAAAAAGCGATTATCGAATCAGCTCGGAAAATCGCCCAGGCCGGTTTTGAGCTTATTTCCACCAGCGGTACCTGCGCCGCGCTCAATGAGGCGGGCGTGCCGTGCCGGAAAATAAATAAAATTCAGGAAGGCCGGCCCAATATTATTGATGCGATCAAAAACCACCAGGTGCAGTTGCTGATTAATACGCCCACGCACAAAGGGCCCACCACCGATGAAGGCCGCATCCGGGCGGCGGCGGTGCTGCACCGGATTCCGATTATTACCACGATCACCGGCGCTGAAGCCGCCGCCGATGCTATTGTCAGCCTGAAACATGGTGATTGGACGGTCAAGCCCATTCAAGATTATTACGCTGAGATGAAGCGGCCATAAGCCTCAGGTATGGTCCGATTTTGATCAATGATCGCGTGAATTTGGCCTGCCGGAGGCCCTGCGGCGGGGTGTCGGAAGGCCTCTGGAAGACGGTTTTACCCGGTTTTGTCAAAAAATGTGATCTCATTGTTATAGCGTTCGCTTGAAAGCCTTGGGCTTGGCGGGTAATATCTTGGGTTTACCGATGGCTTGGGAACATAAGTTTCCGCCATCTGGCTGATGGAATAATCCGGTTTTGATCTCCGGTGCGTGGTGCATGGAGCGGATTGGATAAATTCATCAAGCAGGCAGACGAGGTATCGCGTGGCAGTTAAGATTCGTTTAAAGCGCTTTGGTCGTAAAAATCGTGCATTCTGGCGTATTAATGCGGTGGATCACCGCTCTCCGCGGGATGGCAAGGTTATTGAAGAATTGGGCTATTATGATCCCATCGCCAAGGACCCTGCCCGTCGGGTAGTGGTCAACAAAGCGCGTGTGGAGCATTGGATTAAAGTTGGCGCGTTGCCCAGCGATACGGTGGCCGGGTTGCTGAAAACAGCCACAGATTCCGGCACCGCCGCCGCGGTTCCTGCCGGTGTTTCAGCCTGACTTTGAAATCAGCGGCGTTTGCGGCCCCGGGCCGCATGGTGGATTGAAACGATGATGCGCGTTGATATCCTCACGCTTTTTCCGGAAATGTTTCCTGCCGTTCTGGGAAGCAGCATTCTAAAGAGGGCCGCTGAAAAATCACTGGCCCGTTATCATCTGCATCAGTTGCGGGATTACACCACGGATCCGCATCGAAAAGTGGATGATCGGCCATTTGGTGGCGGGCCGGGAATGGTGCTGATGTGCCAGCCGGTGTTGGATGCAATATCCGCCATTGAAGCCATGGATGCAGCGGTGGCTACCCGGATACTGCTGTGTCCGCAGGGCCGGAAACTGGATCAGGCCCTGGCCCATGAATTGGCAGGTAAGCCTCGGCTGTTGCTGGTTTCTGGGCATTATGAAGGGTTTGATGAGCGGATTCGGCAGGTGCTGAATCCTATGGAAATAAGTATCGGCGACTATGTGCTATCCGGCGGAGAACTG
This sequence comes from Planctomycetota bacterium, assembly GCA_021847065.1. Classification (GTDB taxonomy): domain Bacteria; phylum Planctomycetota; class Phycisphaerae; order WQYP01; family WQYP01; genus JAMDCX01. Next base: position 13,338 of record JAJZVR010000063.1, on the reverse strand, counting down.
CCGACCATGGTAGTGCTTGATGCGGTGATTCGTTTGATTCCCGGCGTTTTAGGCGACCATGCCAGTGCCGGGGCGGAATCGTTTGCGGTTGCGGATGCGGAAATAAGCGGTGGTCTGGAGTATCCGCACTATACCCGCCCGCGAAATTATCAGGGCCTTGAAGTGCCGGAAGTTTTGACTTCCGGAGATCACGCGGCCATTGCCCGGTGGCGGGCGGAACAGTCCAGGCAGCGAACCGGTCAGCGTAGACCGGATCTACTGGCACCCCGATAAGGGGCGTGGAAAATGTTGGCCATACGGCAAATCAGTGCCGCCGGCGTAACGGACCCGGGAATAAATATCCGAATTGGAGTTATCCATGCGTAATGCACTACTAAGTCATGTTGAATCCAAACACCTCCTGGCCAAGCCGCCGCAATTCGCCATTGGCGATCTTGTGGATGTGCATTGCCGCATTGTGGAAGGCGATAAAGAGCGTATTCAGGTTTTCTCCGGTACGGTGATCTCGCGCAAGGGTGCGGGCATCAGCGGCACGTTTACCGTTCGCCGGATTGTCAACAATGAAGGCGTTGAGCGTATTTTTCCGGTGCATTCTCCGAAAATTGAAAAGCTCGATGTGCGACGCAAGAGCAAGATTCGCCGCGCCAAGCTTTATTATCTGCGCGATTTAACCGGCAAGGCCACCCGCTTGAAGGAAGGCGCTCCGATTGTCCCATCCGACAAACCGGTTGAAGCTCCAACTGTGGCTCCGGTAGCCGCCGCGCCGCAGGCCTGATGGGGCAAAACCGCAATGGCTTTGGGTTCATGGAGAACCACTTATGCGAAAATGGATGTTCGGATTAGGTGTTCTTACCGCCGCAGGCCTGATCTCAGGATGTGCTGCGCCCCCGCCAGCAACCACGAGTTTAATCAATGGTTATCAGGCTTATCAGCAGGGGCAATTTATGGCCGCGGAAAATACCGCCCGCGCTTTTATTGCCAGCGATACGTCCGGTCAGAATCTGGGCGAAGCCTATTACCTTGCCGCCATTTCCGAAGAACATCAGGATGAACTGGCTTTGGCCGCCCGCGATTATCGCTCTGCCATTGACCATTCCCAACGCGCGGATCTGCAGGGAAAAAGTTATAAAGCTCTGGGCGATATTTCTTTTATTCAGGCCCGGTTTAATCAGGCGGCGACAGATTATAAAAATTCTCTGACCATTGATCCATCGGCCACACCCGACCAACGGATGCTCTACCGCCTTGGTGTTTCTCTGGAAAACAGCGGACACTGGAATGCCGCCCGGCAATATCTGGATCAATTAATCGCAGCTTTTCCCAAATCCCAATTATCCAAAAACGCTCTGCAACGGTTATCCATGAATCATTTTTCACTGCAGTTTGGCGCATGGAATAATGCGCCGGCCGCGTGGAGACAAGTTGCGGCACTTAAGGCCCAGGGAGTGGGCGCATTTGTCCTGCCGCACACGATTGCCGGTCATACGCTGTTTCTGGTGCAGGGCGGCGTATACATGACCTATTCCAGCGCAATGGCTGCCCGCAGCGCCGCTGCCGGGAAGGCCCCGCAGGTGATCGTCGTGCCGTGAGTTTCTGGGACATGCTTCTACGCGCGCATCAGGCTTTTAATAGCCGCCGCTTCCGGAATAGAGTCGGTATGTGTTAACAGATCATTAATGATTGCCACAGTGTCAAGGCCATCCACGCGGGCGTCAAAATGTGTGATGATCCGGTGGCGCAGGCACGGCAGCGCCATGGACGTAATGTCCTGCGGTGCTACATACGCCCGTCCGTTGATTAAAGCCTGCACCCGGGCGGCCAGCATAAGGGTTTGGGCGGCGCGGGGGCTGGCACCATAACGGACATATTTTTTTACCAGCGCGGTTGCGTGGCTGTTGTCCGGATGGGTGGAGAGAATCATTCGCGCAATATAGCGCTTTAATATCTCCGCTACGCTCACGGCGCGAACCATCGCTTTCATTTCCGCCAGATGGCCGGCATTCATAATGGTCAAAAGCGCCGGTTTGGTCGTGCCGGTGGTGCGATCCATAATCTGAACCAGTTCATCCACGGGCGGCGTGTTGATAATGATATTCATGGCAAACCGGTCCAGTTGCGCTTCCGGCAATGGATATGTGCCTTCCATTTCCAGCGGGTTTTGTGTGGCGATGACAAAAAATGGATCCGCCAGGTGGTGGGTGGTGCGCCCGACGCTGATGGACTGCTCGGCCATGGCTTCCAGCAGGGCGGATTGGGTTTTCGGTGAAGCGCGGTTGATTTCGTCGGCCAGAATGAGATTGCCGAATAACGGGCCGGGTTGAAACTGCAAACTTCGTGCGCCCAATGCGTCGGTAACAAGAATGGATGTTCCGAGAATATCGGCGGGCATAAGATCCGGAGTGAACTGAATGCGGGAAAATTTCAGGTCCAGCACCTGCCCCAGTGCGCGTGCCAGTACTGTTTTACCGAGGCCCGGTACGCCCTCAATAAGTGCGTGACCGCCGATAAGCAGGCAGCAGAGCGTCTGCCGGATGACATCGGTTTGCCCCACCATCACCTTGCCTAATTCATGTTCCAACGACGCATAATGTCGCTGGAAATCCGTCACACCGGGTGCGGGAGTTGCCGGAATATCAGCCTGGGCCATGCCTGCTCCTTGGGTTTCACTCGCAAAGTATCATACGGCATTTTTGCATAATTGTTGATTCAAGCGGCCGGTGCTTTTTTTACAAAGCCTTGTCATCCGGTGGATAGCAAATCAGTTCCACTGTATTGCCCGCGGGATCTTTGAGATATATTCCGCGTGTGCCGTCGCGATGGGATGCGATTTTCTGGCCATGCTTTTCCGCGGCGATTTGCAAATCCTCGGCGGAAGCGCGCATGGCAATGTGCGGCGGATGCTGCTGTGGTGTTACCAGGGCAATTTTCCCCTGTCCCAAACGCAAAAAGGCCCATGAAGCATCCTGATATAAAATTTCCGCACCGAATTGGTTGACATAAAACGCGGCGGTACCGGTGATATCGGGGGTTTGAATCGCTACATGATCAAGTGAAAACATCTGACACGCTCCTTTTGATAATTGTATGCGGTTCAGGCTGATAAGCCATCAATGGGACAATCAGCGGGGCAATATTTGACCTTTTTCCGGACGGTGCTAGGATATTGCTGGTTTATTTGAGGTGTGCCGTGCGGACAGATTGTGCAGTTATGATCCCGATGATATGCGGGATGCTGCCGTCACAGCGGGGGATAGATTCCCGTGCTGCTGTCCGCGCTGTTATTGGCCGGAGCGTTCATTCATAGCGCCTGGCAGGCAAGTGTGGTCTCAAAAATTCAGAAACTTTTAATACCCCGCTTAAAGAGTCTTCCTGGCGCAGGGTGTTTTCGTTTATAAAATTAACAGTGCGTCGCCGGCGGTAAATCCTTATAATGCCGTCGGCAGCCAATGAGGTAATTGTATGCAAAGAATAGAAATATATGACACAACATTGCGGGACGGCAGTCAGGGCGAGGGCGTTAGTTTTTCCCTGCAGGATAAATTGTTGATCTGCCATCGCCTTGATGAACTTGGTGTCGATTTTATCGAAGGGGGTTATCCCTTATCCAATCCGAAAGATGCGGCTTTCTTCCATGAAGCCCGGGGATTAAAGCTCAAAACAGCCAAGCTCCTGGCCTTCGGGATGACCCGGCGGAAAGGCGTGGCCCCCGCGGATGATGTGGGGTTAAATGCCCTGCGCGACGCGGAAACACAATATGTCACGCTGGTGGGAAAAACCTGGGATATTCATGCCACAGAGGTTCTGGGCGTAACCTTGCAGGAAAATCTGGACATGATTGCCGATTCGGTGGCGTATCTGACCAGTTTGGGCCGCAAAGTGATTTATGATGCCGAGCATTTTTTTGACGGCTTCAAGGCCAATGCGGACTATGCGTTGAAAACCATATCGGCAGCGGCGCAGGCTGGCGCGATTCTGGTATGTTTGTGCGATACCAATGGCGGCACGCTGCCGCCGCAGATACAAAATTGCGTGCGCCGGGCGCTGGAAATGGTAAAAGTTCCCATCGGCATTCATCCGCATAATGACAGCGGCGTGGCGGTGGCCAACGCTCTGGCCGCCGTTACCGCCGGGGCCACGCAGGTGCAGGGTACCATCAACGGCATCGGCGAACGGTGCGGCAATGTGGACATCACCACGGTGATTGCGAATTTGCGGTTGAAACTCGGTTATGACTGCCTGAAGAAAGATTCGCTGATTCACCTTACTGAAACGTCACGTTATGTCTATGAGATTGCCAATTTGAATCTGGTGAATAATCAGCCCTATACCGGTGCCAGCGCCTTCGCCCATAAGGGTGGCATGCACGTACATGCGGTTAACAAAATGGCCAGCAGTTATGAGCATGTTGAGCCGGAACTCGTGGGCAATTCGCGGCGGATATTGGTTTCCGAGCTTTCGGGGATTTCCAATATCGCCGCCAAGGCCGGTAAAAAATTCAATATTGAAAAAGATCGCGCCGCGCTGAAGAAAGTGCTGGATCAGGTAACGGAACTGGAGTCGCAGGGGTATCAGTTTGAGGCGGCGGAAGCGTCGTTTGAATTAATCCTGCGGCGGCAAATCGGGCGGATGCGCAAATTCTTTGAACTCAAGAATTACCGCTGTGCGGTTTCCCGGCAGGCCAACGGACAACCGGTGACCAAAGCCACGCTTTCCGTAGTGGCCAACGGGCGGGACATCAACGCCTCGGCTGAAGGTGACGGCCCGATCAACGCGCTTGATGCGGCGTTGCGGCACGCTTTGGAGCCGGAATTTCCCGCCATTGCCGAGCTGCATCTGGTGGATTATAAGGTGCGGGTGGTTAATGGGCGGGCGGAATCGGCGGCGAAGGTGCGTGTGGTCATTGAATTCCGTTCGCCGGAGGGTGTGTTTGGCACCATCGGAGTATCGGAAAATATCATCGAAGCCAGTTGGCAGGCCATCGCCGATGCGGTGGAATATCGGCTCATTCACGCCGAAGAAGCGGCGACAGTCGTACAGCCGACCATTTAACCCATTCCCGCAGCCATGGGAGGAATCCCATGGCCGTTGACCGCGGATGTGGCGTGGATGTTGGCGTTGGTCCCGTTCGCGAATTTAGCCACATTGGGAGTGCGAGCAGGTGCCTGTATTTCACCTCATTTTTCACGCGTACAGATCTTGGGGCGCGGACCACCCTGAAGGCTATCGGCAACATGGGCGGCGCGGGCTGATTCCATCTGATCTAGGAATCGCACGTTATCGCGGTCGTTTGGCGAGATCAGCGGAAGTCGTATTTACCTCCGAGGTGCAAACGATTTTTGTCGAAACGGCTCTTGAGGCCTGTTCGCGCAGGGAATGGCGTTTGCATGCAATTGTGGCCACGCCGACACACGTACACGCCATCGTAAGCTGGAAATCGGATATTTCCGAGTCACAGGTAATAGGCTCGCTGAAACGGCTTATGAGTCGTGAAGCAGGTAAGGTTATCGGCGATGGACTTGAACGCCGCTTTTCACGCGGTGCGTCACGTACCCGGATAAAAAGTCGGTCGCACCTCACCGAACTGATCTATAAATACCTGCCCCAACATACAGGCGTTTATTGGTGCGAGGATGTGGCAGAGCAGAAATAAAGTGGTATTCTAAAGCAGGATGGCGATCACATGCCCGCAGCCATGGGGGGAATCCCATGGCCGTTGGTTGCGGAAAAGGCGGACCGAATAGTGCCATGGGCATATGCGATGATTCATAATTTAACTGAAGGATTCCTGTGACTGAAGAACTCTCAAGCCAATATCAGCCGGTGGAAGTGGAGAACCGGATTTATAAAAAATGGCTGGATCAAACCGGTGGTTTTCATGCCCTTGCGGGTGATAAGCCGGTGGATCAGCGCTTCAGCATGGTCATTCCTCCGCCGAACGTTACTGGCGCGTTGCATCTTGGTCATGCCATTAACGCTACCATTCAGGATATTCTGGCGCGGTATCATCGTATGTCCGGTCATGACACGCTGTGGATGCCCGGCATTGACCATGCCGGTATTGCCACGCAGGCGGTGGTGGAAAAAACGATTTTTGAAAAGGAAAAATTGAATCGCCATGATCTGGGCCGCGATGAACTGGTCAAACGGATTTGGGAATGGAAGGAAAAATTCGGCAATCGCATTCTGGATCAGTTAAAAGCGGTGGGGGCCTCCTGTGATTGGCCGCGGACGCGTTTTACGCTTGATGACACCTGTGCCGATGCGGTGCGTGAAGCATTTTTCCGCTTATTCAAAGATGGCCTGATTTTCCGTGGCCTGCGTTTGGTCAATTGGGATACGCATTTACAAACCGCCGTGGCCGATGATGAAATTTATTACGAAAAGGTCAAAGGCCAGATGACCAGCATCCGTTACCCGATTGCCGATCGGCGTGATGGTGATCCGGAATATCTGGTGGTGGCCACCACACGCCCGGAAACCATGCTCGGTGACACCGCCGTGGCCGTGCATCCGGATGATCCGCGTTATAAACATTTGATTGGCCGCCAGGTGGAAGTGCCGCTGGTGGGGCGGAAGATCCCGATTATTGCCGATGGCTTATTGGTAGATCCAAAATTTGGCACCGGCGTGGTGAAAGTAACGCCGGCCCATGATCCCAACGATTATGCCACAGGCCAGCGACATAATTTGCGGCAGATCAATCTGCTTACACCGGATGGGAAAACCAACTCCGCCGGCAAAGGCGAATTCCGTGGTGAGAAATATGATTACGAAGGTTTGAAATTTTCCACGGAAGCCCGCAAGCGTGTTCTGGCCGATCTGGAAACGCTGGGCCTGATCGAGGAAAAAAAGCCCCACGAACATGAAGTCGGCCACAGTGACCGCAGCAAAACCGCAATTGAGCCTTATTTAAGCGAGCAATGGTTTGTAAAGATGGGTGATGTGGAGGGTGGCGTTACGCTGGCCGATGGAACCGAATCCACGGGCTTGGCTCAGGCGGCGATCGACGCGGTGAAATCTGGCCGCGTAAAAATCGTTCCGGAGCGTTACGCGCAGGGTTATATCGACTGGTTAAGTCAGAAACGCGACTGGTGCATAAGCCGCCAATTGTGGTGGGGCCACCGGATACCGGTGTGGACTGTTGCCAACGAACACCGAACAACGAACAACGATCAGTTGGAGGCTACAGCCTTTGCCAGTTTGTCGGCCGAGTTGACTCGGGCAGGGATAAGCAGTGATAGCTACTTCTGCGCGCCCACCGCGAATGGAAGGAGCGCTCAGATTGTTACGCGGTCCCCCGCAGTGGACGCAGCGATAGCGAGCCTCACTAATGATGGTAAACAATCGTCGGACGGTTGTTCGTTGTTCGTTGATCGTTGTTCGTTGATCCAGGACCCCGACGTCCTGGACACCTGGTTTTCCTCCGCCCTCTGGCCATTATCCACCATGGGCTGGCCCAAGAATGGCACCAGCGATAAACCGGAAGATCAATTATTGCCATATTTTTATCCCACCAGCGTGCTATCCACCGCGCGGGAAATTCTTACGCTCTGGGTGGCTCGCATGGTCATGTTCGGCCTGTATTGTCATGGTGATGTGCCGTTCAAACAGGTGTACATACATGCGGTTATTCAAGACGGCAACGGCAAGCCGATGAAAAAATCTCTGGGCAACGGCGTGGACCCTGTGGACATTGTGGAAAGTCATGGGGCCGATGCGTTGCGCTACACTCTGGCTTCTATGGCCACGGAAACCCAGGACATCCGCCTGCCGGTGGTCAAGGATAAGGAAAGCGGCAAGAACACCAGTCCCCGTTTTGATGCGGGTCGCAATTTCGCCAATAAAATCTGGAACGCCTCGCGGTTTATTCTATCGAATATCGAATTAACCACCGTGCCGGCCCTTGATGAAATTATCCAGATTTCCGATGGCAAATATCTCGAAGACCGCTGGATTTTAAGCCGCCTCAATGACACCGTGGCCCAGGTCGGCGGTCTTGGCGGGGAGGCAGCGTGCCGGGCGAAACGCAAAGGCCTGATTGAAGAATTCCGGTTTGCCGATGTTTGTTCCACGCTTTACAGTTTTTTCTGGAATGATCTGTGCGACTGGTATCTGGAAATCGCCAAGTCCCGCATTCGCCAGAAGGATCAGCGCGTTCAGCGTATTTTGCTTTATGTGCTGCGTAGCAGCCTGGCGCTGCTGCATCCGGTGATGCCGTTTGTCACCGAAGCGATCTGGGAAAAATTACCCGGATCAACTGAATTGCTGATGCTCTCGGCATTTCCGCAGGTTGATCCGCGCCTCAATTACCCGGAAGCGGAAGCCAAAATTCAAACGCTCCAGCACATTACTCGGGCCATCCGGGATATTCGCAACCAATACAATGTTGATATGAAGCGCATACTGGATACCACAATCCAGGCGGCCACCGCTGACGCCGCAGTCATTACCGGTGGAGTGGACATTATTGAATCATTGGCCAATACCAAACTCGTTGCGGTCGGCCCCGATGCCCAAAAGCCCGCCAACGCGGCTACCGCGGTGGTTGGAACCACGCGCGTGTTTGTAGCCCGTGTTATTGATCGCGACGCGGAACTCGCCCGGCTGGAAAAGCGCCGGCAAGAACTGGAAAAACTCATTGTCTCCAGCAACGCAAAATTGAACAATGAAGCCTTTGTCAGTAAAGCGCCCGCCGCGGTGGTGCAGGGCTTACGCGAGCAACTCCAACGGCAGGAATCTGAAATGACCACGGTACGAACCAGCTTAGCTGAATTAACTGTGGCGTGAGGCAGCCAACGGTTTTCCAAAGCTCTGTCCAAACACCCAGCGGATCAAACGGGGTGGCACGTAAAAAAAGCGGCGGACAGGAAATAGAATCATGAATGATTTGCGGGCTTGGCATTGATGGATAGGCCGTCTGCCCGATCCCGTTCACTGCGGCAGAAGCAGCCGCCATTGGGTCCCACAGCCATCACCGGACAATCGCTTTCGCGCACCACGGTTTCCACCGTGGATCCCAGAAAAAATTTACTGGACGTCGTTCGGCCATGACTGCCAATAACAATTAAATCCGCGTGCCACAATCGGGCCACCGCGAGAATCTCGCCGGCAGGATTTCCACAGCGCACAAAATGCTCCGCCGCAACCAGATGGGCTTTTTCCACTACCAATCGGCACAGCGATTCACCTTCGCGTTTAAGCTTCTCCAGCGTTGCGGGCGTTAAATGTTCGGCACCGGAAATCGACACCGGTGACACATCCACCACATGCACCACCGCAATATCTGCCGCCAAATCCTGTGCCAGGCTCAATGCCGTTTCAACCGCCCGTGCCGCCGGCGGGCTGAAATCAACCGCTACGAGAATTCGCCGGGCCTTGCATTTTCTGCATGGTTGCTTTGGCTCAGCGATTTCCTGCGAGAACGTGGCTACCAGCTCGCCGGCCCGTTGCGGCGATACACCAGCCTCCAACAGCACTTTTCGTGCTTCGGAAAGGAAATTTTCAATATTCAATGCCGGGGAATTTCCGGACATTATCATTCTCCAAAGTGTGCCAGCTATCAAAACTCTCGGCCCATGTTCAAGTATCGCGGGTCGGAGCGGTAAAAACCATCGGAGAACACTGGTGTCATGCTATCAGATAAAGTCGTAATTCGCTTTAGGAATTTGCCCTAAGAAGCCTTGTCCAACTACCTATTTATTCTCACCAGGCGTTGATCCCGCGATGGGGTCGAGTTCTTCGGAAATATTGATAACGGCGGCGGGGCGGTAAAGCGTTAGGGCCATGCCGGTTAGCAGCAGTGCGGATCCGAGGAGAAACCATATTCCGGGCAGATGGCGATTAATCAGAGCTTCCCAGATTAACGTCAGCGGATACGCGGCGTTGCTGAAGGTGGCGACGCGCGAGGGCGGCTGACGGCGCATGGACCAGTTGAAAAGAAAAAATACGATCACCGCCACCACAAGGCTTAGATATGCCAGCCCCAGCCAGGACTTGATGGTGATATGCGACCAGTTCAAACGTGTGGATTCAAAAATCAGCAGCGGCAAAGAGATCAGCGATCCGGTGACAAATATCCAGAATTGCACCGCCAAACTGCCGTAGCGGCCATTGAGATCGCGGGAAAAAACCAGATAGCCGGACCATGTTGCCGCGGCCACCAGTAAAAGCATATCCCCACGGATAAAGGAACTTTTCAAAAACAGTCCGGAGTTTATCAGGATTACCAGTACGCCCAATGCGGCCAGGATGGCCCCGGCCAGTACACGGCCACTCCAGCGTTCAATGTGCATCAGGCAGGCCATGACGGTTACCAGCACCGGCGTGGTGCTGTAAAGCATGGCGGAATGTGACGCATTGGCCAACGCCACACCGCCCCAGAAGGCCACCTGGTTGATTGGCACACACACGATCCCAAGGATAATGATTCGCAGCCAATCCGAACGATGCGGGATCGGAAGCTTCTGGCGGGGAGCCAGAATCAGGCCGATGATCATTGCGGCCAAGGTAAAGCGCAGAATTCCACCGACGATTGGTGGAATGGTGGCCACCGCCCATTGCACGGCAATGGCCGTAAATGATGCCAGCAGCGTAATGGCAATCAGGGCGGTGAGGTCAATGGCCGACAAAGCGCCGGCACGCCGTGTTAGCGTGGGTTGGGTGGACACATTATTCCGGGGGCGAAGCGGGCACACGTTTCTCTTTTCAAAATCCTTCACGACGGCATGATGCTATGGCGGAAGCGACGTTGCCGCAAATTTGCCGGAGAATTTCCGGGTGGACCGCGACGTTAAGTATTCGTCGGCGGTTTATCGGCGACAGGCTTTTCCGGTGTGGCGGCGTGAACAATTAAAACCGAGCAGGTGCTAAGCACAGCCACAGAACTTTGATTGCTGCCCAACAGATTTTGCCGCAAACGCCACAACGGTGAAATACCGAGAATCATCAGATCATAATCGCGAGAGCGCTCGCTGACGGCGGAAACGGGGGTATCGGTTTCGATGACTGTCATGCGAATCTGATTACCGCCATCGGTTCCGGGGAGAAATCGATCCACAAGTTCTTTTACGCCCAGGGGTTGATCCGCATTGGGGCGTTTGGGCTTTACCACATGCAAGATCGTAATTTCCACATCGGGATTTTTGCTGAATCGCTGTGCGGCCAGCATGGCCCCGGCATCTTGTGCTTCCCCCAGATACGGCACAAGTACCCGGCGAATGACCGCCAGTCGCTTGTTAATCAGAATGGCCACATGCTTTTGGCAGTGTTTCAGTACATAATCCACCACGCCGCCCAGCGCCGATGGATTTACAATGCCTTGGTGGGCACCAAGCACCGTCCAATCTACCTGTTGATGTTCAATGACTTTGCAGATATCCCGGGCGATGCGAAGGCTCGGCGGAGAAAGGGCGGTGAGTTCGAGATTCAGGGCTTTGGCCTCAGAGATCGCCATATTCATAGGATCGGAATCCGCGGCAAGCGCTGCGTCTGAAACGAGGCTCGATTCCGCCGGCTTACGCAGCAGCAATGCGGTAACGCTTCCCGGTTCACCGGCCAGAAGCGCATGCGATACGCGTATTAAACCTTTTACCGTACCGGCTTGCGAAAGCGATGCGAGGATATGGATTTTGGGCGATTGATCCTTTTCGGTTTCCGCGTCGCCCGAGCCGGCCAGCGTGCGGCGGCGCATTGGAAGTCGGGCCAGCCGGACTAATACCGAAGATATCGTGGTGATAGCCAGGAAAGCCAGCACCAGCACGGTCAGTGTGGTTGAACTGATGGCACCCATTTGCCAGGCCAGGCTCAATACCACAAGCTCCACTACGCCATGGGTATTCATCAGCAGGCCGGTCAGGCCCGCGGTACTCCAGCTTGAGCCGGTGACTTTGGCCGTTACGCTGCTGAATAAAAATTTCACCAGCATCAGCCCGGCAATCAGATACCCCCAGCTTTTCCAGACCGCGGAGGAATGCAGTTGGGTAATATTGGTATGCATTCCGATGGTGGCAAAGAATATTGGCAGCAGCAAAAGCAACGTGATATCCTCAAGCTTGCTGGAAATGTGCCGGACAAATTGTGCATTCGATGGAAACACCAAACCCAGCATAAAGGCTCCGAATATGGCGTTAATGCCCAATGCTGTGGTTACCAGGCTGCTGACCAGCAGAAGAAAAAATGTCAGTGCCAGAACATCGCGGGTAATATGGCCCCGCAGTTCAAAGTGGGCCTGGAATCGCCAGAGAAATCGGCGGACAAAAAACATCATGACAACGATATAGGCCGCCGCTAGAACGGCGGTTTTTATTCCCAGGCCGATGGAGGAAAAAATACTGCCGCCGCCGGCAAGTTGTACTTTTGCCAGATCGTATACCACGGCCAGCAGGCACCATCCCGAAACGTCCAGCACCGCGCCTGCGGTAATGACAAAGGCCCCAATTTCCGTGTCTTTAAGATTCTGTTCATTGATGATCCGGGCGAGAACCGGAAACGCCGTCATCCCCATTGCCAATGCCGCCATGAGAATAAAGGCGGTGGGGGATTTAACGTGACCGACCAGAGCAGGCTCTTTAAGCATCAGCCAGGCGATAAGCAGTCCGGCCGCAAATGGTCCCAGCAGGCTTGCCAATCCTGTGGCCACCACACTTGGACCTTTGCCGCGCACGCGGGTTAAGTCCAACTCCAACCCCACAATGAACATGAAAAACATCACGCCCAGGTCGGCCAGCAGTTGGAGAAACAACATTCCCTGGGCGGGAAACAGCCAATGAAAATAAGCCCCATTCGCCAGCAAACCAAGGGCGGACGGCCCGATAAGCAGGCCGCCGATCATCTCTCCAATAACCTCCGGCTGCCCCAAAAGGCGCAACAACGCGCCGCAAAAACGTGCTGCCAGCAGAATAACAGCAATTTGAAGTATAAGATGCTCAATGGTCATGCGGAAAATAATCTCCAAGTCTTGCCCGATACCAAGGGTATCATGCCGTCGCCATCCAAGCCAATCAACGAGATGCCTGTATGATTATGTGCGGGTGTATCAAGGTGCGAACTGATGCGATATAATACGAGATTCGGGCTGTGAATCGCCCGGGTAAGGAACGTATTAAGCCATGAAACAGATTCGTGTTGCCATCATAGGCGCTACCGGTTACACATCTCTTGAAACCATCCGCTGGTTGCTCAAGCATCCGGCTGTGAGCATTACGTATCTGGCCAGCCGCAAGCAGGAACAGCCGATCAGTGAATTGTTTCCGGAGTTGTTGGGCCGTATCCATTTACCGATTGCCCCGTTTGATGTAGACGCCATAAAAAGAGCCGCCGATGTGGCTTTTTTGTGTTTGC
>JAJZVR010000062.1 GCA_021847065.1 Planctomycetota bacterium | reverse complement strand
TGGGGTCTTCAAAATTTATTGCTTCCACACGTAAAAGCGCAAAATATCGCTCTGATTCTTTCGGTGGGCGAATCTGCCCGGTGATGATGTTGCCCGTTCGCAGGCCAAAGCGGCGTATCTGGGAGGGGGACACATAAATATCATCCGGACACGGGATATAGTTGTATTCCGGGGAGCGAAGGAAGCCGAAGCCGTCCGGCAGGATTTCCAAAACGCCCTCTCCGACCATCAGGCCATTATCGGTAATGCGCTTTTTAAGAACCTTGAAAACCAGTTCCTGTTTTTTCAAACCGATGTATTCTTCAATCCCCTCTTTTTTGCATATTTCATGCAATTCATTAACCGTCATTTTCTGAAGATCAATGAGGTGCAATTCGCTGCGCTTGACCTGTTCATATTTCTGATGTGTTTCATCATCATAAACGTCGTCATCATCAATGCCGCCTCCCATGCCCACCATGGCCGAGCCAATCATGGTGGCTCCATCCACGGATGCTGTGGGTTGCTGATTTCCATTCACGTCGCCCGCGGGTTTGGCGGGTTCCGTTGCCGCAACCGCTTCTCCGTTGTCCTTGGCGGCTTCGCTATTTTCAGCCGGGGCCTGTGTCGGAGCTTCCGGGGCTACATTTTCCAGCAATGGCGTTGCGGATTCAACCGCAACCTGTTGCTGCGGTTCTTCTTCGACCGCGACGGCTGCTGCCGCGGCTGCGGCTTTCTTGCTCTTGGTTGTTCGTGCCATAATATTCTCCTTATTGAGTTTAATTGTTTTAATCAGCGGAAAGTCTGTACATCAATGGTAAGGCTCGAACTACTCCCGACCACTGATCCAGATATGCCGCATTAAGTCATTACCATAAAGCCGAAATTACGTTTAACGGTTCGGCTGACACCGTTGTATCCAAAGGTTACTTAGGGGTGTTCGCGTTCTTGCTGAGGAGCGGCTTAAATAGGCCGCAGTTCCTTTTATTGTCTTATCGGCCATCTTTCGAGGAAAACTACAGGAATGGCCGCTCTTTTACTCCACACTGCCAACACCGCTCGCTGAACAAACCTTATCGCAAATGCCGGTGCTGCTGAACACTAACCTTTATAAATCCGCCCAAATCTCGCTAAAACCGTGGTAAGAACTTCGCGGACTTGATTACCCATCAACGCCGGTTCCCCGTCGTTGACGATAATATGATCCGCTATTTCTCTCTTCTTGTCCAGTGCTGCTTGAAATTTTTCTCGCCCGGCCAATTCGGCGGCATCCCATCCTCGGCTTTCCATTACGCGTTTCCGCCGATTTTCGACTGGAGAATCCACAAATATTATAGCATCACACTGCCGGTGTAATCCACTTTCCATCAACAACGGTGAATCCAATACCACCGCCAAAATGTCCCGGTTTTTGCGCACAGATTCCATAATTTCCTGTCGCAATTGCTCCACTCGGGGGTGAATCAATGAATTGAGTCGTGTAACATTTTCAGGGTTGCGGAAAACTAAGCTGCCGAGTTTTCTCCGATCAATTTTCCCGGAACTTCCGATAATCTCCGGGCCGTACCATTTTTTCAACTCTGAACGTATGACCGGTTCATCCAGCGCCTCATGCGCCAGTCGGTCACTGTCTATGACCAGGCAGCCCGCGTTTTTCAGTTCATTGGCTACCGCGCTTTTACCCGCTCCGATCCCCCCGACAATTCCAATAATCGCCTTGGGGTAGCTCGCGTTAGAACGCCGGTAGTCCGATGCGCTTGCCATGTCCAACTTTCTACCTTACGCCGCTTCCGAAGCGCCTGCCGCCACCGGTTGAGCTTTGGCTGGCTCAAGCTGCGTTTTGCCATCAAAGCGTACCGCCACGCGCTTGCTGACACCCTGTTCCTGCATGGTAATGCCGTATAGCAAATTGGCAATCGCCATCATCCGTTTATTATGCGTGATGACGATGAATTGGCTATGTGCCAAAAATTCCTGAATGATCGATGCGAATCGACCGGTGTTAGCCTCATCCAACGGCGCATCGACTTCGTCGAGCACACAGAAGGGTGATGGCTTGCTTTTAAATACCGCCAGCACCAGTGCAATGGCGGTCATCGCTTTTTCACCGCCGGAAAGCAGCGATATGGATTGCAATTCTTTGCCGGGCGGACGCGCCAGAATATCAATGCCGGATTCGAGAACATCTTCCGGCGTTTCAAGGACAATATCCGCCTTTCCGCCACCAAAAAGCTTGCGGAAAATTTCATGAAACTCCTTGCGTACCGCTTCAAAGGTATCAATGAATCGCTGCCGGGAATCTTCATTAATTTTTGCGATCAGTTCCTCCAACTGCTTTTTGGCGTCGAGAATATCGGCAATTTGTGTGGCTAAAAATTCCTGCCGCTTTTCAAGTTCCGCCAGTTCGTTGACCGCATCGAGATTTACATTACCCAGTCGGGTCATGCGGCCCTTGAGGTCCGCAATTTCCGCTGTAATGGCGTCCCAGTCCGCATCTGCCGGTGCTTGGTAGTCGGCATGAGCCTCCACCAGATTCACCTGCAGTTCCTCGCCGGCGCGCTCCACCAGCGTCTCCAGCCGCACGCTGACCTCATTTTCCGCCAGAGACAGCTCATGTTCTTGGCGACCAAGTTCATCAGCATGGCGTGTCACATCCGCAATAGCACTATTGGCCTGCGTTGCGGATTGTCGCACTGTCGCCAGTCTGCCGCTGTTTTCCGCCACCTGATTTCTCGCCAGGACACAGTTCTGCTCCAATTCAGTCGCCGTGGCCGCAGCCCGCACGCCGGTTTCTTCAGATTCCTTTATCCGCAGATCCAATGCGGCAAGTTCCTCTCCAATACGCTGGGTCTGTCGCAGAGCTTCCTGATGATTTTGTCGGGCAGCCAGCAATTCCCGCACTTGCGATGCGCGTTGTTCCTGGGTTTGCCCAACGGTTACACGCAATGCTGTGGCCTGTTCGGCCACGCGCGCAAGTTCCTGCCGGTTCTGCTGCACCTGCTGATCCAATTCCTTTACCAGTTGTTCAGCCGCGCGGGACTTGGCTTCCAATTCCGCGGCCCGTGCCGTTAATTGCGTGTGCTGTTGCAAACAATCGGTGGACTGTCGCGCAATGCCTGCGGCTTCAGCTTCCAAAATGGGAATTTCGCCTTTGGTCCGATCCGCAAGCTGCTGATTCTGCTGCCATGCCGCATTGGCCTGGGCATGGCGTGTCTCCAGCACCAGCAACTGATCCCGCAGAGTCTGCTGATCGGCCGCCAGCGCTTTACCGTTCTGATCACATTGCCCGCTTTGCTCCGCCAGGGTGTTTATCTCCCCGTCGAGTTGCCGCAAATCCTCCGCCAGGCGGTTCAATTCACCGCGCCGCGTAATGGCCCCGACTTTGCGTGATAGATCGCCAAGCTGGATCAATCCATCGCTTTGCACGACCTCGCCGCGCCGCGTGACAAAGCGATAACCGCGCCCGCCCGCCGTCCGCAACGCCTGGGCCTCCGCCAGTGTGTTAACCAGAATCGTGCGGCCCAACAGGTGCAACGCCAATGGAGCGTGCTCTACCGGATACCGCACCAGATCAATCAAGCGAAGGGCTGTGGATTCTTCCGGTATCCGTAAATTACCGTCTTCCCGATAGCCGGGCAGTGAATCCAGACAAATCGCTGTGATGCGTCCGGCCTGTTTGCTCCAGGCATCGCAATCCGCCAGTAGATCAGAATGTTTCTCAATGAGCAGCGCGCTCTGCAATTCGCCAAGAGCTGCTTCAACGACCGGGGCAATCTCCAGATCGGCTTCAAATAATTCGCCCACCATCCCTTTAACATAGGTAAATCCTTTGCCCGCGTCACGGGTTTTAAGCACCTCGCGCACGGCGTCAGAGACGCCTTCGCGCCGCCGTTGTAAATCTTCGAGCACGGCCTGTCGGCTCTGCAAGCCGCTTCTGGCCTCCCGTTTTTTCCCCAGTTGGTTCAGCAGATCCGACAATCGCTGATTATTGGCCTGCTGTCGTCCGCGCACTTCATCAATCTGCGATCTTAACGATTGAATCCGTGCGGTCAGTTCCTCTCTTTGCTGCTGCAGCGTTGCGGCCTGCTGTGCCAGTTCGTCCACGCGCGACGCAAGTTGCGTTTTCTGCCCGGATATACGCTCTGCCTGCTTGCTCAAATTTTCCATGCGCACCTGCAGGGCATTGACCTGACTTTGCACGCGCGCTGTTTCGCGCAGCAGCTCAACCGCACCGGATTTTTCCGCTTCAAGCTTATGATTAAGCTCGGCAGTTTCGCGGGCCGCGGTCTGCTGAAGGTTTTGGGCCTGCACCAATTCCTGCTGGCGCTGTTCCAGCAATTGTTCGATTTTCGTGACATCGCTCTGCCTGTGTTCAATCAGCGCGGCCAATTCTTCCTGCCGCTGTTGAACTTCCTGACCGCGTTTGGTCATGGACTGCCGCTGTTCAGAAAGCTGCCGGGCCTGCTGTTGCGCAAATTGCGACTGCTGCATCGCCGTTTGCCGCCGACTTTCCAGCCCGGATAATTCGCGTTCCGCCTCCCGTACCGCATCCTGCAACGCATCAACTTCCAGTTGCATATCCTGCTGCCGCTGCCGGAATTCATCGATTTCGCGTTTTTTTGCCGCCAGAGCATCGGTTACATCGCTCCGCTGGCTGCTGACTTCAGATAAACGGCGATGTAGCTGGTCGTATTCATGCAGGCTGTGCATCCGCCTCAGTTCATCCACCCGCGTAGAATATTCCTGATAACTTTTGGCTCTTCCCGCCTGCACTTTCACGCTGCGAAGCTGCCGTTCAACTTCCTGCAACACCAGTTGCGTTTGCGCCAGATTCTGATCCGTGCGCTCCAATCGGCGGAGCGTCTCTTTTTTACGCGCCTTAAATCGTGATATGCCCGCGGCTTCTTCAAATATTTCCCGGCGGTCAATATTATTGGATTCCAGCAGAACGGAAATTTTCCCCTGTTCAATCAGCGAATACGCATCAACACCAATGCCGGTATCCAGAAACATTTCCCGGATGTCCTTCAGACGAACCGTGCGGTTGTTTACCAGATATTCCGAAGTGGCATCGCGATACAGCCGCCGGGTGATCTTCACTTCCGGGTCTTCCACCGGAAGCCGCCTGTCTTCATTACTGAATAAAAGCGAAACTTCCGCCATGCCCATGGGTTTACGTGTCGATGAGCCATTAAATATGACATCGAGCATGGCATCGCCACGCAGGCTCTTAGCCGACATTTCACCCAGCACCCATTTGACCGCATCCATCACATTGGACTTTCCGCAGCCGTTGGGGCCTACAATACCGGTAATGCCGTTATCAAATTTAAGAACGGTCGTATCGGCAAATGATTTAAATCCTGATAGTTCCAGCGAAAGAAGCTTCATGGCAGCCGGACCTCCGTGTCTTGCAAAAGCACATTCCTGCATGGCTGACGCGCAATGGGTCATAGTGCACCAGCAGTAGTGTCATCGGATCATCAGTATACCGTATATGGCGAATTGGCAAAATCGATTCTGCCGAGGCCTTTGGCTATATTTTTGCATGCAAGCCGCGGTCATCCGGTATCCCGTCAAAAGAATCGTTTTGAACGCCCGATCGCCCGACGCGTTCGTCAGCTCTTATGGCATTTGGGATTATTAAATGTGTTGAACGGCATCACATTGCCGTCAGTGGGGGGGATCATGGCACCGGCTTGAAATCGCCGCACCAGACGCAGGGCACCCGACGGGTGCGGCTCACTACTTACACCGCTGGAAGCAATGAAATCTTTCCAGATGTTCAACCATCGATTAGCCTGCACGGTTGCGGTGGATGCAACCTTGTTTTCAGCATTCTGAACCGCATGAACCATGCCCGGGGCGGGTTCGGTCATGGTCCACCATATTCCGCCGCCACTGGGTTTCATCGCGGTCATGCTTGATGCTGGTTCAATCGTGTATTGAATGTCAATGATGGGAAGTTTTGGAGCCGAAATATCCTTGCTGTCCAATGATCCGGTGGCGGCTAACAGGCGAAAAAAAGCCTCGCCGATATGGGCGAGGGCGGCATCATCAATAGCGGTTTGAGCGATCAGCGAGCAAAGCATCTGATTAATGCCCTTGCTGGATTTTTCCGCCTGATCAACGGCAATGCGGAAACCTCCTGTTGCCGGCATTTTTGCTGTATCCCTGTGCCACTGATCCGCCTCACGGATCAAATTCAATATCGTATCAAAGTCAAACGGCTTGGCGACATGGGCCTGTCCTCCCGCCGCCGCGCATCGCAGTATATGGTTGGCCCCGCACAGGCAGGTAAAAAACAGCACCGGAATTCCACATGTCAACCGTGCGCTTTTCAAGGCGTGGCAAACATCAAAGCCGGTTTTGTCCGGCATCATTGCGTCAAGCACAATAACATCAGGATGAAGATTTCGAGCCAGTTTTAATCCATCTTCACCCGTTGCGGCGTAATGGTAATCAAAACCCTCCATGGTCAATAGCTGACCGAGGGTTTCATTGACCTCGCGTTCATCATCAATAACCAGCACTTGCAGCGCCATGAGCCTCGTTCCTCCGGGTCAAGAAAAAACCCGCATCGGACGGTAGATTTCTTTTCCACCTATCCGCTTATCGAACCCCCGCCACCGGATCATTAAAATCTTGCACAGATTTCAATGCAATCCTCCGCCTTCTGGCAGGGCGATATACTTATTATAATCGCCGAACTCCCCTGTGTCTCTATAAATCTTCCACCGATTTTTTCCAATCGGCCCGGGAACTGCGGCAACGCTAAAACCTCTGTCGCATTTATGGAATTGTGCGCACAAATCTGGAGGTTGCAAACAGTATTGGTTTTATTAGTTTTTTGCGGCATCTGCAGGATGGTTATGCCGCCTGCGCCCGAATCGCAGACTCATGCTGATCTGTTTGTTTTTGCCATGTCGCAGAATAGTCAGCACCACATTTTTGGGATTCGCCATTATGTGGCGATGAATCTCATGGAAATTCAGAACCGATGTGCCGTCAATGGCGATGATGATGTCACCTTTTTTCACTCCCGCTCTGGCCGCTGGCGAATGCGGAAATGTGCCAATGACTTGCATGGCTGGTTTATTGCCTAAATCTTTAATGCGCTTGCGCAGCGGATCCTCCGCTTTAATTATGGCAAAACGGATGCCAAATCGCGGCTGCTGTGTCGAGCCTGTCAGCAGAAAACTCTTCAGACCCCCGCGATTATTGTTCAATGGAAAAAATCCACTTTCCAAATTAAGCGCTGCCAGGTGTCCGCGCAAATTAAATACAAACGCCGGCGATTTACCCATCAGCCCACCAAATCCGGGGCCATTGTCCATATTGCGATGTCCGTGCCGGGGAACGCTTACCGGCCTTCCGCCCAGGGGCATAATCCAATGTGCCGATGGCGATGTCACATTGACCGCAAAAAGCAGTTCCGCCGCGCGCAGGGGATGACGGATTAAAGATATGCCATGAATCTTGCCGTTTCGTTTTATCCCCAGAACCGTCACGCCCAGCCCCAGTTTCACTCCCAGGATATAAGCGGAAAATTTTTCACCCTTGGAATTCCAGATCGTTACGGGGCGCGTATCATCCGGCGGGGCGATAATGGCGGGTATGACAATATAGCCACGCTGTCCAACCATCAGCCCGCGAACCGTATTGCTGTTGTGCGGGGCCAGCGAGTTAAGTCGGGCGTTAATGAGCTTTATTTCCGGCCAGAATTCCTTGGGGGGCAGCGGATGTGTTTCAAAAAGAAAATGGCGGATTAAAAAAATCTCCGCCACCGCATGATGGTTAATATCTCCCAGTCGCTCCTGTTGGCTGTGATTCAGCATCGGTTCTTTGGTAGCCGCCGATTGTAAGTCGGGTTTGATGACAATCCGTGATTCGGAAGGGCGCCTCCGGCGCGCATTGGGATTGGCCCGAAAATCATGCTGCACCACCCAGTTTTTCTCCCAGACCAGAAATTTCTTCTGGATTTTTCCCGGTAGCAGATGCAGCGGGTTGGGATCCATTTCCACCGTGACAAATGATTTTTGCAGTGTGCGGTAAAATGCCTGCGATTCGTGGCTGATCTGCTGCAAAATATTTACTCCCGCTGCCCGGTGTGCCCCCGCGGTGGAAAGTTCCGCATTGCGGGCAACATTCTGGGCAACGGCCAACCGGTTGGAAATGCAAACGGCCAAAATCGCAACCCCGGCCACCAGTGCCGCCGGGATTGCGGATTTCCGTTTATTGGATATTACTGCTTGAAAATGTCGTATTTCTTTTGCCATTGAATTCCGAATGATTACCGCTCACAAAAAACAAACGCTTAAAACACACCCGTATTAGATGCCGACGCCACTTGCGGTGCGGTCGTTGATTGGTTGCTCACCGCCTGTTCGTCCGCAGTATAGGTTTGCGCAAAGGCTTTGGCCTCCTGATACGTTGCAAACGTCTGAGATACAACTTGCCCGCTGGGCGTATTAATTTGAACAGTATAGCCAATAATTGAAGAAGAAGCAGGCGCTGATGCACGCTGCGTCGCCGGAGCCACTGAGCCACGACCGGCCCAATAACTGCCAGCCGCTATCAACAAACATGCCGCCGCCATGCCCATACGTTTGATCCACACTCCCGCAGAGTTCGATTCCAATATGCGGCCAATCGGAGCATATTGATTTTCCCGGCAGAATGTCAGCGCCTGTTGCGCCAGTCGATGCGATTCTGCTGCATCCGGCATATACGTTTGCAGTGCCGCCATGCGCAGTGCTCGCGCCTGCTTCAAATGCGCCAACGCCTGCGTTAATGTCTGATCAGCGGACAGGCGCTGTTCCAATGCGGTTTTTTCCGCTTCCGAAAGTTCGCCATCCAGATATAGATCCAATGTGATGTAATCGGTTTCTCGCATAAGGCACCTCTTTGAAACCCGTTGTTCCTTTCGTTGTCTTGGCTCCTGGCCGATATTCATCAGCCTTTACCTATTCTATTGCTCCAAGTGCGACTTAAGCGACTTGGCTAATTTCACTCTGGCGCGGTGGAGCCAGGTTTTTACCTGGGATTCCGTTGCGCCCAGGGCCTCGGATATTTCCCGATAGCCCATCCCCTGTTGCTCACGCAGCACCAGCGCCTCGCGCCAGTCGTCGGGCAGCAACGCTATGTGCCGCCGAACCAGTTCCACCGTTTCCGCGGTCAGCGGTGCTTCCGCGGGGTCATTTTCCTTACCCATGCCGTCGTATAAACCGTCATCGGCATCCAGCGATCGCCCAATTTTACGTCGCCGACAACTGATGACGTTACGGGACACCGCTTTGGCCATCAGTGACCAGCCGCCATCATCCCAATTGTAAGATTCGCAATGGCGGAATAGTTTCAGCAGTGCGTCCTGAACAATATCCTCGGCCTGCTTGGCATCGCGGATTTGCGAACCAAGCATCGACCGCGCCAAGGCAATCAGCCGGCCCATGTTGGCATGGACAGCCGCCTCGAACTGTCGGCTTGCCGTTGTCTGAGCTGGCATTCTGCTTCCCGGCATCATGGGTTATAACGCAATAAAAACCGCCAAGTTGCAGATTCTTAAGAAATCGCTATCCGAAGGCTTTCCGGACGGCTGCAATCCTCTGGCTGCGTAACAATCCGTTATTATATCGGCGGTTCGTGAATTGTCAGTATAAATCAATTTCCTGCCTTTTATCGGCCGCCGGATAATTAACAATTATCGGGAGGCGATTTCGCCGATAAGTTTCTCTGGCCGTTGGCTTATTGGACGAATTATTCGTCCTTTTAATTTGCAAAGGAGTTTCAGGCGGATGTATACTCCAAGCTAGTGAAGTTGGATATGGAGGGGGATTGCCGCCCGCCAACTTGCCGGGAGTTTAATCAGACGTAATGTTACCACTGCGGAATTTATATGCTTCCAACAGTTGTTAATTCGCTTTCGCCCGCTACGGTGCTCATGCCGTACATGCCGGTGTTTTATGTCTCATTTCTCGTAACCGTGTTTCTTACCCCGGTCATGCGGCAATTGGCGCTTCGTTATGGCGTGGTCGATGAGCCGGATGGCCATCGCAAGATTCATACCCGGCCCATTGCCTACCTCGGGGGAGTGGCCACGTTCATCGGCTGGATGGCCGGTGTACTGGTATCGGTTTTTATTACACCCATCAACAGTGATCCAAACCTGGTAGCCAATGTGCAAGTTCCGCCGGGCATTATTCTTGGTGCCGGCACGGTCGTGCTCTGCGGTCTGATTGATGATGTCTACAGCATTACCCCCCGGCTTAAACTTTTCGGACAGTTTCTGGGGGCCGTGCTCCTGTTTTTCTTAAGCGTTGACCGGTCTGGCTTTTTTGGCATCCGCATTGATCTGGCCAATATGCTGATTTTTCCGCTGGAACGGCGCGGCTGGATTCCCGCAATCCAGTTAACCCATCCGCAGATGTATATGCTTTTTGCCAGCATGTTAAGCGCTGTGATGGCCGTCCTGATTATCATGGCCGCCAGCAATGCGATGAACCTGCTTGATGGTCTCGATGGGTTATGTTCCGGCGTTACCAGCATCATGGCGGTCGGTTATCTGGCGTTGGCGTTGTATCTCGCCTGTAACGGCGTGCCCTCGGCTGGCGTGGCATCCATGAATCCCACCCGCATTACCCTTAGCCTGGCTCTTCTGGGGGCGGTTCTTGGCTTCCTTCCATATAACTTTAACCCGGCAAGTATTTTCATGGGCGATACCGGCAGCATGTTTCTGGGCTATGTATGTGGTGCCATGATCATCATGTTCGGAAATGATGGCATATTCCGCTGGTTTCTTGGATCCCTGGTGATCTTTGGACTCCCAATTTTGGATACTTTTCTCGCCATCGTTCGCAGAAAACTCAATAATCGCCCGGTATTTTCGCCCGACTCGGGCCATTTCCATCATTTCCTTCTCAAACGCGGCTTATCCGTAAAACAGGCCGCATTAACCAGTTATGGTCTTGCCGCCATGTTTGTCAGTTTCGGACTCGTTATTGTGCTTATTCCCACGAGCCTCGCTTTGGGCATATACATGGTACTGTTTGTCTGGCTCGTGGTAATCGCGTTCAAAATGGGCATGGTGTATCAGCAGGTTGGAAAAACTTCTGCCGCATCTACCATTATTCCAAGAATGCCGGCAACCACTGAATCCCCGTTAACCCCGCCAACTGAAACCCAGGGCCACGCCTCTTCCGTGCACGATAACCCCAACATCATGCCCGTTGCCGACCATGGTCTTCTAAGTAAATAAATGCGGTGTTAAGACATCAGCGCCGACGTACGGCCCTTTGCATGTCGCGTTGCGCATCACGCTTTTTAATGGCTTGCCGCTTGTCATACTTGGCTTTGCCCTTGGCCAGGGCCAGTGAAATTTTGGCGTACCCGCGTTTGAAAAACAAATCCAGCGGAATCAATGTGCAGCCCGGTTGCTTGGCCAATTCCTGCTGCAAACGTCTGATTTCCCGTTTATGCAACAAAAGCTGCCGCTGCCGTGTCGGATCATGATTAAACTGATTGGCCTGTTCATACGTATCGATGTGGCAGCCCATCAGGAAAACCCGGCCATTGCGGATAATCGCAAATGCCCCGGCCAACTGCACCTTCCCCTGACGTACACTTTTTACCTCACTGCCCACCAGTGAAATGCCTGCCTCCACTTTTTCCAGCACCGCATAGTCAAAATGCGCCCGCCGATTTTCTATCCGTGGTGCGTGCGGCTTACCCTCGGCGGCAGCGGCATTTTTTTTATTGGATGATGATTTCGCCATATAACTTTCAAAAGTATACCGCCAAATGTCCCATGTAACCAATTGCCTTCAGAAATACGCGATTTGCGGCAGCCGTGGTTGTTGCTGCCGTTTGCAACGCAACAGGCAGGAGACGCTCAGAAGCTCGACCGTACCGATCGTTGCCAGGCCAATAAGCTCCGGATCGCGTTGCGGCGTATTTGCATCCCAAGCATGAAATGCGTACAAAGGAGGCGTAGAAATGTTTGCCGGGAGCTAATTTTATGGATGCTATTTCGTTCGATCAGATAGTGTGCACCAATCTGGAGCAATCCATCGGTCTGGAATGGTTATGCACCAATGGCCTCGGCAGCTTTGCATCGGGAACTGTCTCGGGCGTTAATACCCGCAAGTACCACGGCTATCTGACGGTTGCGGCCCGGCCACCGGTTGAACGATATGTAATGCTGGCGCATGTTGAAGACCGCCTTTGGATTGCGGATCGCAGCTATCCGCTTTCCACCAATGAATTTCCTGATGTCATTGATCCGCTGGGTTATGAAAATTGTGTTGATTTCTCATATCAATATGGTCCGATATGGCGCTATCGCTGCGGTGAGGCGCTCATTGAAAAATCAATTGTTTTGGCGCACGGCCAGGACGCTGTGAGCATCCGTTACAAACTTTTGCAATCTCCGGGCCAGCGTGTACCGTTGCGCTTGCACGTTCAGCCCATGCTCGCCGGGCGACATTTTCACGGCACAACCACCGCCGGCAATCGGCCCCAGTGGCACTTGGCGGATCGCAGTTCCACACATGACCCGCTGATGCTTTCCACGCCCCAATGTCCCGTCAAACTTTTCATCAGCCACAATGCCGATCATTTCAGCGAGGGCCAGTGCTGGTGGTATAACTTTACCCTGCGGGCGGAATCCGCGCGGGGCTATCCGGATCGCGATGATCTTTGGACGCCCGGTGCCCTGGAATTTTCTCTGACCCCCGGTGCTTCCGTCGGCCTGATCTGTTCCACACGGCCCGTGGCCTTTACCGAACAGCCGGCCATGATTGCCAATGCCGCCACGCGCTGGGACTCATTGGAAATCAAAATCAATGATTCGTCCGAACCCGCCAGGCTGGCGCAGAAATTGTCTCTGGCCGCCGATCAATTTGTAGTCAGCAGGGCGGGTGAAAGAAATGCCGCCGGCAAAATGTCCGTTATCGCCGGTTATCCCTGGTTTGAAGACTGGGGCCGCGATACGTTTATCAGTCTGGCGGGATTATCTCTGGTCACGGGGCGTTTTGATGTGGCACGAAGCGTACTGGTGACTTTTGCTGATCATATCCGCGATGGCCTGGTTCCCAACCGCTTCCCGGACGAATCCGATCATCCGGATTACAACACTGTTGATGCCTCGCTCTGGTTTATTCATGCCGCTTATCAATATTGGCGCTACTCCGGTGATCATGCCTTACTGCGGGATTACCTCTATGCGCCGTTGAATCAGATCATTGATTGCTACCGCACCGGAACACGCTACGGCATCCGGATGGATTCCGACGGCCTTATACGCGCCGGTGAGCCGGGCGTGCAACTTACCTGGATGGATGCCAAAATCGGAAATGAAGT
Organism: Planctomycetota bacterium; assembly: GCA_021847065.1. Lineage (GTDB taxonomy): Bacteria > Planctomycetota > Phycisphaerae > WQYP01 > WQYP01 > JAMDCX01. The sequence continues at coordinate 2,448 of JAJZVR010000062.1, read as the reverse complement.
CGTCACGCCACGCTATGGCAAACCGGTGGAAATCAACGCGCTCTGGTTCAATGCCCTGAAAATTATGGAAACCGTGGCCCGCTTGGCGGTGAATTATGCCCGCGCTGACGAACTTGCGGCCCTGGCGGTAAAAGTGCAGGCCGCATTTTGTGCCCGGTTCTGGAATCCTGCCGCAGGCTGTCTGTTTGATGTTATCGCCGATGATGGCTATGGCGATCCATCCATTCGTCCCAATCAAGTCATCAGTCTGGGATTGCCTTTCAGTATGCTCGATGACAGCAAATCCAGATGTATTATTAACGTGGTAAAAAATAAATTACTCACCCCCATGGGCCTGCGTACACTGGCCCCCGGCAGTCCCGGATATCAGGGGCGGTACGTTGGCGATCAGAACGCTCGTGACCATGCCTACCATCAGGGCACCGCTTGGCCATGGCTCGTCGGCCCATTTGTCAGCGGTTATGTTAAGACTTTAGGCAATACGCCTCAAAGTCGTGCGGAAGCATGGGATTTTCTCAAGCCTTTCAGCGGACACCTTACGCAGGCCGGATTGGGAAGCATCAGTGAAATTGCCGACGGTGATTCACCCAATACTTCCCGTGGCTGCTTTGCCCAAGCCTGGTCCGTGGCGGAAGTTCTGCGGCCATTGTGGGAGGATGTTCTGCAAAAAGCGCCGCCCTGGCCGCACGAAGCTGCAATGAAGACCAAACCGCCCGCCGTATCACTCGCGGCGGCTGGAAAATAGAATCTGTGTTTGTTAATCGCCGAGAGATTTGTACCGTGTTTGGATTTCCAGGTGGAAGAATCTGTTCTTTCGGAAATGAGACGTTATGCAGTGTGTTGGTTTCGCCGTTGTCGTCAACAGCTTCCACCACAACCGTTTGAGCATTACGGCTCTTAAGTTTTGCGTCAGTACACGACCTTATTGATTGGAGCATATATATGAATTCACCTGTTGGTTTTATCGGTACGGGCCGCATGGGCACGCCAATGATTCGGAATTTAATCGCGGCTGGTTTTTCTGTGCGGGTGTACAACCGAACTGCCGCTCGCACGCTGGACGCTGTCGCGGCCGGCGCCGTTGCATGTACTACGCCGGCCCAAACCGTGGACGCCGATGGCATCGTTTTGACCATGTTGGCCGATGATGCTGCGGTGCGGGCCACCATGCTGGATCAACATGGTATTCTCAATAAGCTTGGTCCCGGTGGCGTTCATGTTTCGATGAGCACCATAGCTCCGGCTACAGCACAGGAACTGGCGAAATTACATGATCAACGTGGTTCTAAATATGTGGCCGCACCGGTATTTGGCCGACCGGATGCCGCTGCGGCAAAAAAACTTTGGGTTTGCACCTCTGGAGACGCCACCGCCAAATCCCGCGTTCGACCCGTTCTCGAGGCTTTGGGACAGGGTGTTGTGGATTTTGGGGATCGCGTGGAATCGGCCAATGTGCTGAAATTATGCGGTAATTTTATGGTAGCCGCCGCCACGGAAGCAATGGCCGAGGCGTTTACTTTGGCAGAAAAAGCTGGCGTCAATAAGCAGGCGGCACTGGAACTGCTCTGCGGCGGTCTGTTTGCCAGTCCAATTTACCGCACTTATGGCCAGTCCGTGGTGGATGTTTCACATGATCCGGCAAAATTTCTGCTGCACCTGGGATTGAAAGATCTGCGTTTGGTGCGGGAAGTGGCAGATCAATACGGCACGCCCATGCCCCTGGCGGATTTGGTGTTTAACCGCCTGCAATCCGGCGTTGCCAAAGGACGCGGAAATCTGGATTGGACCGGCTTGGCACTCGGTGCCCGCGATGATGCGGGATTAAACGCTTAAGCGAGCGAGACAACACCTCAATGAGCAATGCGGTGCCAAAACCAACCACGATCAGATTGTCTCTGCCCTTACACGCGTCCATATTGACCCGGTAAGGCCACGGCATTTTTCTTGCCCAATGCTGCGGCGGCGTGAATTGGGAAGTAGGGTTCGCGTAGCGCCTGCCGGGCCATCATTACCAAATCCGCCTTTTCCGTAGAGATAATCTCCGCCGCCTGACCGGCATCGGTAATCATTCCTACCGCCGCCGTGGCGATTCCCGCATCGCGGCGAATGGCCTGGGCGAACGGCACCTGAAATCCCGGCCCAACCGGAATTGTCGCTTTGGGAACGACTGCCCCGCTGGAACAATCCACCAGATCCACCTCCGCCCCTTTTAGCTTTCGCGCCAGCGCCACTGAATCTTCCAACGTCCAGCCCCCTTCGACCCAATCCACACAACTCAGGCGCACCGCCAGCGGCAACCTCTGCGGCCAGACTTCGCGAACCGCCGCAATGGTTTCCATCAACATGCGTATGCGATTATCAAAACTCCCGCCATAGCCATCGGTTCGCTTGTTGGTCAGTGGTGATAAAAATTCATTGATCAAATAACCGTGCGCCGCATGAATTTCC
>JAJZVR010000342.1 GCA_021847065.1 Planctomycetota bacterium | reverse complement strand
CCGGCAGATGAACCGGAGGGCATTCGCCTGCAAAACCGGGCGTTTGAACTGGGCGTGAATTTCTTTGACACCGCTGATGCCTATGATAATGGCCGCGCCGAAAAACTGATGGTGGAAACGCTCCGGTTTGCCGGACGTGAAAATATTATTCTCTCCACCAAATTTGGATATGACTTTTATGGCGATCCGGGAACCGAGGGCTCCCATAAAGAACGCAAACAGGATTTCTCGCCGGCATTTATTCAAAAAGCCCTCGAAGAATCACTCAAGCGGCTGCAGACCGATCATATCGACCTCTGGCAGGCGCATAACATCAAACTTCCGCAGATGAACGACGGCTTGGTCGATGCTCTAAACAATTTGCAAAAGCAGGGAAAAATCCGCCACTGGGGAGTTGCGCTGGGACCGGCCATCGGATGGCGGGAAGAGGGCGTGGTGGCATTAAAACATTGGCGGGTGGCAACCGTGCAAACCGTGTTTAACATGTTCGAACAGCACCCCGGTCGCGAATTTTGCGAACTGGCGCAGGAACTCGGCGTTGGCGGCATTATTAGCCGCGTGCCGCACAGCTCCGGTATTTTGCAGGACCTGTATACCGAAGATTCCACGTTTACCGACCACCGTAAATTCCGGGATCGCAACTGGCTGATCTATGGATTAAAAAAGGTCGAAAAAGTGCGGCACATTCAAAAACGCCACGGGTGCACCATGGGGCAACTGGCGCTCAAGTGGCTTTTGACCTGGCCCACCAGCGTCAGCGTGCAGCCGAACATCAGTACGGAAGCGGAACTGAATGAATTTGTCGCAGCTTGCGACGGTAAATTGCTTTCCCAAGACGAAATGCGCGAAATCCAGGATATGGTTGAAAGCGATTTTGGCCTCGGAGCTGATGCGCACGCCTGTGATGTTAAAAGCAGCGTATCCATTTCCGGCAGCGCCCGCAGCGCGTACCAGAAAGGCCAAAGTGTTCCCAGCCTGCCCTTCACCGGCCCGGAGCATAAATTAACCGTTGGTCTGGCCGGCGCACGCGGCTGATATTGCGTATCGCCGCGCTCAATCAGCCAAAAATAGCCTGAAAAGTCCGGCATTATTCACGCATGATCTCCGGCGAAAGCTCCGCCCGACCATCGTCCGAGCACATAACCGCCCGGCAGGCTGGCCGAGAGACAATTTGGCGCGTATGATGGAACGTGTATAAAGGTTGACACGGTATAGAAAGTAATTGGAAATAAACACGATGACGCTTTTTGATTCCCAGGGTCGCCCGGTTTCCCCGATTGCCAATCCGGTGCAGCAGGCATTTGCCCCAGAGATGATGACCTCTGCCTCCGATCAGATCCCGATGCGCCCGCGCATTGCGGATTATCAACGCTGGCGGCAAATGACCGTTGATGAAATGCTGCTGGAGAACCGCGTGGTGTTTCTGGTGGGCGAAATTGATCACGCCTCGGCCACCGGCGTTATTATGCGACTGTTGTATCTGCAATCCATCCGTAAAGATCAGGATATCAATCTTTATGTGAACTCCCCCGGCGGCGCGGTGGATGATACCCTGGCCATTTATGACACCATGAAATTCATGAGTTGCGATGTCGCCACATTTTGTGTCGGTAAAGCCATGAGCGGCGGCGCGGTGGTACTGGCCGCGGGAACCAAAGGCAAGCGATACGCCTTACCGCATGCCAAAGTCATGATTCACCAGCCCTTCGGCGGCATTTATGGCCAAACGGCCGATATCGCCATCCAGGCGGAAGAAATTCTGAAAACCAAGGAAACACTCACGGACCTGCTGGCGAAATTAACCGGCCAGCCGCGTGAAAAAGTCGCCGAAGACCAGGAACGCGATAAATATTTTGATGCCAGAGAAGCCAAGGCTTATGGCATTGTGGATGAAGTGCTCGAAGAAACCGATAAAGCCGCGAAGGAAGCCATTGCCAAAAGTCAGATGGCGAGGCCCTCATGAATCTCTCTGCCGGTGCGGAAGCATCGGTACAACAAGCTCATCGGCGGCGGGTAGTGAAGTATTACAAAAGCGCAACACATCTTTTCAACCGGTAAGGAGAGATCGTGAAAATTGCCATCTACGCCGCCCCGTTGGTTACCCGGCATATTACGGGAATTGAGCAACTTGCGCGAAATATTGTTGCCCAGTGGGTCACGTTGGCCACCGACCATGAGTTTTTCATATTGTTGGAAGATCATCTGCCGTATCAGCGGGACTTTGATTCCAGCGTTATTGATGCGTTACCCAAAAATTTCAACATTACCCGCATTCATCCTGAACGCCGATTTTCCACCATGGAACACATCGAACGGTTGTTTAACCGCAAGGCCGCACGCCCCGGCGGACGCGAACCATGGGACATCTTACACAGTTTTGCACCCTGGCTGCCCCGCTCGTCCGGCACGCCGATGGTGCACACCATTCATGATCTTTCCTGCGAGCTTGATCCGCATGTTCGCCGTACGCATGAAGGCGCCCGCCAACGGGAAATTCACCGCAATGCTGTGCAACGCGCCAGTCGCACAATCGCTGTGTCTCAACAGACGCGCGACGATATTATCGCACTGTATAAAATACCCCAAACCCGGGTGGATATTATTCACAACGGAATTAATCCAACGTTCACGCCCGACCCTGATGCCGAACTGCATCAACAGCTTATTGAGCATTTCCATACGGATCGGCGTTATATCCTGATGGTTGGATCAGACATTCCCCGCCGCAATTATCAACGTGTCTGGCTGGCCATGCAAC
>JAJZVR010000061.1:2777-16000 GCA_021847065.1 Planctomycetota bacterium | reverse complement strand
ATGTCACCGACGCCTCGGGTGTCATTGTCGGGCTGAAAACGTCAACAACGCGCGGCGAGATCTATAGGGCATTGCTGGAGTCGATCACGTATTATTTCGCCCAACCCATCGCCAGCTTGCGGAAACTGGGCGTGGATACTTCAGAGTTTATTGCTACCGGCGGCGGTGCGGGATCAGACCTGTGGTTGCAGATCAAGGCGGATATTCTCAACGTGCCTTTTACGCGACTGGCTCAAACGCACTGTTCCGTCGCCGGTGCAGCCATTATTGCCGGTATGGCTATCGGCCAGTTGCCCGGCGTTGCCGACGCGGTACCACGATTTGTGCGACGGACAAAAACATTTTACCCCAAGGCAAAACATCACCGCTTATATCAGGAACGTCTGGAGCGATACGGGGAGTTGTACCCGCTGATGCAGAACTATCTCTCCGTGCTGTCAACTGGCTCGGAATCAGAAAGCACTTAATTCGTGCAAAAAATACTCGATCAGAATCTCGCCGCCCTGGCCAATGACACAATTGATATTCATATATCTCTCTGCGTTATGCTCACAAATGCCTACTTTTTACCAACTCGATTGCCCGAAGACCCCTTAATAAAAAGCCCAGAACCCGAACATGGACCGATACTCATCAGTTGTTATCCATTTATCTGTATGCTTCTGTATAGTATACGTGGGTTTGCATGAAGGTGGAAAAACTTTGCGCAAAACGACGGTGTAATTGCGCAAAAGTTTATTGTGTCCAGGTGTGTTGGAATCTACGATTAACTCATCCGGCAGGAGATGGCGCGGGGATGGGCGGGCTGCGAATTGTGATCTTTTTTTAATGATGGAATTTATATGCTCAAGGAATTGCATGAGAATCGCCGTTACTATTCGCCGAGATTCGTGGCCGCTGTGGCCATGATGTTCGCGGTAGTGGCGGCATTATATGCGGCGGCGGTTCGGGCTGGGCCGCTGGTGGCCGGCGGAGGAGGATTTCTGGGCGGCGGTATCAACGGCAGCTATTATGTGGATACGGCGGGCCAACACTTCGTGGGCCGGCCCGAGTTGCAGCGCGACGATGACCGCATTGACTTTAACTGGGGCCGGCATCCCAGCTTTTACACTGTGGCGGGCAGCAATACGTATCGCCTGCCGCGGAAGCATTTTTCCGTGCGGTGGCGGGGCCGCTTGATGGCGCGCTACAGCCAGACGTATCGGTTCATGATAACCAGCGGCGGTGGCGGAGAGCGGGTGAAAATAAGGCCCGCGGGGGCCCAGGCGTGGACGATGCTGACGGATGATTTTTCGCCACATGGCATATGGCGGGATACAGGCCGCCTGAAGATGCTGGCGGGAAAAGTGTATGATTTTAAGGCGGAATATTACCACAGCGGCGGGCCGGCGGTCATGCGGGTGCAATGGACGTGTGCGGCGGCGCCGGTGGCCAGGGCCATCGGTCCGGTGGTACGTACGGGTATCAATGGTTCAACCGCGGTGGATTGGGATTCGGGCCTGATGTTTGCGGATGCGATGAAAATGGCGCGCATTGGCCAGTACACGGCGCTGTCGCCCGGGGCCAAGTTCGATGCCAATGGCTGGCCAACAGGAAATCTTAGTTTTGTGCTTTTTACGCAGCCGACCAATTGCGCCGGCACCTATACCATGACCTTTAAGGGCCAGGCCGACGTGGGCTTGGGCTGGGTTCGGGCCATCATCAATTCCAAAACCTACAACGCGGCGACGAATACGACCAAGGTGGTATTCACGTTTCCGGAACCGTGCAACAACCAGTGTCAGTTGACGTTGTCCCACACCCGTCGCTTGCCCACGGACCAGAACGCTACGGGTGTGACGGATCTTAAAATCATGCGTCCCATCGCACCGGATGCGGCCACCAGTTATCCACCCCATACCACTTTTACCACACCCTATAAAAAGCTGATGGGCCAATTCACCGCCATCCGCTTTATGGATTTTCTGGGCACCAACAGCGGCCCCGCGGCCGGCGGCAATGCCATTGTGCATTGGAAACAGCGGATGAAACCGAGTTTTTCATCGCAGGCGGGACTTGGCGGCGGGTATCAGGGAGTGGGCGGAGCTTTGGAATATGCGGTGGAACTGTGCAATGAAACGGGCAAGGATATGTGGCTGAACATACCGATGCGGGCCAGCAATGGCTACCTGCATAAGCTGGCGCTGGCCCTGAAATATGGCTTCCAGGCCAACGGTGATCCGTACAGCAGCCCGCAGGTTAATCCAGCGTATCCGCCGCTGAATTCCAATTTACGGCTGTATTTGGAATACTCCAATGAGGTCTGGAACGGGGGCTTCTACCAGCACAATTTAACTGTGCAACTGGCCCAACAAGCGGTCAAGAACCATACGGCCAACGGCACAATTCTAGCTTACGACCACACGACGGATGCGACCACCCTGGGCGACCGCTGGTGGATTTTGCGCACCAAGGAAATTTCCGGGGCCTTTCGCAAGGTGTGGGGCAATGCGGCCATGCTGCGGGTGGTACGGCCGGTGTTTGAATTCCAATACGGCAATTACAACAACACGGCCACGCTGACGCTGCAATTTCTGGCCAATTATTTTAACAATGAAGATGGTCACCATGTGGCGCATCCGCACCCGCCGGGCTATTATCTTTATGCGGCTGGCGGCGGCTGGTACAACAGCGTTAATAACGACAGCGGGCTGGGGGCGGTGAAGATTGCCGACGCCCATTTTCAGATTCCGGCGGTTTTGGCCAATACCATGCAGGCGCACCCGGCGCATGCCGGTTGGACATTTGCCGGTCATGCGGGCCTGGTGGGTATGGATACGCACACCGCGGCTGCGGTGGTCAGCACCCATTTGGGAACACTCACCTTACCCGCGGCGGGTACGTCCATTCTGGTAGGGGCGAAATTTACCATCGGCCAGAAAGATGTGTATGCGCAAAAGCTTGGCCTATATGTAGCTAAGGGCGATACGGGAGCCCATCAGGTGTGGCTGTTCAATGCGTCGAAACACATCCTGGTTCATACGACGATCAACCTGGCGGGTACGCCCGCGGGCCATGACTCCTATATCAGCGTCGGGCCGCTGCGCCTCAAGGCGCGGCACAACTACTATCTTCTGTGCCAGGAGGCTCCTTGGCTACATAACGATTCTTTTTATGCCGCCAATACCACAGGCCAAACCGCACCCGGCATCACCTTGGACCATGCCGAGACGGTCGCCATGGCCAAAGCCTGGTGGGATAACAGCCAATGGGTATGGCATCAGGGACCGGCTGGTCATCTGGCCGGACCGGTCAACTTTACTTATGGTACCATGCCCATTGCGGCGTTAGGTTTTCCACCCCAACCGCAAGTGGGGCGACAGGCGGCCTATCTGCAAGGCAATGGCGGTAGCATTTCTCAAAAAGTGATATTTCCCGCGGGGGTCAGCGCCATCAATATACTCGGATCGCAGGGAACCGCCGGCGAAGAAGGCGTGATGGTTTATGTGGATGGCCAGTTGCTGACCCAGCGGCTATACAATTACAGTCTGAATCGCATTGATCCGGCGATGGGAAGCTACCAATGGCGGTTGACTAATCCGGCGGCTTTCACCGCCGGGCCACACACCATCAAACTGGTGGGCAATGGCAATGGCACCGTGTTTATCAATGGCGTGCAGATAAAATCCACTGCGGCCATGCTGCAATCCGGTATGAAAAACACTTCGGGTGTCTGGCAAACCGAGGCGGACTGGTCACGGGCTTATGGTTTGCGCACGGTGGGTTACGAAGGCGGTTTTGAAATCGGCGGCGACAGTCCCAACGCGGTAACACAGGCCGCCAACGTGGCCCCGCAGGTGCGGCAATTTACCGCCGATACCCTGAAAGATTACCTGGCCGCCGGTGGCAATGTGCCCATTGTATTTTGTGCCACGGGCGGTTCCTACGCAGTGGTTATGACTGCGCCCCTGGGCATGCCCAATATCTTTTATCAACACACGCCCAAAATGGCCGGCTACCATCAGGTGATGACGCACTTGCCGCCACCGATCAGCAATGGCACGCTGGTGCCCAATGTGCTTACGCCCGCCAACCTGACCTTGGCCTATGACAATCCGCGGCATCTTACCTGGACTTATACCGATCCTTCCGGCCAACTTACGCGCCGGGGCGGATGGATGAGTTGGAACATTTTAGTGCCAACGGTTGGAAATTACCGGTTCGTCGCCACCGCCACCGGCCGAGGCCGGTTTGCCCTGCTGGTGGATTCGGTGCCCATCGCCCATGGCAGAGGGGCCCAGGCCGCTATCGGTACAATGCTACTGACACCCGGTTTGCACGCGGTGAAAATTCGCAGCACGGGAACCAAAATCTTCGCCGTCAAAAGCGTGACGGTATCGCAGTTGGAGGCCCCGGCGGCACCCAAGCTTAACAGCGTACGGTTCGGTAAAACCCGGGTCAAACTCAGTTGGTCCGCCGTACCGGGTGCTGTTGATTATCTGATTGCCTACGGCCACGCCCCCGGGGCGTTGGTCCATTTTATCCAGACCGGAGATGGTCTTTCTAAAACGCTAACCGGGCTGGATTCCCGGAAGGTCTACTATTTTGCGGTCATCGCCATGGCCGCCGACGGTGCGCGTAGCCTGAGCTCTCCCGAAATTCGAGCGGCGCGGCCTTCGACGACTAAGCCAACGGCACTGAGTTTTTCCGCATGGAAACTCAACGCCAAACAACGTGAATGGCCTATTAACGGCTACGATATCTACGGATTTGGCAACCGCGCCACATTGCAACTGCAAGATGGATCTAAGCGCAGCGCGTGGCCGGGCGGCTGGCCCGAAAAAATGCTGTTCTCTAGCACCTGGGGCTGCAATATCGGCATTAAAAAAATAGGTGGGGGCAGTTTTGATCTGAATTCCCTGGATGTGGCGAGTAATGGTGACAAAACAGGCGGCAGCGCCATTGTCATTGGCTACGATGCCGGCAGCAAAATCCGCAGCCTGACCAAAATCATTAATTTTTCGCCGCCTGTGAAAGGCGCGGCCAGTCTGGTGCATGTATCGCTGCACTGGGTGCGCATATCGCGGGTGACCATTCATTGGGTTCAGCAGGGCGACGGCCAAGGTCCGGCGCGTTTTGGTGCCGTGAGCAAAATTGTGGTGGGTGGCGCCAGCGATGTGTTTCACTAAAGTGTTTTTTGAGTGTGAACGTTTGTTTTTTGGGGGGTTCTCAGATGAAAATGCGGGGTGGAATCGCAGCGCGGCTTTTATACCCTGGCTTGGCGGTGCTGTCGGCGGCGGGATGGGGTTGGCCACGGGCGGTTTTTTGGTTGTGGCGCAGTAAGCCGCGGAGGCTGAGGGTGAACTGCGCGGAGAGAGGTTTTTAACCGCGCAAAATGGGGCTGAATGCGGGGAAAATGCGCCAAAAGGTGCTACTGGGTTTTTGTAAGTGTTTATGAGACGAAGTGGGGGGGCTTTGCGCAAAACGACGGCTGAATTGCGTAAAAAGGGTATTGTGTGGGCTTTTCAAAAGGGGTAGTATTTACCTTAGACAGAGAATGTCGCGAGGCTGTGGTTGAGTTAAATGGTTTTCTTCCGGTGTTCGCCGGGAGCCTTTGACACGCCTGCCTCGCCGCTCTCGGAGATTGCTGCGCGGTCAGGGGGTTTTCTTGTTGTACCGTTCACGTTTTGCATTTGTGGTGGTGACGGCCTGTGCCGCAGTCGGCTTGCACGTTACTGCCACGCCGGCTTTGACGATCATTCCCACATTTGACACGACCATCACCACCAACTCCAACGCCACCTACTTTGAAAGCCAGATTAACAGCGCAATATCAGCGATTGACAGCTACATCGCCAATCCGGTCACCGTCGACATCACCTTTGAAGGCGTTAACTACGGCTTGGGATCCAACTCCCTCGACGACGGTACGGGCCTGTCTTATTCGGCGTACGTCTCTGCCCTTAAAAATCACCAAAGGCTCTCGGCGGCCGACGACAGTGCCTTGATCACGTTGCCGACAAGTTTCCCGGTTCCGGGAGACACACCGACGAACCCAAACCAAGAGATTGGTCTTGGCTCTCCGCTGGCTCGGGCGCTTGGCATTGCGTTCAACGGTCCCGTCGGGGGCACCGTCTATGCAAACCTGGGATCAATGATGCTGCCCCAGTACTCAACAGCCCAAAATGATTACCGCTACAGTATGCAAAGCGTGGTGGCGCATGAGATTGATGAGATACTGGGCATCGGCGGAGATGGGTCATCTCTCAGTACCATCTACTATGGTTATAGTGGCACGTTGACGAACGCTAATGTCGGCCCGCTGGACCTGTTTCGCTACTCCTCCGATGGCGTGCGCAGCTTTACCACCGCTTCTAACGCAACTGCGTATTTTTCGATCAATGGCGGTAAGACCAATCTGGTGAATTTCAACCAGAACCCAAATGGTGATTACGGCGACTGGACCGGCACCAGTCAGGTTCAAAACTGGAGTGGCACGCCAGGCCGCGTGCTTAACTTGGGCGCTAATGAAATGACCGCGTTGGATGTAGTGGGTTGGAATTTGACACCGTTGGGCACCGCTCTGGAGACGGGGCAGCCAGTGCCCGAACCCGCCACCATGGCGATCCTGCTTTGCGGCGGGTTGCCGCTGCTGGCCAGGCGGAAGCGGTCGTAAAAGTTTTCCAATGGATAGTGCGGGGCAGTGCCGCCGCAATGCATGGATAAACACGACATGTCTTATTGAAGGCTCTTCGGGCAACCGCGCCTCGGTAATCGACCCGAATCTTCCCGTCTCCAACTCCTCCACCACCCCCAGCTTGAAGCACTCACTATACCGCTTTATAACCCGTATACGCATACCACAACCCCTGATATTTCCACTGTCAAAAGTGACAACCTATATCAGGACGAGACACACTGGCCTGTAACCTGTCACCTGTAACCTAGAACCTCCACAGCCACTGCCACTCGGACTCCTTTTGCTCACCTGATCACCCGTTCAACGATCACCTGATCTGCGGTGGCAACCGCCGCCGCTCCCCCCCCCCGAATCCCCGGGATTGGACCCCAGCTTCAACGTTTTGGCACTTGCGGTACAATCAGCGTTGGTAACAGTGTTGTTCAGGCGGATATATGCAGCGACGTGATAACCGACATTTTGTTTCTCATCATCCTCGACGCCCACGCGCACCGATCGCCCCCACCGAAGCGAACAGTGAATCTGATTTGGCACCGCCAGGCAACCGACTCAAAGCCTTTACGCCCCGACCAGGCCTCGGATGGGTGCAATTGCGCAATGCTGTATTCAGCACATCGATATTCAAAAAAATGGTGGGCAAAACTTCGCCGGGCCTTTCGGCCGGCGAACTGGTAACGGTTTATGACCGTGACGGAGTTATTTTTGGCGTGGGGTTGTTTAATCCGCAATCACAAATTGCCTTGCGGATGGTAAGTTTCAATGAAGCGGAAATAACCGAGTCGTTTCTGGAAGAGCGACTGGCCCTGGCGGCGGCACTGCGGCGACAAACCCTGCAACTTGATACAACCACCAATGCCTATCGGGTGGCACATGCTGAAGGCGATGGCTTGCCGGGACTTATTGTGGATCGGCTCGGTGACGCGGCCATTGTGGAAATTTTTTCCATGGCCATGTTCAAACGTATTGGCCGCATCAAGCATACGCTCTTGGAAGTATTGCCGGTAACGCGCGTGATATTCCGTTCGGATGAACATATCCAACGTGCGGAGGGATTTTTTCTGCGCCAGGATGATATTCGTGATGGCCAGACACGCGGCATGGTGGAGGAAAACGGCCTGCGTTTTGAAGTTGATCTGGCGGAAGGACATAAAACGGGCTTTTTTTGTGACCAGCGGGATAACCGTCGGGCGCTGACCGCATATACTGCCAACGCCCGAATCCTGGATGTGTGCTGCTATTCTGGCGGCTTTGGCATTTATGCCGCAACCATTGGCAATGCCGCGCATGTTACCGCGGTGGATTTAGATGAAAATGCCGTTGCGCTGGCCAAACGCAATGCGCAATTGAATCGCATTCCTCCGGCCAAATATCAAAGCATTCACGCCGATGGCTTCGCGTATTTGCGGCAAATGAAGCTCAACGGGCAGGCGTATGATGTGGTGGCGCTTGATCCACCGAAGTTGATTTCCGGGCGCGATGAATTTGCCGAGGGGCGCAAGTCCTATTTTGATTTTAACAAACTGGCATTGGGCGTAGTGAAGCCCGGTGGAATGCTGGTGACATGCTCGTGCAGCGGGCTGATGGATCTAGCGGAATTCCAGAATATGCTCCGCGGCGCATCGCGCAGTGCCCAGCGGCGCGTGCAAATTCTGGGCGTTACCGGTCCGGGCGCGGATCATCCCGTCATGACAGAATTTCTGGAGGGGCAATATCTTAAATGTCTCTGGTGCCGCGTGTTGTAATTCTACGCTGATTGTCGTAAATAATCTGATTATGCCCACGGATTTGCCAACTCCTGCGGAAACCGGTTATCTTCACCACCTGTGACGTTGGCATAAACAAAGGATCGACATGACCTCATATAAATTTTCTGATGTATCCTGGACTCCCGGTAAAAAGTTTTTGCTGATTGCCGGCCCATGCGTGATTGAAAGCCAGGAGATATCTTTGCACATTGGCCGCACCGTTGCCGAGATATGCACAAAACTTGATATTCCATACATTTTCAAAGCCAGCTTTGACAAAGCCAATCGCTCCAGCAGCGGCAGCTTCCGTGGCCACGGAATCGAACACGGATTGGAAATTCTCCGCCACGTAAAACAGACACTGGGGGTTCCAATTACAACCGATGTCCACGAAAGCAACCAGGTGGCCGCCGTGGCACAGGTTGCGGATATTATTCAAATTCCGGCCTTTTTGTGCCGCCAGACGGATTTATTGATCGCCGCCGGTGAAAGCGGCAAAGCAGTTAACGTAAAAAAGGGGCAATTTATGGCCCCATGGGAAATGAAAAATGTTGTTGAGAAAGTCCGTTCCACAGGCAATCAGCAGATCATGCTCACTGAACGCGGAACTTTTTTCGGCTATAACCGTCTGGTTAATGACATGACCGGTATTGCCCAGATGCAGGCACTGGGCGCACCGGTAATTTTTGATGCCACACACTCCACGCAACTCCCCGGCGGCCTGGGAACCGCTACCGGTGGACAGCGGCAATATGTTGGACTGCTGGCCAATGCCGCCACGGCAGCGGGCGTAGATGGTTTGTTTGTGGAGGTGCATCCCAATCCGGAAAAAAGCCCATCAGACGCCGCGACCATTTTTCCCCTTGATCAACTTGAAAACCTGATCCGCCGATGCCTGGCAATACGGGCGGCGGCAGAACAATATTGATCAGTTTATAAGCACTTCGGGCTTTATGTGCGTTGGGTTTAGAACGCGGTCAGGTGATGATTTGGGGGCATTCGGCGAAGCGTTCTTTTACCTCCACAAACGCATCCTGAATTTTCAGGAACATCGCAACAATATCTGGATCAAACTGTGTGCCGGATCCCGCTTCAATCATAGAGCGGGCAATTTCGTGCGTGAACGCGTCTTTGTATAAACGCTTGGAGGTCAAAGCATCATAAACATCAGCCACCGCGACAATACGTCCGCTGATGGGAATATCCAGTCCACGCATCTGTGTCGGGTAACCGGTGCCATCAATGCGTTCATGGTGCGTGGCGATAATTTCCTTGGCGATTCGGAGAAATTCCGCTTGTGGAAATTTTCGCAGAGCAATATCAATGGTATTAGCCCCGAGGGTGGTGTGGGTTTTCATCAGGGCAAATTCGCGGTCCGTCAGACGGCCCGGTTTCAATAGTACATAATCCGGAATGGCTACTTTACCAATATCATGCAACGGACTGGTAAGGTACATCCAGCGTATGAAATTCGCGGTTATCTCTTCTTGATATTTTGGATTGGATGCCATTTCCTGTGCCAGCAAACGCGAATATGTCTGTACGCGCTCCAGGTGCATACCGGTTTCCGGATCACGCGATTCCGCGAGTTTGGCCATGGCAAATATCGCAAGATTGCGCGTATCCGTCGAAAGCACACGCTCGCCGCTGTGTACACGCGCCACAAGCTCATCAGGATCATACGGCTTGGTGATAAAATCATCAGCTCCCGCGGTCAGGCCTCGCACCCGTTCCTGCGCATCGTTAAGCGACGTGATGAGAATAATGTATACATAACCCCAGACTTCCTCACGCCGGATTGTCTGGCATAGTGCCAAAGCGCTTAAAGATGATTGAATCTCCCAATCGGCCACAATCAGATGGGCCAGGCCCTGCCTGATAATTTCCAAGGCTTCTTCAGCCGTTTCCGTGCAGACAACCTCGTGTCCAGCGGTTGACAGCGTCTTACGAATTAACGTAAGACTTACTTTATTATCTTCAACCACCAATACGCGCATGAATCAAAACTCCAGAACCGGCTACCAATTCTAACATTTAATCCGAAATCATCGCGAAACACAATGTAGCATCGGCACAATTTTCCCGGGGGGTCTGCCAATAAATCTGGCGTCGGGCCAAATCGGATTGCGTCAGGTGGCGTTGGCGCTATCAAAACGCGAGTTGCGACGATGGAAACGCTCACCCCGCCAAAACAATTGGCAGACCCTTTCCCGGGAGCCTGTCCAAGTAATGCCCGCGTTGCCCTGCCCGTTACTCGAACCGCCGCGCGGCGATAAATAATTTTCGGCACGTACTCGCGAACTCTTTACCAACGCGCTAAAATGAAATCTATGAGAATTGCATGGATTATCTTGATAACCAGTTTATTTACCGCCCGTCTTTGTACCGCAGCCGCGATACAAGTCAACGACCTGCAAATCGCTTTGACCGGCCAGAGTCATCCCTCAGGTTTATATCATGTCGGCGATCAGACAATATTGAAAATCCGCATAAAAAATCCCGGCACATCGGCTCAAATGCTGTCCGGTAATCTGCGATGGATGCTCAAACGCGGCCACGGCAAAGTCCCGACACTCCTGGCCACAACGCCCATACGCCCAACCATGCTTACCAATGGCCAAATAGTCCGTATCGCATTGCCCGAAACATTCAGCGCTGTGGGCAGGTATGAATTACTCTGGCACAAAACAATAATCCAGATGCGGCAGGCATTTCAGAGTCCCCGGTGTATTTACGCTCCGAGTTCCACTCTAACCGGCAAGAGCGTCCCTTGGATTGCTTCGATGCCGCAACCATTTATTTCCGCCCATCCCGCTGGTTTTATCGGCAGCTTCATCAGTGAAACCGGTATTCGGCAGTATTTGTTTAACATTAACCTCTCCACCCATCATCGCACTGGCTTTGAGACGCGGGAATCCCGCATGGCCTTGCGTCTCAAACGATCCGGGGCACGCCTTATTCCGGTATTGACCATATCCGCCGCAGACACGCGCCAAAGCCCTCTGATTTCCAGCAACGCACTGATTCAGCAGCTCAAAACAGTTATCGGCATTTGTCCGGCAATTGTTGTACGCTTTTCAAGTGCTCCCACACCGGCAATGGCAGGCGTCGCTGATGCTCTGATTCCCCGGTTGCACGATGCCTTGCAAGCATTAAATTCATCGGTTCCGATATTTGCAACACCCGATGTAATTGGGGCTGGCAAAGGCAATATGGCATTGACCAGTTTGATCGGCGGGGTGGCCTTATCAGATACTTACCAATCCATGCGTTTGTGCCATCATCTTGAACAATCCAATGCCGCGCTCCCAGTGATGATATTGCCGAGGTCCTACTCACTACCAAACGGTATATCCAATCATGCGGCCCCGAATCCCGCGTTGTTCCTGGCTGCGGCCGCCACGTACGTACCCGTACCGGCTCATGCAAACAATTTCGAGTTGCACGTATTGGGCGCCGGCCAACTATTTTCCATTGTGCATCCACATTTAGCCTTCTTGGCAGCGGTTTTTAAGCAACCTTATGGTTCATGTGCCATCGTCTCCGGACCGGGTTCCGGCGAAGTTGCGGATCATCAGTGGATCGCATGGCGGAATAATCCACCAGGAATGATTAAAGACGATATCTGGCGCACGGCGATAGCCGATGGCCACCTCGGCTGGAAGCGCTTGCTCGCATTGATCCCGCCCGCGGGGAAGTTTCCGCGCGGAAAGTTGATCGTCGTTGATGCCGAAGGATTAATGGCCACCCGCAACACCCGGGGCCGATCTGTACCAGCACCTTATCCCGGATGGCAGGAAATTCCATTAAATCGCCACGTATATTTCCTCACGTATCCCGGCACACCATCGGATTTGGCGGCGGCATTGCGAACCGCTTCTATCAAAGGCCTTCCCGCGGCGGACGTTACCATTGCTTCAAACGTCAGCACCAAAGACATTCATACGCTTACGCTTTCGATACGAAACGCGCGATTGGGACGATTACTGGGAAATATCTCTGTTTGGGAACTGGCAAAATTGCCGACGGGCAATAGAGTGTTGCAAATCAGCTCAGCCGTTCGTTTTGGCCCAATTCATAGCGGTAATACCGCATTAGTCACCTTACACATCCACCCCACCGCTGGGATGCCGGAAACGAAAAAACTAATGGCGGTATTAACCTGGCGCCACTGGGTCGAGTTAACCGCGCTTGTAATCCGGCCCACACGCGCTGAAGGAATCCTCCGACATGTCGTCCCCAATTCAACGGCCCCGCATGAGCCACAAACAAATGCTACCGCTGCTGGAGTACCGGTATTATCAGGAATTCCCGCAAACACTGACAAAACTCTCCCGTCGCGCACCCAGTCCGTGCAAAATGTAGAGTTGCCATATATGCCGCCGACAAAAACCCGATAAATTATTTTCTCCGCCGGTGACAATATGAATCCACTGGTACTACGGCGCCCGGTACCATGGCGCGATGCACCACGACAGATGCGCTGTGGCACCATTGACGCCATTGCAGCGTTGCATGATACGGCGTCTTGCCGTGTCCTATGGGCGTGGATACGCCTTGGAAGATCACCTGTCCGCTTTGGCGGGCCACGGTGATCCGGATACTGTGGGGCGGGTAAAATCCGATTATCGGGAACCGACACGAATATAAAGTGGCAGTGAATCAATGGCCGCTGGCGCATCCACATTCTCTCCGCCGGGCAGAGTTTGACCGGTCCAGAAATCAAACCATTGGGTTCCTTCCGGCAGATAAACCTGGCGCGAAACCGCACCGGCTTTGGTAACGGGATTTACCAGCAC
>JAJZVR010000061.1:0-2677 GCA_021847065.1 Planctomycetota bacterium | reverse complement strand
GGTTTGCCGCCTTTCTCGCGTCAAATCCCGCTTTGCCACAAAATAGGGCCAGACCCATATCATTCAGGATTCCCCATTTAATCTGCCTGACTGTTCAACACGGTAACCAGTGATCCAACAGCGGTTTCTTCCTCCAGCGGATAGCCTGGCGGTTCTGCTTCATTTTGCTGGCCAGCCTTGCACGCCATTTCCAAAAGTCATAGCCTTATGCGTAAAATAACGGGTCTGCCACGCCTTCTTGAATTGTTTGACAAATGAACCGTAACTCCAATCGCCCAAATCGGCCTGCCTGCTCCATTGCAAACGAACCGACTTTGCGTCCGGCGGCAACTCCAGACTCTGGCCATGCACGGATAACTTGTGGCCATCCACCGTAGCCCCGGTCACGTTGACATACCAAGGTAAGTGGAGCCGAATACGCTTTGGCGGTTTCCGAAAATGTGATTCGATGTGAAGTTGCATTCCTTTTTTCGTAAAAATCGCCCAGAGACTGACTACTCCAAATCGGGTGGGTGCCTGCCGCAATGACAAAATCTCGCCAGGCCGAGTCCAAATCGGTGAAAGCACTGAGAATATGTTCAAGGTGTTATCATGGCTTCGCAGGAGCATATTTCTAACGACGGCAATGTAATCCGCCGCAAACCACCCATGTGGTGCCAGATCATTACCAAAATCGCGCTTTGTCCACGGTGCTGAGGCCAGTTCCCACCCCGCCTGCGTGGCGGAGGTATGCACCAGCACCGCATATAGTTCGCGCAGCGCATGGCGTTGCTGGCCGCGAATAATCCATGTTTCCGTATTGTTCATCGTCAGATATTGGTGCAACTGGCCTGCGTATGTTGCCAGACCTTCGCCGTAGTGGCGTAAGGATTCCCGCAATGTTCCGGTAACCAGCGGGGCCATCGGCGGCAATAATTCATGCGGATATAACGCCAGCAAATTGGCCCAATCGTGTCCTCCTTTTACGTCCAGTCCGGGCGGCATATAGTCGCCGTCATGGCGGCCAATATTCCGCAAAATGTGAAAAAGAACATGGTGATAATTCCCGTATTGTTTTTGCCAGGCTGCGGCCAGATGTTGGTGTCCCAATGCGTCCGCAAGAATGATCGCCTCGTGCAACCCGTCGAGCGCGTAAAAATTGTCTCCGGTTATATGCGCCCAGGTGTTGGGAAATTCATCATCATGTGGATTTCCGCCGGGCAATACATGCAGTGGATCGCGTTTTCGTGCCGCTTCCAGCCATACGACCGCACGGCGTACGTTGGGAAAAACCTTCCGGGCAAACGCCAGGTCTCCGGTCAACTGATAATGCTGTCCAATGGCCCACAGCGCTTCGCCCCAACCATCATGCTGTCCCGATTGGGAGATAAAATTACCATCTGGTTTCTGAATACGCAGGAAGAATCGCAGGCACTGGGCCGCACGGTGTGCATGGCCGGTCAAATCATAAGCGCGGGTCATATAGGAGCCATCCCGCAACCAGAAGGCGTGGTAGTTTACTTTATTTACATTTTGCACGTAAATTGGCCGGCGGCCTGGTCTGGGAGCGGGCCAGCGGTCCCGGGCCAGTATTAAATACATGAGACTGGCGCGAAACGTGTCTACAACCTTCTTTTCGCTTAGCGAAAGCTGCAATCCATGGCCTCGTAATTGCCGTCGCCACCACCGGCGAGCGGCCACCAGAGACGGACGCAACTTCAGATCTTTTAACTGCTGTAATGCCGGATGATTGGTCAGGGCAATTGGATGCACGGGCATTTTGAAATCCAACTCCGTTTGCCGCCCGGACGGCAAGTTGATCACATAACGCGCCATGAGTACCGGCGTATTGGGCTGGGCCGGGACGATTACGGAATGAATGTATTTTACCTGCGGTGTCAGATAGAGCCTCGGCTTTGGCCCCGTGGGGAATGTATACACCACATCGCCTGCGCGTATGGCACACCCATTATTAAATCCATACACCCACTGTTTATTAAACGGAACTCCATACTGTACATAATTACCAGGCTGATCAGGCCCTGCGGGCCGCCTAAAGCGGTGCGATCCAACCGGTTGCCCGCCGGTGTATGGAAAGGCTACGGCAAAATGGCAAATCGTAGGCTTTGTCCCCTCATTGAATGCACGGACACGAATAAAGTTTATCGCATTTCGGTAGGGCTTTTGCGGGTTCAAAGCCCAACTGAAAAGTGTGACCGAATAGCGAATCGACCCATCGTGAAAATGGTAATGCACAATGGGCAGGTAGCCATCTTCCAAAGTCCGCAGCCGCTGCTGCACGGGCCGTTCCGGGTGGCCGGCCATAAACATCAATTCCCCATAGCCGGTATAAAGGTATCCCGATGGTGTAATTTCTGTGGCCGCGCGGGCATCGGCAATGCCGATTTCATCGGTCGGATAGGCCGCCCAGGTAAATGGCCGTCCCGGACGGTCCAGCAGCGGGCTGGCCATTTGTCGAGCCTGCAACAGCCCAGCCATCCCCAAGGCCGCCGTAAACAATGCCAACAGCCCCAACATCGTCCGGCGCTGGAAGCGATTCTCTAATAAAGCACGCATTCTATTTCTCCATTTCAAATTCATCAAGGCATCTTGATTCATCGGGAATGTCCCTAACGCCAATTCGTGGATTCCGGGCGTGGCCTAATTTGGAAGGCGGAGCATAGCCTCCCCACGCCCC
>JAJZVR010000060.1 GCA_021847065.1 Planctomycetota bacterium | reverse complement strand
CCGCCATTCACATCGTATGGAAGAAGCTCGAACCGGTGCGCGATATTCATGGGCTTATTCTTACGCCAACCATTCTGCCAGCGCAATGCCCGCGACTGGAAATACTGGTGATTCCTGGCGGACCGGGCCAGGAAGCACTGATGGAAGACGCGGAAATAATTGATTTCATTCGCACTCAAGCATCAGATGTCAGAATTGTGCTTTCGGTTTGCACCGGCGCACTGGTTTGCGGCGCGGCTGGTTTGTTACATGGAAAATCTGCAACTACCCACTGGGCCTCAATGAATCTGTTAAAGTATTTTGGAGCTAAGCCAGTCAAGCGCCGCGTTGTCATCAGCGAGAATCTCATTTCCTGCGCGGGTGTCACGGCGGGGATTGATGGGGCGTTAGTGGCCGCTGCACAATTGGTCAGCGAGAAGCAGGCAAAGATCATACAGTTGGCCATCGAATATAATCCTAAGCCACCGTTTAATTGCGGTGATATT
Organism: Planctomycetota bacterium; assembly: GCA_021847065.1. Classification (GTDB taxonomy): domain Bacteria; phylum Planctomycetota; class Phycisphaerae; order WQYP01; family WQYP01; genus JAMDCX01. Next base: position 15,520 of record JAJZVR010000060.1, on the reverse strand, counting down.
CGCACCGCGCCACGCTCGATCACCATTCCAGCACGGAAACAATTTGCAATCATGTCAGCCAAACGGCTGAAGACCGCCCGACGGCTACGGCGTTGTTAATAATTGTAAAATGCGACCGGTGCCGCCAATTGTCATTGCGGTGAAAACTCGGACGAGAGCTAATCGAAGGATTTTTTTGCAGGGACTTTTTGATAATCACGGGTCAAATTCCGCTCGAAGACACAAATAGCGCGAAAGGCAGACCGGTGCCGAAGCGGTGTAAAGCTGTCCTGGGCACAGCGTTTAGCTCTTTAATGATTTCCCGCTCCCGCTAGAGTCTCCCGGTGAAGCCGCGCGGTCGGCTCCCATTCGTGTTATTATTGTTTGGGTATTGCGGGTGATCCTGGCGGCATTGATGGGTGACAGGAGTTTGATAATGGTGGCTAAAAAAAGTGTAACAAAAGCATTATGGCTGGTATTGCCGGGGCTTTTTATTGCGGCGCTTAATGGATGTTCCACAAACCATCCCGGCGCACCGCACGCCGCAATGAACATTCGGCGCGACAAGGGCAGATGCCCCGGGCGGCCACTGGCCGTTCCCGGAACAGACATGACAATAGGGGCCAACTGGGGTCGCATGCCCCCAATGACCGAGGCGATTCACCGCCCATGGCCGGCAATGAAATCGGATTATTTTTCCGGTGTGGTGAAACATAATCCGATTTACCTTCGCGATCTGGATGCGAAGAGCCATTATCGCGACTGCAATCCCACCTTTGGCCAAGAAGCCGTCGGGCTGGCCAATATTCCATGGTTTTACGCCAACTTGGCCATCACGCCGGTACTGATGTGCTTAAATCCACCTTGGACGCAAGTATGTTCAGTTCCGAGGCACATTTCGCCGATATATCAAGGTTATTTACCACTGCATGGGGCTGTGGCGCCAGTGCCAACGACCGGGCGCATTGACTGGCCCTATCCAGTGGTGCATATTTCCGGCGTGGCACTGCCGAAGCAGTAATTTTTTCGGAACCTCGGCAGCCTACCGCGCTAGAAAACGGATACTGTTTTTTCGGCCCTTTGGTTATCAGACATCGGGCATTCTTTAATATGGAGTTTTACGTTTGTCCTTACAAGAAATAGATCCCTTTCCTTGGTTCCTGCACAAAGACGTGCCTTTGATTATTAATGGCCAGCGGGTTGAGATGAATATTCGCGCATCGGAATGGACCAAACGATGGCGACCTTTTCTGTCGAATCTCATTGAATTGCAGCGACTTTGCGGCAGGCGTATGCTTGTGGGGGTGGCGGGAGCGCCCGGGTCCGGTAAATCTTTTTTTACCGAACAACTCGCCTGGATGGCATCAAAAAACATAATGCCAAAAGTGAATGTTGTCTCCCTGCCCATGGATGGATTCCACTTTCCGGAATCGGTCCTGGCGGAACGATTTTTACAATTGGAGGATGGGCGGCAACTACGCATGAACCAATGCAAGGGTGCACCTGATACGTTTGATGTTCCCATGCTACGGGATCATCTTGAGCGATTAAAGCAAACCCCACCGAAAATGACCTGGCCCGGCTATGACCGGGTACATCATAGACCCGTTCCGCACGCCATCAGTGTGCACGAATCGGTTAATCTGGCGATGGTGGAAGGAAATTATCTATTTCTCGACCGACCACCGTATCAAGGCATATCGGATATTTTCGATCTTCGCATTTATTTGGAAGCGCCTCCGGCTTCGATCGTGACCAACTTGATGAACCGCCACATAGAAGGCGGAAAAACCGTCGCAATGGCGAAAGATTGGGTGAAGCACGTTGATCTGCCGAACGCCCGTCTCGTGGAGATGACCAAAGCCAAAGCCGAGGTGCTGATCCAGCGTGACCGCGACGGCGCGATTTCCGCAGTCGTGTGGGCCAATACACCGAGTTCTTCCGAGCCGAATCCTGATGACGTATGATGATGCGTTCGCCGTCGGCTTCAACCGGCACGGCTTAGCCAGGTGTTACGCGCATGGGATGTCCCTTGCGCCGCCCGGGAAGATTATTATGGGAGTTACTTCATGCGCTTCACAAAAATGCACGGAATAGGCAATGACTATATATATGTTGATGTATTTAATCAAACAGTCAATAATCCCGAAGCTCTTGCGGTTAAAATTGCGGATCGACATTTTGGTGTCGGCGGCGACGGATTAATTCTTATCAGCCCACCCACTGCGCAGGCAGTCGCGCAAGGCGCGCATGTTCGTATGCGCATGTTCAACGCGGATGGAAGTGAATCAGAAATGTGCGGTAATGGCGTACGATGTGTTGCAAAATACGCCTTTGATCACCGCCTGACCACAGCCAATCCGGTAAGGGTTCAAACCGGGGCCGGCGTGCTGACACTGGATTTATGGATTGAGCGCGGAAAAGTGAATCGCGTAACGGTCAACATGGGCAAACCGATTCTCAAGCCTTCGGATATTCCGGTAAACATATCAGGGGTGGATCAAGTTGTTAACTATCCCTGGCGCGAGGTGTTGAAGCTCCATGAATTGCCTCCCGGCCCGGATTGGATCAAAGCCGCGGGCGTGGAAGAGACAATGACATGCGTATCAATGGGGAATCCGCATCTGGTGCTGTTCTGCAAAAAGCTGGAAAAAATCCCGCTGGAGATCATCGGCCCCCATATTGAAAAACATCCACTGTTTCCCCGTCGCATCAATGTTCACTTTGTGCAGGTGCATCAGGCCGGTGAAGTCACCATGCGGACATGGGAACGCGGCAGTGGCATTACGCTGGCATGCGGCACGGGTGCGGCAGCGGTTTGCGTGGCGGGTGTGCTGGCGGAAAAGACCAATCGTATTGTGCTGGCCAATCTTCCCGGCGGCCAACTGGCGCTGAAATGGAATCAGGCGGATGAATCGGTTTATATGACCGGCCCCGCGGCAGAAGTATTTTCCGGTCAATGGCCGGAAGATTAATGGCGTATACCGATTGCTGATGGCCGCATCATGTTGTGCCGCCAGATTTGCTGGAACAATTGTATAAGACGTGTTGGCGGGCGGCGGGAAGCGTGCACACGCAGTGGCAGGCGGAGAGTCGTGTCCGGGTATGCAATGGCATATTTGCACCATAGGCTGTTGATTTGATGAAACCCAGCACATATATAATGGCATAAGGTCTTACACCGTCCGGGAACGGGGAAATTTTCCGGCATGCCGGGGGCTTGCTTTCCACCGGTGGGAGAGCCTATGCTGGTATACAAGTACTGGTTGTTGGAAATCGACCAGTCCATGAGGAGTATAAACATGCCAATTTATGAATTCGAATGTAGAGATTGCGGCAAAACGTTTGACTATCTTGCGCCAAACATGCAGGTCCAATCGCAAAAGGCGACGTGCCCGCAGTGCCAGTCCAAAAATACCATGCGCAAGGTCTCGGTGTTTGCCGTCTCCAACGCGCAGCCCGGCGGGGCACCGATGCCCGGCGGCGGCGGCGGTGGTGGATGCTGCGGCGCGGGTGGATGCGGATCGCATAATTAATTAGACCGCGTTCGCGTCTGAGGCGGAACCGTGAGCCATGGTCGCGTTTTTGTCCTGACGGTTTTGACCATTTTTCATTGAGCCTGGAACGTTGTTTTCCACGGAGTTATTATGCCCACGAATATAAACGGCAAAAAAGTCCTCATGTTTGTTGAAAACATTTACGAGGATCTGGAACTCTGGTATCCCAAGCTCCGGCTCGAAGAAGCCGGTGCGGCGGTGGTGCTTGCAGGCCCTAAGGCCGGTGTTACCTACTTGGGAAAACATGGCTATCCGGCCATCTCTGATACTGCGATTACGGATATCAATGGAGATGATTTTATCGGTGTAATTTGCGCGGGCGGCTTTGCCCCGGATAAATTACGCCGGGACGCTAAGGTAAAATCACTGGTATCGCATTTCGCGGGCAAAGGGCAATTGGTGGCGGCGATATGCCACGGTGGCTGGATTCCAATTTCCGCTGGCGTATACCGCGGCGTTCGCGTTACCGGATCACCGGGAATTAAAGATGATCTGGAAAATGCGGGCTGTATATGGGTTGATGCACCGGCGGTGGTGGATCGGCATTTTGTATCAAGCCGTAAACCGGATGATTTACCGGCATTCTGCAAAGGTGTATTGCAAGTGTTGATGAGATAACGTCCGATAACTTCGGGGCAAGATCGCACTACCATATCCCGAGTTGCGGGCAATACGCCAAAGAGAAAACAACCAATAAATAAGGGTGGACTTTTCTTTAAGGCTGTGGTTGCGTAAAATAGTTGTGTGTTATTTAGGAGTCTAACAAGATGGCGATTGCATTAACCGAAACAGCGGCAAAAGAAATTAAGAACATTATCAAGGACCAGGGGCTTTCTGAACAAGCCGCCCTGCGTGTTGGGGTGAAGGGTGGTGGCTGCTCCGGATTCAGTTATGTTCTGGATTTGACCGAAGATGCCGTGGAAACCGATGAAATCATGGAATCCCATGGAATAAAGGTTTTAGCGGATCGGAAAAGTTATCTGTACCTTAATGGTACGGAAATCGACTTCAAAGATGAAGTCATGGGCCGTGGATTTGTATTCAAGAATCCGAATGCTACGCATACCTGCGGTTGCGGCTCATCGTTTAGCGCGTAATCCTGGGTTCCGACTCATCAATGGTGAACCTCGCGTCAGCACGGGTCAAGCTGTCATTTGTCAAGGCGTGTGGTGGACGGCAAACTTACGAGATGCGTCGTGATGAGTCGGCGGACTTTGTGCTTATTTGGGGTAGTTCTGCCTGCTGGTAGAGCGATGGTTCAGTATTTGTTTGACAATCCGCATTGAAGTACCGGCTGGGAGCATTGATACCGCCGCGCGGACTTTCGCTTATAAGGCGGTTTGGGGTTATACTGCGTAACTGGTATAGATCAGTTGTTTGGCGAAAGGATTCCGCTATGCGTCCAAATTGGACCAGCCGACTCGTTATTCGGAACATTGTATTGACGTTTGCATTGCTGCTGATTGTCAGCGGGGCATTAAGCCTTGCGGGCTGCGGTGGCATAACGAATAACCCATTTGCGAAGCGTAAGCCCCTGGTGGTAACGCCGTATCCGGCGGATTTGTCGATCATCATTGATCGCAATACGGATACCTATTTCAGCCGCCAGCATGTGCATCAGGTCATTTCCGCCCGCGACATGATGAGTCGCACGACGTACACGAACTTTGCCGATTACAAAAATCACATAGCTTCGCAGGATCACGTCGATACGCCACTGACGCGCGATCAGCTTCAGGCGATGTGGAACGAAATTACCCGACATCGGCTGCTGAACAACGCCTTTACCTGGCACTATTGGAACAGCCCCGTTGATTATTATCAACGCAATGCCATGACACTGCAGATCCGTGCGAACGGCAAAACGCAGGTCTATCACCAGTATGATCACTGGGACAACAACAAACTCGGCCTGGTGCTGCTGTGTGAATCAGTTGATCTGCCCATTGGTCAGGACGTAAAGCCGGAGATGCCGGTCCCGGCCACTATGCCGGCACCCAAGGCGGATTTGGGAACCCAAAAGCCGTCGGCGAAACCGATGCCCGGTGACGCAAAAGCATCTGATAACAGCTCAATGACAATGCCGCACGCCACGCCGGCCGCCACCACGAAGTGATGCTCGCGGCATTATCGATGCTCTTGCCGCGTTGGTATAATGTGGGCGGCGAAATGCAGGAGTTACACCCATGGGTATGATGGAAGCTTTAAAACGAGCGATTGGCGGTCATCAGCCGACGATTGTAGACTATCAGGCGTGGGGCGCATTGAAGAATTCCGATGCGGATGCCAATAATCCGGATGTTCTCTCACGCGTGGGGCCGACAATCCCGGAAACCAACAATTACAAACTTCAACAGAGTTATGATTCTCTCCTGGAAACTGTGCAGGAACTGCGGCGGTTGTTGGACGGCCAAGTGCGACGACAGGAAGAATTGTTACACCGTCTAACGGCCATGCCCCATGCCGTTGAAGCTCTGCCACAAACCAGCCGAATGCAATCCCAGATGCTTGATGTGGTGACCGATCGCCTGGCGATGCACGCGCAGCAGCAGAAAAAAATTAATGAAGCGCTTTCCGGAATTGCCGTGGGGAAAGATTCCACCGAATGTATGCGACGCCTGCGCGAACAAATAGAAACCGGCAATGAAATTGACCGGCAGTTGGTGGAATCGTTCAATCGTTTTTCCATGATGATTGATCGCCTGCAGGCGGCCAACAATCACGCCGTTGATTGTCTTGAACAGGTGCGGAACAGTTACGCATCCTCCACCATGCAGGTGCAGGAATGGATCGAAAAATCCAAGAGCCGCAATACCTGGATGGTCAATAGTGCATTTGTTATGGCGCTGGTTTCACTTATTACCATACTGCTGTTACTGGCGTATCACAAATAACAGCTCATGCGCCGGAACGCTTTATGCCCGGAAATTATTTTGGGCCAGGAGCTTCAACATATTGTCGGTAATGTTGACCTGCATACATTTGGGCAATTCATGATATTGCGACAAACGATACGCCGCGTCATCCTGTTGAGCCTGTGCAACGCCCGGAGTAAACGATAAACACGTCATCGCCCCCATCAGCACCGCACATTTGCATCTGTTTATATTCAGTTCCATTTTCCCCAAATCACCCGACACCCGCAGCCGTTGCATCACCAGTTCTTTTTGCAATACCAGTCCACCTATCCGCCCCACCGGCGAAGTGGATGCCAAAACCGCGGGCGCGTTTATTTCCGCCGGCACCGTGGCTGCAGGTGCGGGTTCATCACTGGTAAGTAAAGCGGCCTTGGCCGCAGGTGATTTTGCCAGCCATCCGTCAGGCGGCCATGGAACTGGTGCAAGCAGTAAAAGCGGCCCGTGTGGCCTTAAAACAAGTCATTGCGGTGCAGGGCCAGGGCCGCATGGTTCAAGGTGTTACCGCAACTTAACGGTAGCCAGGGCCATGGCGGCAAATAGCGCGGAAAGCAACCAGAACCGCACCACAATCTGCGGCTCGCTCCATCCTTTAAGATGGAAGTGATGGTGGATTGGACTGCATAGAAAAACCTTTTTTCCATGGGTCGCTTTGAAATATCCAACCTGAATCATCACGCTTAACGCTTCCATGACAAATATCCCCCCCACCAGCAGCAGCATGGGCTCCTGTCGGATCACAATGGCGACGTAGCCCACTACGCCGCCCAGAGCCAGCGATCCGGTATCTCCCATAAACACCTGTGCGGGATTGCAGTTAAACCAGAGAAAACCAAGACAGGATCCGGTAATGGATCCGCAGATAATAGCCAACTCACCGGCATCGCGGATATGGTTAAAATTCAGATTGCCCGCCCAACGGGCATCGCCGGTCACATAGGCCAGAATCATAAAGGCAAAAGCGACGATAGCCATGCACCCGCTGGCCAGGCCATCCATGCCATCGGTAAGATTCACGGCATTGCTGGTTCCGGTGATAACCACCACGGAAATAATGGCAAACAGCCAGGTGGGTAAAACAATATCGCGCGGCAAAAAGGGCCAGTTGAGGTAATGAGCTTGATCATATTTGCCGTGGTAATAAATAAACAATGCCAGCAACACCCCCAGGCCGATCTGAAAAACCATTTTCTCCCACCAGAACAATCCATCTCGGCTGCCCGGAACGCGGCGCTTGGCGGTAAGTTTAAGCCAGTCATCAACGCCGCCCAGCGTGCCGAGATAAACCAGACACAATAAGCCCATCCGGACGTAAAAATTATCCAGCCGCGCGAAGATCAGCGTGGTGAGAAAAATGCTCAGGATAATCAGCATTCCGCCCATCGTGGGAGTATTGGCCTTGGAACTTGTCAACGCATTAATTTGCGCATGATTAAACTCCGGTTGATCACCAAGCTTTTGTCGGCGTAACCATTCAATTGTCGGCCTGCCCGCGGCCAGTACCAGCAGAAAGCTGAAAATAATGGCCAGCGCCGAGCGAAAAATAACCACGTCAATGGGCCAATGCCCCGGCAACCAGTGATGCCCCGCCATCCATGTATATATCAAATACAGCAAAAGTAACGATCCTCCGGATATCGCATTACACCGAGCCTGCGGAGGTTTGTTCCGCAGCACTCATGAGGTCTGACAACTTTTCCAATCGCGTTCCGCGGGATGCTTTCAGCAGTATCACATCGGATTTATTTAACAGGCCCGGTAAATGCGTCCCGGCCACTTGAACGTCCATAAAATGATGAACCGTCATTCCCTTCTGCCGCGCTTCATCGGCCGCATGAAGCATCAGCGGGCCGACAAAAATAAGAACATCAATAGGATTCTCTGCCGCCAGGCGGCCCATTTGCCGATGCAACTCCGCCGATCCCGCCCCCAACTCCAGCATATCGCCCAGAATCGCCACGCGACGGCGATGACCGAGGGCGGCATCGGAAAGCGGTATGGTGGCGAACATTTTAATAGCCGCCGCCATACTTGTAGGATTGGCATTATAGGCATCATTGATAATTAAGTGGGTTCCGATTTGCATGGGTTCCAATCGCATGGAAGCGGGCTTTATGGCCGGCAATCCGGTCTGGATTTCTTCATCTGTCAGCCCCATGCGCCGCGCCACGCCAATAGCCAGCATCGCGTTAAACACATTATGCCGCCCCAGCAATGGCAGATGATACCCCATGCGACCGTTGACGATAAAATCCGTCCCAGTCAGCGACTCATGAATTTCCGTAGCTTCCATATCGGCACCCGAACCCGCATCGCCAATGGTAAAACGCGGGCCGCGCGTTAATCGCAGAGCGTTAAGAAGTTCTGGTGAATCATTGGTTAAAAGCAGAATACCATCCGGCGCAACAAACCGCGCCAACGAAGCCTCTTCCCGCGCCACATGATCAATATCCGTCAGAAATTCCAGATGTTCTAATCCTACTCCCGTAATAACGACAATATCCGGACTGGCCACCTGCCCCAGCGCCTCAACCTCACCGGGTGCGTTGGTGCCGACTTCCAAAACCACGTATTCATGCTGTGGTTGAACCGACAGCAGCGTCAGGGGAAGACCAATATTGTTATTAAAACTCTTCGGACTGGCAACCCCGGAAAAGCGCTGTGACAAAAGCGTCTGAATAATCTGCTTGGTCGTGGTTTTACCATTGGACCCACCAACAGCTATGACCTTGGCCCGCAATTCACGCCGATACGCCGCTGCCAGACGGTTTAAGGCGCGGACGGTGTTATCGCATTGCAGGATCGTCACCGACGCGGCTGTGGCCGCAGCAAGCAAAGCCTCATCCGGTGTACGAGAAACCAGTATTCCCGCGGCTCCTGACTCCATTGCCGCGAAAATAAAATTATGGCCGTCGAAATTCGGACCGATGATGGCGATAAATAAATCGCCCTGATGCAAATCCCGGCTATCGGTAGTGACACGGCCCGTGAATTCGCGTGTGCCGCGAGCCAGCCAACGGCTAAGGGTAACTCTGCGAATTTGTTGAAATGGCCATGGCTTCATGTTTTACCGTTCGTTATTAATCCCAGCCGCGCCAATACCGCTTCTTGCGCGTGCTCTACGTCATCAAAATGATACCGGCTTGTGCCGATGATCTGGTAATTTTCATGTCCCTTGCCGGCAATCAGCACCACATCGCCCTTCTCCGCAAGGTCCATGGCCCGACGGATGGCGCCGGCTCGATCCGGAATCACCGCCAGGCGGTTTCCCAAATCCCCGGAAAAGCCGCACATAATGTGTTCTATGATAACCGATGAACCTTCCGTGCGCGGATTGTCATCAGTCACGATAATCGTATCCGCCAGACGCTCTGCGACCGCCGCCATTTTCGGACGCTTGGTGGCATCCCTATCGCCACCACAGCCAAACACACAGATCACTTTTCCCCGCGTAAAGCCACGCACCGCGGTTAATACATTTTCCAACGCGTCATGGGTATGGGCATAATCCACCAGCACCGCAAAGGGCATTTCATCACGACGCAGGCCCGAAGGTACCACTGGCTGCAATCTGCCGGGAACGATATCTCCCAATTGCAGGCCGGAAATAATAAACTTCCACGCAACGCCCGCCACATGGCACGCGGCCATGGCACATAAAATATTCTGCACATTATGCCGCCCCACCAAGCCGGTATTAAGCTGCATCGTCTGACCATCGGGCATGCGTATAACTAATTGCATGCCTGTGGCATTCATGGCATGAATGGTGCAGGAAAAGTCTGCCGCGCAATCAATGCCATAAAATATTTTCTTCGCGCGGCAATCCCGGATCATCCGGGCGCTGTACGGGTCCTGGGCATTTATAACGGCATGCGCCTCTGGGTTCAGAGCCTCAAAGAGCCGGGCCTTGGCATCGGCGTACTTTTCCATACTGCCATGATAATCCAGATGATCGCCAGTGAGGTTGCTGAACATTCCGACTTGCACGTCCAGACCCGCCAGACGATTCTGGCTTAATGCATGACTGCTGGCCTCAAGCGCCACGGCACGCACGCCATGATCTCTCATTCGGGCAAGCAGTGCGGCCATTTCAACTGGACCCGGCGTGGTCATTGGACTTTCCACAACGCATTTACCATCATCAAGTTGCACGGTTCCAATCAGACCGCAGGCAATTCCCGCATTTCGCATGACGCTGCGAATTAAATACGTTATGGTGGTTTTGCCGTTGGTTCCCGTTACCGCCATGAGTTTCATATCCCGCGCGGGAAAGTTGTAAATCGCCTGTGCCAGATAGCCCAACGCGATCGCAGGCGAATCGCAGCCGATAACCGCGGTCTCCCTGGCAGCGGGGACATCTTGCGGCCGATCGGTGACAATCGCAACGGCACCACGATTGACAGCATCTGCGATAAAGTCCCGACCGGTTGATTTACTGCCGACCTTGGCTACAAATAAGTCTCCTGGTGTTACAGTGCGTGAATCTTCCACCACACGGGAAATAATGGGATCAACAGCCCCATGATCGCCGCTGCATTTTGTAAGCGATACTGGAACAGAATCCAACAGATTACTAAGCTTCATCATCAGTGGCTTAATCCCTTGAGCCGCTTTAACAGAGCCTCTTTTCCCCACCATGGATCAGTCTTGGGACCTTGATCGGGTGGTACCTGCAAATACTGCAATGCTCGGGTAAGAATTTTGGAGCACGCAGGCCCGGCCACCGTTCCACCGAAATGTCCGAGGTGCGGATCCGGCTCATGCACACAGACCACACAGATCAGGCGCGGATTCGGCACCGGGCCGCCGGCGATGAATGTCGCGTTATATTGGTGAGCGTGATAACCATCTTGTCCGGCGATGGCCAGATTGGCGGTACCGGTTTTTCCGAATAATCGATACAGCGGCGAAATGGCGTATTGGCCCGTACCACGCACCATGACCTGCTCCATGGCGGTGCGAACCAATTGCTCCGTGCTTCGCGGAACTATTTTTTTCCACGGTTGCGGGCCGGCGATCTGGGTCCATGTTTCCAGCTTGCCGGGGCTGACTTCCACCGCTTTGATAATTTGTGGCGTCGGCAACCAGCCACCATTGGCAATGGCACAAAGCCCTCGCGCCAGTTGCAGCGGCGTAACCGCAATGCCGTAGCCGAAGGAAACGCTGGTCTCCATGCCTTTGGTCCATTGCGATTCCGGCCGCACCATTCCCGGCGATTCACCGGGCAGAATACAACCGGTCATTTGTCCGAATCCGAAGGAATGGATCGCCTGATATTCCATGGGAATACCCATTTTCCAACCGATCTGCGTCATGCCTATATTGCTGGAGTAGACAAGAATATTCTCAACCGTCAGGCTCGGCCACCCCCCCACGTCTTCAATGAGCCGTCCGGTAGGGTCACGGTATCGGCCATTATACGTATCAATAACCGTATCAAGCGTCACGACATGATTTTTCAGCGCCCAGGAGAGATTGTAAGGCTTGAATACGGAGCCCGGTTCGTATGGGTCTGTTACCGCACGGTTGCGCCAGAAATTAGGTGGTGTTTTCTGATAGTCGTTGGGATTAAGCTCCGGGTAATTGGCCATCGCCAAAATATCACCATTCCAGGGGTTCATCACAATGGCCACCGAACTTCGCGGCTTGAATTGTTTTGCCGCCTTATCAAGTTCATGCTGGGCTATCTGCTGAATAGTGGTATTGAGCGTAAGCCAGACACGCATTCCGTCACTGGGCAGGCGATATCCTTTTTTCTTGATCCACAAGGCCCGGGCGGCAGCATCTTTTACGTAAACGGCTTGTCCGCTGCGGCCCACCAGCAGAGAATTCAATTGTTCTTCCAGGCCATTGAGGCCTTGCTCTGAATTGGCAAAACCGATCACCTGCCCGGCAAAATCTCCCAGCGGATAAACTCTCCGCGTGGAGAGAATAAAACCGATTCCATCCAACGCATGAAAATACTCCTGCGCCACTGCCGGATGATGATCTCGAAGGGCGCGCCGGGATTTGGCAATCAAACCGCGTTTGACCGTTTCAAAATGGTGATAAAAGGTATAATTCTCGCCGCGCTTCAGCCAGACAAACCGTCGCAGGCTTCCGTTGGCATAATAAAGTCGGCTTTTGAGCCAAGGTAAAAAATCAGCCTCATTTTCATCCAGCACCCGCGCCATAGCGCTGGCCATAATTTTACGTGCCGCAACCAGTTGTGATCCGGTCAGAGCATTGAGCGAACCCTTTGGATCAAAAATATACCCCGGATCGGCAAACATGTTGTAGACCCGCACGCTACCGGCAATAAGTGTGGAATCAGCGGTGTATATGGAGGCGCGGCGTGCCATGAGTGTTACCCGCACATCATGTTGCGAGTGCAGGCTGCCAGCATCAGCTCGCGTAACATGCGTTTGAATCCACATGACCCGGCCAGCCAGGCCGATTAACAATATGGCGGAAAAAAACAGCACAACAGTTGAAAGTCGATCCGCTCTACGCAGTGCGCTTATCTGATTGTTATTATGCTCTGCCATTGTATCCGTGCCTGTTTTTTATATCCGTCATTTATCTGTATCCGCAACAACCGCCGCAACGCCCCATCCGCACAAATCAGTTTTCCCGATGTTAAGGTGACTTAAAAACCGGCGTTGCATAGATCATCATGCCGCCTGACGACGCGGCTGGTTGCGTTGTGGTATTTTGTGTGCGCAACGCCCGCAATCTCGCGGCCAATGCCTGCGGGTTGGTGTCTGCCGCGATTTTCGTCTGCTGATCCCAAAGTATCTGCTTGTGTCGAGCTATTTGCGCAGAGAGTTGCGCGGATTGGCTGGTGAAATCCAGTCGCATTTGCCGTATGCCGAACAGCAGACCAGCTGTTATAAAAAAAGCGATCAAACAGGTAAGTATCTTGAACATGTCCGAGCCGCCATCCATGCCTGCGGAGTTGGATTTAATCCATCATCCTGATTATCTGCGCACAGCTGTATAACACGCCGCACACCAACACCAAGATTCAGATTATAACCACTACCGCATCGGCAATGAAAGCGATACGCCGCAGCGCCTGAAAATTGCAATACTTATCCACCTTGGTGCGACAGACTGAAACAACGTCATCGGCATAACCGCAATTCCACATCTATGAATTGTAGTGTAAAAAAGATTGCCGCTGCCGGGGGATTATTCCTGCGGTACGGCGGCTTCATCAGTCTGCGAAGCCTGCGGCTCGCCCCGCAAGTCCAGAATCTTTACCCGAATCCCCTGGGCGGTTTGCCGAATTTCCTGCATCACTTTACGCACGCGCGTTCCCGCATTTTTATTGCCGCCTTCCGCCTTGGCAATATCTTCGGCAACCTGTTCAATTAACTGTTTGAGTGTCTCGTATTCCTGCATGGTATCGCGCTCCTTCACGATGAATCAGCGCCTCATCCCGGCAAATAACGTCTTGAGCCGAAGAACAAAGACGGGCACCTAGTGACATTATCGGATGCGGACGCCCAATAATATCAGTGAAAACTCCAAATTTGCCTATTATTTCGCTTATACGAATTATTTTTTTGCTCATTGAGGTACTATTCTGGGTTTTGGCCATGGCCTCCAGATGTGCGCTACGACCATGCCTGTACCGTACGGACCATCAGCAAATTTGCGGCGTACGTGGTGACGTATGACTGCTATTTCCGCCACTTGGGAACCACTTATTGCGATCAGTCGCATCATCCGCATGGACGTTCCGGAAGCCGGCAATAGCTGCGCAACTCAATTCCTCATCAGTACGAGTGCGGACGTTGGCGGGAAAAATCAATTCTTCCAGATTGCGTTGCAAACATGTGAGCAAACATGTGAACACTTGAGGTTCTCGGAGGTTTATGGCAAGATGCTGCAATCTCGCCCGGGTGGCGAAATTGGCAGACGCGCCAGCTTGAGGTGCTGGTGGGCGCAAGCTCTTGCAGGTTCGAATCCTGCCCCGGGCATTTGTAGATATGTCAGTATGTAAATATGAATACAGCCCGCTGTCAATAGTCACATTTTAATATTCCGTGCCTACCACATGCAATCGCTTGCGATGAGTTTCCGACCCCTGCTGCACCGTATTGAGGCGCGGGGCCAAATTGCTTGCGTCATCGTCTATCATGGGCGGCATTCATTTTGCCACTGGGCACATACACGATAGGAGGCCGTCAGTTTTCGAGCTGCCGGGGCGAGCGGCGGCTGCCGCAGAACAGGGGAATTTGGAACAGGTGAGCAGGTGAGTCCCGATTAGCCGACTCCTGTCCCGGCGCGCCGGGAGGATTTCGGCTTCCGGCCTCAACAGGGAGCAAATATGGCTGGTCAGCATTGGCGGCTGCCGCCGCCGAGGTTTTAGGTGACAGGTTACAGATAGAATGCGGGCGCGGGCATCGATTTTCTATCGGGTGCATAGCGATCCTCATGGCTGAGACGGAACCATTGATGCAGGCATATTATTCACATGTCAAACGGCGGCAGGCCGCCTTAACGATCAATGACCAATGATCAAAGATCAAAAATTCGGAATGCGCCGTGCGGCGTCGGAACAATCATTCGTGGTTCCGGCGTCGTGCTGATGCTATAGGGGCGGGCGGGGGGAGATAAGGGCGCTTCGCTTCAATGAACAATGAGACGGCCGCCTGCGGCGGCCTTAATGAGACGCGGTGCGGCGCACCACTTAAAATTAGTGGAGCGCTGCGGCGTTTTTGTTTTGGGGTGGGCAGCGGCGATATGAATTTTCACGGATCAAATTGGGTTACAGGTGACAGGTTACAGGGGCTTTTTCACGGATCATCACTGCAACGAACAACGAGCAACGATCAACGAACAACTTGGGATGGGCGAGTGGCCTGCGGCGGTGGCCTTAATGAGACGCGGTTCACGACCTTTTGCAGGGGGCACCCGTCGCCGGGCGACGGCGCTAAACGGGGAGCGAGCGCGGGCGCAATGCCCGCGGCTAAATGGCAGGGAAGAGAGTTGCAAGCGGCCCGCGAAATTGGTCATGCACAGCGCTTTACGCACCAAGGCTTTGTAAATACTCTACAACCAGACGCACACCGAAGC
>JAJZVR010000341.1 GCA_021847065.1 Planctomycetota bacterium | reverse complement strand
CGCATCGCTGATGAATATCATGGACACCCCCGATGATTATTATGCCCAGGCGTGGCTGGCGCGCTGGGCGCCACTGACGCAATTTCCGCACGATATTTCCCACGCACTTCTGGCCGCTACGGATTCGGATCATGCGGTTGTGCGCATGGAGGCCTATTGGCGAATTCTGGCGGTGGCGGAAAAGTCCAACAAGACGGATGCTTTGGCGGCGGCGGCGAAGCAGTTATCCGCATTGGCTCACGCGGACAAAAATAAACTCGCCTCCACCTGGGCGACGGAACTCGCCGCCCAAGCCGCATTAGGTCCGGTGAAAAAGCCGACCAAAACCGCGGCCAAGGGATAAGCATGGCGGATTTCCCGTCGGCTGCCCTTGACGCCAAACATGTGACGATCGCCCGTCCACACACAGGATTGGTTCAGCCTGCATATCTGTCGGCCAAGTCCATCCGCGTCGACTTCCGGCCCAGGCATTGGAAAAGCGTCTTAACGAATTACATTGCAACTCACACCAAACATTAGCCCCTCCTTAACACACAGTTAGCGCAGAGTGGTTCTGATATCCGCCGTTGGATATGGGTTTCGACGTTGCGACGGGTTCGGGAGTACCGACCGGCAAGGACGAACTTAAGGAAAGGAACATGATAATGTTCAAGGCATTGCGTAATGGTATTTTAGCGGCCATGGCCGCGGCACTGGTCTGCGCCGGGACGACCACAACGGTCAAGGCCGTTGAAATTCAGGGTGCGGGTTCAACCTTTGTTGCCCCCATCATGCTCAAGAAGTGGATTCCCCACTTTATGGCCACGCACCCGAATATCAAGGTTGATTATCAACCCATCGGTTCCGGCGGCGGCATCAATGGCCTGATCAACAAAACGATCAACTTCTGCGGATCAGACGCGGCGATGACCAATTCCCAGATCAGCTCAGCCGGTGGCCATGTCCTGCACATGCCGGAAGTGGCCGGGCCGGAAGTCATGAGCTACAACCTGCCGATGATTCACAAGCCGCTGGTCATGAACGGCAAACTCATCGCCGATATTTATCTCGGCAAGGTGACACACTGGAATGCGCCGGAAATTCAGGCACTAAATCCCGGTGTTACGCTTCCGGACCTGCGCATTTTGGTAGCGCACCGCTCGGATGGTTCCGGTACGACCTATATTTTCACCGGTTATCTGTGCAAGGTCAGTCATCAGTGGAAAACAAAGGTTGGCCAATCCACTTCCGTTCAATGGCCAGTCGGGCGCGGCGGCAAAGGTAATCCGGGCGTTGCCGCTCTTATCGACAAAACTGTTGGCGGCCTGGGCTACCTGGAATATGCCTACGCCATCATGGGGCACTTCCCCACCGCCACGCTGATCAACAAGGACGGCTTTAAAATCCGCCCCTCGATCCCGGCCGTTATCGCCGCACAGAAGGCCGTTGTCGCCAATCTTCCGGCTGATTTCCGTCTGCGGATCATCAACCCGACCGGTCGTACCGCGTATCCGATTTCGGGCTTCACGTACCTGATTATTGATCGTGATCTGGGCTATATGAGCAAAGCCAAAGCCAGAGCCACCGTCAAGTTCATCCACTGGGTACTCACCAAGGGCCAGAAGTATGCCAAGAGCATGGAATACATCAAGCTTGGCTCGCTGATGCGGAAGAAAGTTCTCGCCGAGCTGTCGCAGGTGACCTGGAAAGGCCAGCCGTTGAACTAACGCCGCCAATGGTTCGACCGCAGGTTCGACCATTGCTCTCGCAACAGTCAAAGTGAATTCATGGGAGTCCCCACAGCGCTTTATCGCGTGGGGACTCCCTTTCACTTTTGATAAATGCCATCCATTTGGCATCATATGAGAATGTTTTAGTGAGCAGAGTGCGTATGAATGATGCAAAGAATCCTCCACCGTTGCAAAATCCCTTCATTGATGTTCCGCAAAATGCCGCGCGGCGGCTTGTAGACCGGGCAACCAAAACGGCTGCCCTCGGTGGCGTATTGCTTACCATCTCGATTCTGGTGATCATTTTTATCGTTCTGATCCATGGATCCTGGATGGCGCTAAGCCAAATCGGCTGGCATTTTTTTACCACGCAAGCTTGGAATCCAGTACCCGGCCGCGATAAGTACGGCGTGCTGTCATTTCTTTACGGCACCGGAATGACAACGTTTTTGGCGCTGCTTTTTGGCGTGCCGCTAAGTATGGGCACCGCGGTATTTATAACCCGTATGGCGCCGCGCTGGCTGGCCGGACCGGTCTCATTTTTAGTGGAATTGCTGGCGGCCATTCCCAGCATTGCCTACGGTTTATGGGGCTGTTTTGTCATGTCCCCCTGGCTGCAGAATTACCTTGAGCCGGTTCTCTATGACGTGCTGCGGCATATCGAAATCATACCCGTGGGCAAATATCCCAGTGGGCGCATCGAGTTCTTCCCCGCCAATCTGGTGCATGGCGGGCCGTCCGGCAGCGATTTTCTTGCCGGCGGATTGATTCTGACCATTATGATTCTCCCGATTATTACAGCCATCACGCGGGATGTATTGCTGCAGTTTCCCGCGGAAATTGAACAGGGCGCCTATGGTCTGGGCGCTACATGGTGGCAAACCACCCGCCTGGCCCTGACATACTGTCGGGCCGGAATTTATGGCGCGGTCATGCTGGGCATGGGCCGCGCTATTGGTGAAACCATGGCCGTTATCATGGTCATCGGAAATACCGACCATATCAGCGCGAGTTTATTCGCCGGTGGACAAACCATGTCCGGTGTGCTGGCCAATGAATTCATGGAAGCGGATCATCCGATATATTTAAGCGC
>JAJZVR010000059.1 GCA_021847065.1 Planctomycetota bacterium | reverse complement strand
CGTAAAAACCACTGGCATATTTTACGGCGTAACTGAGTATTGAAGTATCCTGATGGCCTGCGGAATCAAGCGCTGCGCGAATAGCCGCCACCGCATGATCCATCATGCCGGATGGTGCCACCATATCTGCTCCGGCCTTGGCGTGCAGCACCGCTTGCATTCCAAGCTGTGCGATTGTGGCATCATTATCCACCGTGGGATGGTCCGCGGATGCTGCTACGGTGCGCCGCACCGGAGAGGAATTGAATCGGCTGGATTTGCGACGAGTCATCTTTTCGGGTGTCTGCGTCAGCGGCCCACAATGTCCATGGCTTGTATACTCGCAGTAACACAAATCTGTCATTGCCAGCATGTTAATTCCCGCATCGCGTGCCAGACGCAGCGTTGTGCAGACGGCATTATCAGGATCATGGGCATGGCTGCCGGTGGCATCTTTATCCTCCGCATCCACCACGCCAAAAAGCAGATATGCCTTGATACCGCGTGCCGCCATATCGGAAAGTTCTTCCAATGCCATATCAGGTGAAAGCTGAAACTGTCCAGGCATGCTGAGGATGGGCCGACGAATGGCCTGTCCGCTTCGCACAAACAGAGGCGCGACAAAATGCGCCGGTGCGAGGGTAACTTGCGCCAGCATGTCTCTGAGAATGCTAACTCTTCGCAGGCGGCGCATACGGGTTGTCGTAAATAATTCACTCATGGTGTGTATGATAAACGAATTACTCGCTGCGTAAAATCCAAAAAGTCGCCGCCGTTAAAAATTCGGCGGGCGCTGCAACCGTAGCTTTTTAGTTGCCATGCGTCAATAATGTTACACAGCGGCGCAGGGCTGCCGCTGGCTCTTGGAGAATTCATGATGAAAAAGCTGTTGATGTGCCGTGTAAATCCCTTGGCTGTTGTGTTGGTATTTGGTCTCATGGCGCTTTCAGCGGCCACTGGAATTCGTGCGGCAGCGGTAAAGGGACAACTGCGCATTGCATTAATTTGTTCCGGCAGTGTTACCGATGGCGGCTGGAATCAGGAAGGGAAGGATGCAATCCTGGTCGTTAAGAAAAAGCTTCACGCTCATGTATCAATTCTGGAACATATTTCTCCAGTGCGGGCTGTCGATGTCATGCGTTCTTATGCCATGCGGGGATATAATCTAATTATTGGGCACGGTTATGAATTTCTTATTCCTGCCAGTCAGGTTGCCGCAATGGGAGGCAAAACAAAATTTGCCGTCAGTGGTGCGGACACCACCAAACCCGGCGTATTAACGTTGAATTTTGATCTGGCGCAGCCGTCGTATCAGCTCGGAATTCTGGCGGCCATGCTAAGCAAAACCGGCAAAATCGGTTTTATCGGAGGTGAAGCTATTCCATCCGTGGTGGCGTGTTATCGTGGCTTTGCGGCCGGGGCCAAAAGTATAAATCCTAAGATAAAAGTCGCGGCGGCCTATACGAGTTGGGATCAGCCGGCGCTATCTAAAAGTCAGGCCCAGGCATTTATCCAGCAGGGAATAGATGTGATTTATCAGAATGTTGATGCCGCAAGTAGGGGCGTATTTGAAGCGGTAGCGCAAGCCAATAAATCTCACAACTCACCGGTGTACGTTTTCGGCTCCAACAGCGATCAAAATAATAATCCCACCTGTTCGCGTTATACCCCCGCCAGTGCGGTCATTCGTCTGGATCGGGCATTTCTGCGTGTGGCCAGTCAGGTGCAACGCGGCACATTCAAGGCCGGTGTGGCGCCAGAGAATCTACGAAATAATGTATGTATTGTGGTATTAAACCCCAAGCTTATGGGTACGGTTATCACACCGGCCATGCAAAAAGCCCTGGCCAAGGCACAGCGGGAATTACTGTCCGGAAAGGTGCACGTTAAAGGCTAAGCTATTACACTAATTGGTACCTGGGAGTGAGCGGGCAAGATGAAGGGATTTGTTGATGGCGACGCCGCCTTTGGCTTTGAAACTTACCGGTATTCGAAAATTATTTAATGGCATTGCGGCGTTGGATAACGTTTCGCTGGATGTGGCGGCGGGGAGCGTACATGGCATTCTCGGCGAGAACGGGGCGGGGAAAACAACGTTAATGAATATCATCGCGGGACTTTTACGTCCCGATTCCGGGAGCATGGAGGCCATGGGGACTTCCTTGCCGGCGGGGGGCGTTCGAGCCAGCCGGGCGCGCGGTATTGGCATGGTGCATCAACATTTTAAGCTGGTAGATAATCAAAGCGGTCTGGACAATATTGTTCTGGCCGTGTCGAAATCCCTCTGGTCACGCAAGCCACAGACAGTCCTGCGGGATATTGAGCATTGGTGTCGCGAATTAAAATGGACCGTGGATCTTCAAAGGCCTGTTGGCGAACTGGGTGTGGGGCAACAGCAGCGCGTGGAGATTATTAAAGCTCTTTGTGGTGGCGGAAGAATTTTGATTCTCGATGAGCCAACCGCCGCACTGACACCGGTGGAAGTGGACGAACTGGCATTGGCTGTGGCGGGGTTGGCAAATGCGGGCATGACGGTGCTGTTTATCAGCCATAAGCTTCATGAAGTAACACGGATGTGCCAAGTTATTTCCATCTTGCGACGGGGAAAGCTGGTCTATTCCGGCGGCGTTGCGGACTTATCGGTTGAGCAGATTGCGGAAAAAATGGTGGGGGCGAAAGTTGATGCGCCCCGCCTGGTGCAACTACAGGGCGATACAAAAATCCACGCTTTGCTGGAACTGGAGTCGGTGGATTATCGCATCAGCAAACGCACGCCGCTAATTTTAAAGCAGATTCATCTGCGCGTGTATCCGGGAGAAATTCTGGGCATCGCCGGAGTGGATGGTAATGGCCAAAGCGAATTGGCGGCTGTCATTTCCGGAGCGGTTATTGCTACAGCGGGACGGATTATGCGGTCAGGGACCGCAAATGCGGACGCTCCAGCAGGCTCTGCGTATATACCCGAAGATCGACAGAAAGAAGCGTTGGTGCTTCCGCTGCCGATTGTTTCGAATTTATTGCTGCGGAAGTATCGTCAGCGCCCTTTTGTGCGCTGGGGATTTCGCCGCTTTGGCCAATGGCGTGGACATGCGACAAACCTGGTGCGACAGTATGATATTCGCTGCCGAGATGTGGATGATGCGGTGGGCACGCTTTCCGGCGGCAATCAGCAGAAGGTTGTTCTGGCGCGGGAATTATCTGATTTGCCGGAATTGATTCTGGCGGTCAATCCAACGCGCGGTCTGGATGTTGGCGCGACCGCCTTTGTGTTGCGGCAATTACTGGACGCACGGGCGCGCGGGGCTGGAGTTATTTTAATTCATGGTGATTTGGATGAATTGCTTTCGGTCAGTGATCGGGTGGCGGTGATGAGTGGTGGGAAATTATTGGCAACGCCCTGGCCCCATTCCACGCCGGAGCAAATTGGTCGCATGATGCTGGGAGGTGCATGATGATAAGGCGATTATTCAAGCGAATATGGAGCGCCGCGACTGCCGTAACGCTGGCGGTTCTGGTGTGCGGGGCGGTATTGACCTTGGCGATCGGGGCTGCTGCCTTGTTAGGCTATCCACCTCTGCGTGTTGCGGATTTGTGGCTGCATGGCGCCGCGGGAAGCTGGTACGCGCTGAGCAGTTCATGTGCGGATGCCTGTCCCTTGCTGCTTACGGGCCTGGCGGCGGGCGTGGCATTTCGTGCGGGTGTTTTGAATATTGGGGCGCAGGGACAGTTTCTAATGGGGGCCTTGGTTGCCGTTGCCCTTAGTACGCGCATGATGATTTGTCATCAGCCGGTGCTGGTTATTCCGATTGCCTTAATCGGCGGCGCGCTGGCGGGGGGGATGTGGGGATTGATCGCACAATATCTTGAACGCTACCGGTCTGTACCCGTTGTACTATCCACGATTCTGCTGAATTTTGTGGCACTGTATCTGGCGGAAGCGGCACTGCAGGGGCCATTGCAGGCGGTGGGGACTGCGGCGGCGCAAAGTCCGGAGATCGCAGGAAAATATTGGTTGCCGCTGTTTGTAGCATATACCGATTTTCATATTGGGATTATTCTGGCTTTAGGTCTGGCGGTGCTGTTGTGGGTGCTGCAGGAACGCACGGTTTTTGGTTTTGAGTCGCAAGTGGTGGGGTTGAATCCCGGTACCGCGAAAGCTATGCGAATGCCCGTTACATGGCGGCAATTTCAGATCATGTTCATCAGCGGCGGCTGTGCTGGTCTGGGCGGAGCGATTCAAGTGTTGGGGCAGGTGCATTTTATGACTGCCCACATGGGCAATTACGGTTATGCCGGCATCGCCGTAGCACTGTTGGGGCGACTGAATCCTCTGGGAATTATTCTTTCAGCGGGATTTTTTGGCTTTCTGGATACCGGGGCATTTCGTGTGGAGGAAAGTTCTCTGGCCTTACCGCATGACATGGCTAATGTGATCAAAGCGGTGGTGATATTGGTCATGCTGGTGCTGGCCGGAATATCGTTGTGGCGGTCACGCCGCGTTGGCAATCCAGGCTCATCCGCCCCAACGGAGACGCCATCAGCATGAATACTACCCAGAATCTTATCACATTCTTATCGCGCCAGGCCGTTACCGCCGCAACGCCCATGATTCTCGCCGGGGTTGGTGAACTCGTGGGAGAATTATCCGGTGTCATTAACATTGGCATTGAAGGCACAATGTTGATGGGATGTATCGCGGCGTATACGGTCACCGGAGTCACTGGCTACGGAACGGTGGGACTACTGGCTGCGGTGGCAACGGGAATGGTCATGGCGGTGATATTTGCCGCAGCAACGCTGTGGGGTAGGGCGGATCAGATTGTCGCCGGAACGGCTATGGACCTTCTGGGTGTGGGCTTAAGCGGCATGATCTGGATGATGTATCAGAACTGGCGGGAGAATCTCGGCTTTTCCACCGCGCTACCGCACGGCAGCGGATTTTCGCCCGTGGTAATACCGCTGTTACATGAAATTCCATATCTGGGGCCGGCAGTTTTTGAGCAGTATATGCTCTGTTATCTGACAATATGTTTGTGCGTTGTGGCTTGGTGGACTCTGAATCATACGCGACTGGGACTGATTATCCGGGCGCTGGGTGATGCGCCGGAAGCGTGCCATGCTGCGGGCGTTCGCGTGCGGCTGGGGCGGTCCCTGTGTCTGCTGTTTGCGGGCGCCTGCGCCGGGGCTGCGGGAGCGTATTTAAGCATTATGCAGACGCACGCCTTCGCTTCGGATATGACCGGAGGTGAAGGATTTGTGGTATTAGCTCTGGTAATTTTTGGCCGCTGGAAACTGCCGGGACTGGTGGGTGGATGCCTGTTTTTCGGCTTAATTAACAGCCTGCAGCAGACGCTTCAAGCCGCACGGTATACATCACAAAATTCAGTCCTGCACGCGCTGACGCACGTTCCATTCCAGTTTTTTCAGATGCTGCCATATGTCGCCGCCATTGCCGCCCTGGCCGTCATGTCCCGAAAGTCCCCAGGTCCACGTTACATCAACATCCCCTGGCCGAGCATTAAAACTTGAGTTGGAATTGCACGATGGAAATAAGGTTCTGCGCGTTAAGCACCGTATTGGTGCTGCTGCTGGAAAGTGCTGCCGCGCCAGGTATATAGATTAGCGCGGTTTGGATGCGGGCATTTCGACCATAAATGTAGTAATTGATACCGAGTCCATATTCATACATTTGCCGGTTTCCCGATTCGGTCAGCAATTCGCCGGCGCGTCCGATGATCTGCCACCGGTGCGGCAGCAAGAAGTACCCAACTTCTCCATAATAAGCGAACTCAAATACACTGCTGCTGCCGAACGCAGTGATAAAATTATCGGTCGAAGTGCCGGCCGCGGGACGATCATTGTATTGCTGGAAGAATGCCGTCACACTGGCGTCCAGCCCCTCATATTTAATATGTGCATCTGTCGTTGCTCGATAAAGCGAGCCATTAGCCGGAAAACTCGGATAGTAGCCTGCGCCATAAGGTGTAGCGAGGCCGACGATTTTTAAAGTTGTCTGCGGAGATGGAAAGGCATTGGAAGTCGAATTCTGCTCTTCATATCCCAGCCCTACGCCCACCATCCATGCCAGCGTTTTTCGCTTCCGCATGTCCCCTTGTGTCCGAAAATTAGCAAGCCGCCGGTCGGACCATTGTGCCCGCAGGTAGTAACCGAACCGATTGTCCAATTCGTTGCCCGGACTACTGGCCTTTGAACCGTTGTTAATCTGCATATCGTAACTGAAATGGTCCGCAATAAGCCGCCCCGATAAGTCCAGTCCCATGGAACGCTCCGCGTTAAACGGCACGGACAGCAAGGGAAACGCGCCAAAGTCATCTCCGGTGACCGGATAGTCGCTTAAATATGTAAATGGGACACGTAATGCGCCCGCGCGCAATACCACGGCTTTGTTAAAGCGGTAGCCGCCATAGGTGGTTTTAAGTTGGAAATAGCCGTTGGTATTACTTGAACCTGCAAAATCGCCGGAAATTTCATAGATAAGGCGCGGTTGAAAAATGTATCCGGAAAATATCAGTCGCGCACGACGCAGCACAAATTTACTCGCATCGCCAACGGCCGGCGGACCGATTGTGCTGCCACTGAGACTGATATTCTGGGCGTTTTGTACTTCGCTATTGGCAAACGTATACCCGGCCTGAATATACCCGCGAATGTTCAGACGAAACGCTCCCTTGGGGTCCGCGATGAAAAATCCCCGATCATAGCCCGCAGTGGCACCCGATTTAAGCAATTGCGCCTTCTGCTGGGCGCTATCGAGCACCGATTCCACAATAGCCCGCACCTGCCGGGTTCTCATCCGGCTGTCCCATTGCCGGTTTTGGTTCGCCTTAAGGCGCCCTACCTCTTTCTGAAGCGCGGCTATTTCCTGCTGGAGTTGTTGTAAGTTGTTGGTTCTGGTGCGTGGGATATGGGTCTTCGGCAAGGCAACCGGGGCCGCTTTGGCCAATAGCGCCGGCAGGGGGGCTGCAAGCAAAGTGCCCAGAACGCAGATTCCCTTTGCAAATAGCTGTGCCATTTCACGTCCAACATCTTCATATCGTCATCATGAGGAAATCATAATATCACGGCGTGATTAACGCGAATCGTGCCGGCCTCCGGATGAATGAAGTTTGACGTTATTTGCCAGGATGCCACAATATTTTCACGCACAGTTGCCCGAAAACGCTTCTCCATGCAGAATACAGCTTATGCACAATGTGAAATCACGGAAAAAAGAATCAACCCACGGAATGTTGCTCTCAAGCAATGCCGAACTCGTCGCGTTGTGCGATCGGCTGAAAAACGCTGCCGCGTTTGGCATTGATACAGAGTTTATCGGCGAAACCTCTTACACGCCGATTCTCTGTCTGATCCAGATTTCCATAGGTGCTGAGGTGGAACTCGTGGACCCTATGGCCATTGACGATCTTTCCCCATTGCTGAATCTGATTTCCGATCCGGCCATTCTGAAAATGTGTCATGCCGGAGAGCAGGATTTGGCCATTTTGGCACAGCGTTCCGGCTCCCGGCCGACGAATGTGATCGATACGCAAGTGCTTGCGGGATTAATCGGATTGGGTTATCCGCTTTCCTATGCCAAACTCGTTGAATATTTTTGTGCTGTGAGTCTGGCCAAAGCGCATACGTACAGCGCCTGGGATCGCCGCCCTTTAAGCCATGCTCAACATGAATACGCCATTGATGATGTGAAATACCTGTCTGCCATTTACGCCGCCATTTCAGATCGACTTGATTCTTTGAATCGGCGGCCATGGGCCGTGGCGGCATGTGAGGAACGTTGCGACGTGGCGGCGCGGCCACCTGACCCGCAATTGGCGTATATTAAAATTAAAGCGCCGCGCAGTTTGAATTCTCTGCAACTCGCGGTTTTGCGCGAGCTTTGCGCCTGGCGTGAACAACTGGCTTATGAACATGATTTGCCCGCCCGCACCATGTTGCCGGATAATGTTTTGCGCGACATCGCCAAGCAACTGCCTACCCGTGCGGCGCAACTTAATAACATTAAAGAGTTTCCGCAACGGGAATTGGCGTCCTATGCCGAGTTTATTGTTGCCCTTGTGGCGCGCTTGAAAGATCAGCCCGCGTCAACCTATCCACCCGCGGCAGATGAAATTGATGAAACCCCTGACGCGCGGGTATTTGGTGAGACGGCCTGGGCGCTGGCCCAGACCATCTGCATATCTGGGCATGTCAGCACCGCGCTGGTTGCTTCGCAGGCCGATGTGCTGGAATTGGCACAACAGGTGCGGGCAGGCAAACCCATTGCCGATCATAAACTCGCCAGCGGATGGCGCTATGAGTGTCTTGGAAAAACATTGCTGGAGTGCCTAACCGCGGAGCAGTCCATTACGCTTAGTTGTCGCAACGGCGTTCTTGAATCTCTTACACGGTGAGTTACTGCCATGTGTGGTTTTGCCGGAATTATCCAATGGGACAATACGGCGGGCAATGGCATCATTACCGACGCTCGGCTTGATACTGTGGACGAGCGACTGGCGCATCGCGGGCCTGATGGTGCCGGGCGCTGGCGTGATCCGCACAACGCCGCATGTGTTCTGTTGCATCGCCGATTGAGCATTGTTGATAAGGCCGGTGGAGCCCAGCCGATGGCCAATGAAGATCAACGTGTGCATGTGGTCTTTAACGGCGAAATTTACAACCACCGCGAACTACGCCAGCAGTTAGAACAGTCTGGCCATACTTTTGTCAGCGATCATAGTGATACAGAAGTACTGGTTCATGGCTGGGAGCAATGGAATACCGGTTTGCCGGAAAAATTGACCGGCATGTTCGCATTTGCAATCTGGGACAGCCGTCAGCAGGCGCTGTTTTTGGCACGCGACCGTATGGGGCAAAAGCCGCTGTTTTATCATCACGCTGCCGGCAGACTCTATTTTGCCAGTACGATTCCCGCCCTGATGGCCTTGGGGGCGCGGGGCACTGTTTCCAAGGAATCGCTGGCTGGTTATCTTTCTCATGGCTATCTGCCGCCACCCTATACGATATATGAAAACACGTTCCAATTGCCGGAAGGGTATTGGTTGCGCGCCGGGAAGGATAATCTTCGAACCGAACACTATTGGCAATCTCCGCAACTCACTGCGGTTGATCCTGGTGATTCCCGTGCGGATTTAGCAACGGTTATAAGCTCCGCCGTGGCTTCGCAAATGCACGCGGATGTTCCAATGGCATGTTTTCTCTCCGGCGGAATTGATTCCACAATTATTGCCGGACTTATGCAGCGCCACGCAGAAAAAGCCGGATCAGGCCGCATTCAAACCATCAGTATCGGATTTGCGGAAGCCGCATTTGATGAGACCGCCTTTGCCCAGATCGCCGCCCGCCATATCGGTTCGGAGCATCATACCTTTCAGGTCAGCGCCGGGGATGATGTTATTGAGACACTGCAATGGCTGATGCGCTATACACTCGGTGAACCTTTCGCGGATTCGTCTATTTTGCCCACGTATTATCTGGCGAATTGCGCCCGGATGGTGGCACCGTGTGCCATCAGTGGCGACGGCGGCGACGAACTATTTGCCGGTTACGATCGTTATCGTGCCCTGGGTCTGATGGCCGAGACACCCCGTTTATCGCGCGTTCTGGCCAATGCTCAAATGCTCGTTAATAGAACGGAGCGAGCGCGAAGATTTCACGCCGCCACGCAATACCATCGCTGGCCCCAGCGTTACGCCGCCCTTACCAGACTTTTTTCACCCGCTAATATTCAGGCACTGCTGCCGGATGGTCCAGATATTCCTTTGTTTTTGAACTGGCCGAAAGATCAGGACCATGCTGATGATGTTGTTCGCGCGGCCATGCAACTTGATCAGAGGCATTATTTGCCGGGGGATGTCCTGTGGAAGGTTGATAGCGCTTCAATGGCCAACGCCCTGGAGGTCCGCAGCCCATTACTGGATCACCATGTCGTTGCGTATGCCGCAACGCTTCCGACAACCGCGCTGCTGAATTCCCGCACCGGAAAATTGGAACTCAAAAAGAGGTTTTCTGATTTACTCCCGGACGCAATTTCCGGCCGATCCAAACAGGGCTTTGGATTACCCATTGGTCAGTGGTTCCGTCAACAACTGCATGATCCCCTGCGGGATTTGTTGCTTTCCCGTGAAAGCTTTTTTCAATCGCCGGGCAGTCGGCAATTTTTGGAACAAATGATTGCTGAACATCAAGCGTTGCGGCGGGATCATACCCATCGGTTGTTCGCCTGTTTGATGCTGGAATTATGGCATCGGGAATGCCAAATAATTATTGGTCCGTCCGTGACTTGAAAAGGCTGTAAAACCAACTAGAATATGGGTCCCGAAGCACCAGTAGCTCAGTTGGTAGAGCAGCTGACTCTTAATCAGCGGGTCCAAGGTTCGAATCCTTGCTGGTGCAGTAAAAATCATCAATAAAATCGATGCTTCGGCAGAGGTAACGGGGAAAAGCGGAACAATCTTTTTTGCGTGCGCTACGTCTGATCTACGGCGTCGGGGTAAAATGAATTTCAACGGGTCTGCGGATGCGCACAACTCGGGTGCTGGGCGGATTACCGCGGGGCATCAGTTGGGATCAAACCGTGGACGAGCCAGGGGCGGCGGAGACTGATCCGGTGATCTCTGATATGCGGTAGCGGCCCAAGCCTGCGGGCGGATGCAATGGCGTCGGCTTTGGTTGGATATGCGGTGTGCACTGTGCCAATCCCCTGCTTCTCCAACGTTTAAGCGGGTTTCGTTAAGCCCTTCAGGCTGGGCCGCCGAATCTGTTGCACTACGCACCAGCGCGTAGGACTGCCAAAATCAGGAAAGTGCCGCTTGGCTAACGGGTGATCCGTGGAGAATTTGATTTAAGACGTCCGCGGATGAGTAGGAGGTTTTCCCCGGTTGAATATATCGGCTGATATTCACGACGTCATCTCCTGCGGTGACGATGGCAGTTTCAGATACACCCAGCGCATCAACCTGCGCCAGTCCGATGGTTGCAAAAAGTGCATTGCAGAGACATTTTCTGCCAATTGTGTCCTCCTCACGACCACCTTTGGCCACATAGTCGGAAACGGGTTCAGCCGCACAGCGATATCCGGGGGTTCCATCGGGGCGTTTATAAACCTTACGCAGGTAGCCAAGATCACATTTTCGTTCGCGCTGTAAATATTTGTCCGGATCGGACATGGTTTCCGGCAGTGCCACGACTTTAAACGGAAAGCCGGTGGGGGAGGCTTGTGGATCAGTAAATACAGTTGCTTGTCCTGATGCGGCAATCGCAAGGACCCGCTGCTTTAAATCGGCGCGAATTCCGGATTCCTGACAAAACGCGAATGCGGTGCCAACCTGGATCCCGGCTGCGCCCTGACTTAATGCCCAATCAAGTTGTGCATGGGTGCCAAAGCCACCCGCCAGATAAAAGGGCAGCCCAATCTCGGCAATTTTTTTCAAATCGGCGTCATCACGCGGCCCGTAGACCGGTTCGCCGGTGGCTGTAAGTTGCAGCGGGCCGCGCGGCGGCGCGTTGTGTCCGCCGGCGACGGATGTTTCGACAACAAACCCGTCAACGCGGCCATTGGACTTTCGCGCCAGTGTCATCGCGAGCGTGGCGGAGGACACAATTGCAAAAAACATTGGGCGTTTTAACTTTGGAGCGGAGGTGTGGTCTGAATTGCCGTCGCGCGCGATAAACTCGGTGGGATTGAAATGACTGTCGAAATTTTCGCCAGAATCCGCCCCTTCCACATCCATTTTCAAAGCAGCCGGCTCCCCGCGGGCCAGAGCATCAAGTACACCGGGAATAAAGCGCGGAATGCCGGCCCCCATAAGTACGTAGTCCACGTCCGCGAGCATTGCGCCAAAGAGTGTGGCGAGCGTCGGCGGCTGCACTTTTTCCAGCAGATTTATTCCGACCAGGCCGGGATGTCCTTCGTTGGCGAGAAACACTTCGGAAAATGCCGCCAAGACAGTCAATTCTTCCAACGCTCGGCTGAATTCAATATTCGGCATGGGGGTGGACTTAAAGGGCGTTGCGGGGTTTATACCGCCGGGAACAAAATAGCGGTTCCACACGCGCTGGGCGATATTGTGATATGGAAAGGCGTCAAAGGCCCGGCGGAAGTGCCCGCCCGGGTCGCCGGTCTGTAAGTGCCGCGCCAGAACGGCAGCGATTCCAGTGCCGGAAATAACTCCAAGCTGACCTTGTCGGGCTACCGATCTTGCAAGAACCCAGTTTGATACTCCAACACCCATCCCGCCTTGAATAATTTTGAATGATGATTCGATCAAGAGGCAGCTCCATTGGTAAGACCTATTTCCGCATCGTCGAGATAACATGCCGGGTCAAAGCCCAGCCAGTCGCCGGTGGCCGCTTCCGCGCGGGTGCGGAGATTTCCATTGCAAACAGACAGAAAGCGGCACGATTGGCAGCGGGCCGGTAGATGCGCCTTGCGATTGCGCAAAATGGCCAATCGCGGATCGGTAGCATCGGTCCATATTTTGCTGAAAGGCTGTTCACGCACGTTGCCGCAGTTGTAATGCCAGGTGAATTGATCGTAATGAACATTCCCCATGGGATCAACCGATGCAATATTGCAGCCAGAGCGGTTGCCGCCGGTGCCTTCCAGTCGACTGCGAACCTTTTGATACTGCTGCGAATCGCCTTTTTCCAATTGCAGCAGCAGATAAGCCGCATCCGCATGGTTATCCACTGTCAAAACTTCCAGTGGAATGCCTTGTCGGTGCAGTTCCTGACTTTTCTCGAAGATTCGATCCACAACCTTGCGGATCTGCACTGCGGACAAATCAACCTTTTGCATATTATCCGCCCGCCCGGCATACGCCAAATGATAAACGCAAAGCCGCTGAACATTGCTGGTTACGCAAATGTCAAAAATGGCATCAAGATCATCGACATTCAGGCCGTGAACCGTGAAGCGCACACCTACTTTTATGCCGCGTTTGCGGCAACGTTCAATGGCCGCCAGCGTGCTCCGGAAGGCTCCTGTTTTACCGCGGAGTTTGTCGTGCCTGCTTTCGACGCCGTCAATGCTGATGCCGGCGTATTTTAAGCCGGATTCGGCAAGATTGTCGGCCATTTTGTCATCAATAAGCAGCCCATTGGTGGATAGGGTGCAGGCCAGGTCCAGTGATCGGGCGTGGCGGATTAATGGAAGAATATCGGGGCGGCCCAGCGGTTCGCCGCCGCTGAAAAGCACCGCCGGAACGTTAAACCCGGCCAGGTCATCCAGCAGCGCAATGCCTTCATCATGCGTTAGTTCATTGGGGGCCGGGGCATTGGTGGCGGAGGCGTAGCAGTGCACACAACGGAGGTTGCAAGATTTTGTCACGGCCCAGACCACCACCGGACGGGGAGTGGATTCCGCTTCGCCCTGGGCATTGCGGTGGCCATAACGGAGGCGTTCATTTCCGGCCTGATGATCACAAAGTAAATTCGTTACGCTGAACATAATGGCAGACTCCTGTTTGAGATTTCTTTCTGATAGTAACTTGCCCCATACGTACAATCGGGCTCGGCGGCCAGCGGATCACCGGTAAGGCCATAAGAGCGGGCGCGACTTCCGCCGCAGATGTCCCGATATTGGCAGGCACCGCACTTGCCCTTGAGTTTGTCCGGATCCCGCAGATCGACAAACAGCGGCGCGAATTGATAGGTATGCACCACCGAATCCCTCGGAAATCTTCCACATTCTATGGGTAGAAAGCCGCTGGGGAATATTTCACCGATGTGGCTGATGAACATCACGCCGCGACCATCATTGGTGCCGACGATATTGGGCATGACCGGTCGGGGTGAACCGCTGTTGGCGTGTTGTTTCATTTTTTCAATAATATATCGGCGATAGTGGGGGGCTTCGGTGGTTTTGATGGCATATTTCTGGCGGCGGCCCTGCTGAAAGAGCTTCTCAAAGGCGGTTTCAAATTCATCCGCCGTTATGCGTTGATCCGCCAGTGCCCGGCCAGTGGGGACCAGGAAAAATACAGACCAGAGAACGATGGGAAATGCCGCCAAAACGTCAGCGATGGCATCAATCTGGTGGAAGTTATGCCGGGCGATGGTGGTGTTGATTTGCAACGGCAGATCACAGGCAGCGGCATCGGCAATGATTTCCAGCGTCCGCTGAAAACTTCCCGGAACCCGCCGGAATCCATCATGCGTGGCGGCATCAGCTGCGTCCAGGCTTACTGCGAGGCGATGCAGACCGGCTTTTTTCAGGCGGTGAATGGAGTCGGTGGTAACGAGTTTTGTGGCTGATGGCGTCATGGCGGTCTTCAGGCCCGACGCCACGGCGTGATGAACAATCTGAAATATATCTCGCCGCTTGATCGGATCGCCGCCGGTAAGCACCAAAAGCGGAGGCTTGGGAAATTCGGCCAGGTTATTAATGAGCGATAAAGACTTCGCGGAATCCAATTCCATGGGGTGGCTGTGCGGCTGGGCTTCGGCACGGCAGTGGCGGCACAGCAGATTGCAGGCGCGAGTCACTTCATAAAAAGTCACCAGGGGTGAATGGGGGAAATCCTGTGCGGTATAATCTGGTCGGGCGGTTGAGGAACCGGCCCACATCTGAATCGTGTCTTTGCTTACCATAATGCAAGCTCCTTATCTTGACGAATATCACTGTTTGGTTACAATAATTGATATTCGTATCCAATTATGATATTTTAACAGGAGTTACGCATGATTGCCATGACTGAAAACGAAATCTTCAACCTCCTGGACCGCAGCCTCATTGGCCGACTGGCCATGGCCGATATTCAGGGCCGTCCCTACGCGATTCCGTTGCCTTTCTGCCGGATTGAAAATACGATCTATCTCCGCGTTCCGATGACTGGTCGCAAGGGCGATATTCTCCGTGCCAACAATCAGGTCTGTTTCGAGATTGATGTGTTCACTGACCAGCTCGACGATTACGCCTCCATCCTGGTGGAGGGGCGGCTGGTGGCAGTGGACGATCTCGCTGAAAAGGCGCGTGTCCGGATCATCAATGACGGCAAGTACGACAGCCTGCGTCATGCATGGCGCCCCGGCCATGGCCGTCGCACCGCCCTGGAGGATGTGCCGACCAGAAAAATTATTCCCAGCAGTATCAGCGGTAGAAAGATGACCCCGCGTGAAGTCCCGGGTGTTGCTGCGATGATGGAACCATGCGCCGAATCGGCGAAATAATGAACGCAGCTTGGCAGCCATGAGAGGGATCCTTTGATACAGCATTGCGGTGCTATCGGGCCATCTTTATAATCCGATGAAAGCAGCACCTCATGAGCATCGGCCAGACTTCATCTGGATTGATCGATGCGTACCTGCGAAATAAATTATGACTCCACCTTAGCATAAAAGCCATTATGCCAATGAATTGCCTCCCTACGGCTGGCCGCCGAAGAGTAATCTTCGGCGGCCAAACCGTATCGTTGGGGGAGAGAGAGCAAGTTCATCAGTGGGCACTGGCACTTTGCAAAAAGGCCAATACTTTTTTAGCCTGCGTGCCGGTAAGTCCGGCGCGGAGCCGCATGTATTGGACGATAATGCCCCACTGCGCGGGCGTATATTGCGACGGCGAACGCAGTTGGTGGCATCGCATGCAGTTTTCAGCCCAGATTTGCGCACCGGATTCATTGGCGGCGGGGTCTTTAATGGTCAGGGGCCATACCGCCGGTTTCGCGGCGGCGGCGGCTGATTTGGTGGGTTTGTTGCTGGCACAACCGGCCATAACAAACAATCCCATTGCCACCGCAGTTAAAGCTATGGACTTGGTTAATTTATATTTCATAAAAGTCATTGAATAACTCCTCAAGTAAGAAGCCAAGGGTAACTTAGATACCAACAGCAAACTGTACAAACATCGCATTATTGCCGTGCATGTTGTTTGATAGATTATCAAATTCATACTCAAACTTCAGCACGGCATTGGAATGCAGCCAGTAATCCAGCCCAATGCTGTAGCGTTGTTCATGCGTCGCCCCATTGGAGAAATTGGATGATGCGGGGCCGTCAATACGATCATAACGGAATGCCGCCATCATCTTGTCGATATATTT
>JAJZVR010000340.1 GCA_021847065.1 Planctomycetota bacterium | reverse complement strand
GTCATTATGAAGCCGCCTTTGAAGATTATCTGCGGCGCAAAGGCCTGCCATACATTGCCGTTGATGAAGCCAAGAAGGCTCTGTTCGCCGGGGCCAAGCTCAAAAGTTTTGATTTTGTCGTCTATCATCCGCGCGGCAACAATCTGCTCGTGGATGTAAAGGGCCGCGCGTGCCGCCCGGCAAAATCCAAAACATCGCTGCCTAATTGGACCACCCGCCTGGATATTGACGACTTGCGCCAATGGCAGGAAATTTTCGGCACCGGCTTTACCGCGATGTTTGTGTTCATGTATCATTGGCCCGCAGAGCCTGAAAAATCACCCTTTACCGATCTATTTCAGTTTCAGGAACGCTGGTACGGCATGTTGGCTATCAGCATAACCGATTACCGCGAGCACATGCGTGCCCGCTCGGAATCTTGGGGAACCGTTCATCTGCCCACCGCGGCATTCCGAAAAATAGCCAAGCCGCTGGACACTTTTTTTTAGGCGGCGCGACAAGTGGCGGCCAATTTACGTCGATAATCAGTATAATCATTGCATGGCTTTGAAACCTGATGACATCGTATGTTTTTGCTTTCATGTTCGACTACGCAAAATTGAGACTTTTTGCCGCGTTGAAAAGCCGCTGCACGCTTCGCAGATTTCCGATTGCCTTTCTGCGGGAACGGGTTGCGGCTGGTGTCGGCCTATGCTGAAACATATTCATTTGCGAATATGTGGGGAACACATTCCGGATTGGCGGAAGTCTTCGGAAACGTCAATTCCCAATGCTGCCGCCATGACCACCGATTATTTAGAGGCTCTGGATGTGCAAAATTGGGCGGCAGGCCGACAGCGCCATATTTCCGATGGCCACGGCAAACCTCCGACTGATCGATAAATCCTGGGCCGCATTTTCTTGCGGAAGTTATGCCGCAAAACCCCGCATAATTCATAATTTTGAATTAATTTCCGCTTTTTTTATGGGCACGAGTGGTTTCTTTCCGATAAGATGAGGTGGAAGAGAGTGGGGGTCGGCAATGAATTCCGGCCCGGATGACATTAATACGACAGGGCTTGCCATGGATGCGCCGTCTTCCCAGCCGCCAATTTATATCCTTGAAGATTTCCGGCTGGAGGATCTTTATCCACTGACCTATACCCGGCCCGCAGCGCTCTTGCGTTGCGGGGCCGAGACACTGTTGGATCGAATGTTGCGCCATTTACCTCGGCCACCCAGCGGCATTATCGTGCGCGATACCATTAAAGCTAGAATGCGCGAAATGCTGCGGATTCCGGTAAACCCGAAAATCGATATGGCACGCAGCACGGTGTTTATTAACGCCCGCTGGCTCATGACGCACCCATTTGAGTATCCCCCCGTCGATACCGCTGGAATGACAGGCGAGGATTTTACCTGGGTGCATTTGTCTCCGGCCAAACTGGCCGAATTAGACCTTAAGCGAATCGTGCGGTCCCGCATTTTAGAAAAGCTTATCACCACCATTAGCGCCGGACTTGTTGACGCCGTGATGATCCGATACCCTTGGAATCTTCTGGGCAATCAGCACGACATACTCCTCGATGATTTTCAACGCCGTGGTGCCGCGAAGTTAAGTGAGCCCATGCCCGGAGCGCATCTGCTGAAACCCGAAAACATGTACATCGGACAGGATGTACACATTCTGCCAGGTGCGGTACTGGATGCCCGCAATGGCCCCATTATTGTTGAACGCGGCGTGCAGATTCGCGCTAACTGCGTGATCACCGGTCCGGTGTATATCGGGCCTGAGTGTGTCATCCGCACGGGAGCGGATATTCGTGAAGATTGTGCCTTTGGCCCCGGATGCCGCGTTGGCGGCGAACTCATTGGATGCACGTTCCAGGAGTATTCCAACAAACAGCATGATGGCTTTTTGGGACAAACCTTCGTCGGCTCATGGGTGAATATTGGAGCCGGCACCACCACCAGCAATCTGAAAAATACGTATGGTATCGTGCGTGTACCTATCAGTGGAAAAGACCGCATTACCGGGTTGCAATTCATGGGATCGGTTATTGGGGATCATGCCAAAATCGGTATTGGTACCATGCTAAGCACCGGCACCGTTGTGGGTTTTTCCAGTCACATTCTCACCGGTCGGCCGCCGAAATTTATTCCCAGCTTTGCCTGGGTAACCGAAGCGGGAGTAGAACATCTGGACTATGAAAAGTCTCTGGAAATAGCCCGTACAGTCATGCAGCGTCGCAATCAGAAACTCACCGTTGCCGATGAAGAAATCTTCAACCGCATTTTCACCTCATGGAGCCAAAGCGAAAGCTACCGCTGGCGAACACCCGCGGAAGCGCCGCAGTGAACCGCACCTGTTCACAGGCCTGAAGGAAGAAGCGAAGAGGCCCCCTACGCGATCCTCCTATGGAAGCTAAACTTGGATGCGAACAGTGAATAATAATGTGACAACTTTAGATCAGGACTTGACACGGGTTATTGCCATTTTGATCCAGTTGGAACAATGGCCCAACGTAAGCGGGGCCAAGCCGCTGCGGGGCAACCTTGCGGGCCACTACCGGAAACGCACCGGTGACTACCGGTTACAATTTATGGTCAAAGGTGATGCGGTTATTGTGGAACGTATCGGCCATCGCGATGGATTTTATGAGGATTGACTTATGAACGTACAGACACTGGAAGTTAAAGGCAAGAGGATGGTTCAATTGTCGGAGCGGGATTATCTGAGCCTTGTGGAGCGGGCCAATATGGCGGTGCCGGAAGCCGCTATGCCGCCGTTGCCCAGGCTAGGGGCCGATGGGAATTACCCGGCGTTGGAGTATGC
>JAJZVR010000058.1 GCA_021847065.1 Planctomycetota bacterium | reverse complement strand
CCTTTCTTCTTCTCAAGCGTAATATTCAGGCCCAGACCACGTATTTCATTACACAGCACGTCAAACGACACTGGCGTTCCGGCATCCAAGGTGTTGGTGCCCTTGACCATGCTTTCGTAAATCTTGGTGCGGCCTTCCACATCATCAGATTTCACAGTCAAAAGTTCCTGCAACACATACGCGGCACCGTAGGCTTCCAATGCCCAGACTTCCATCTCACCAAAACGCTGACCGCCGGTGCGGGCTTTGCCGCCCAGTGGTTGCTGGGTGATCAGGCTGTACGGCCCGGTTGATCGGGCGTGAATCTTCTCGTCGACCAAGTGGTGAAGCTTCAACATGTACATGTAGCCAACCGTGACCTTCTGTTCAAAGGGTTCGCCGGTGCGGCCATCGTACAGATTAATCTTCAAGAGAGCCGGCATTTCAACTGAAATTTCTCCGGCAGGCGGCGGAAGTTTCTTCTCGGCCAACTCTATGCGCCGATTACGCACGTGGGTATTGGCTTCTTCGACAGCTTTGAGGATTTCCGTTTCGGTAGCTCCGTCAAAGACCGGCGTTACAGCCTGGAATCCCAATACCGCGGCAGCCCAGCCCAGGTGGGTTTCAAGAATCTGTCCAATGTTCATACGCGACGGCACGCCCAGCGGATTCAAAACAATATCCACCGGTGTTCCATCTTCCAGGAACGGCATATCCGCTTCAGGAACTATACGGGCAATGACGCCCTTATTGCCGTGACGGCCTGCCATCTTGTCACCGACGGAAAGCTGACGCTTCGTTGCGAGATAAACCTTGACCATCTCAAGAACACCGGAAGGCAGTTCATCACCGCGTTTCATGTGTTCCATCTTCCGGGTCTTTTCTTCACGCAGCGATTGTAATGTGGATTTGTAGCGGTGATAAATCTGCTCACCGCGCTTGCGGGCATCTTCCGCGCCTTTGATCCAGCTTACGGCAAAGCTTTCAACCTGCTCAAGGATTACTTCATCCTGATCCGATTTACCAACTTTCTGCCGGGTCGAAGGATCGACCATGGTCTGACCGGTGGCCTCATTGATTTCATCGGCCATCTTACGGAAGAGTTCGGCGATGCGGACATCCATCTGCTTGCCATACTCTTTCATTTCCTTCTGAAGAATTTTCTTCTGATCGTCGCTCATGTGCATCCGGCGGCTGAACCGCTGGGCACCGATGACCACACCCTCCGTTCCGGCGGGGACTTCAAGTGAATCATTCTTCACATCTTCACCAGCGCGGCCGAAAATGGCATGCAGAAGTTTTTCTTCCGGCGAGAGTTCTGTCTTGCTCTTGGGCGAGACTTTGCCAACGAGAATATCACCGGGTGTTACATGTGTACCGATGCGGACGATCCCCGTTTCGTCAAGGTTTTTCAGAGCCTTTTCGCTGACGTTGGGAATATCGCGGGTGAACTCTTCACGACCGAGCTTGGTTTCACGCACTTCCACATCAAATTCTTCAATATGGATGGAGGTGAACACATCGCCCTTGATCAGACGCTCTGAAACGACGATGGCATCTTCATAGTTGTAACCGTCAAGTGTCATAAACGCCACGAGAACATTTCGTCCCAGCGCCAATTCACCATTGCGGCACGCCGGGCCATCGGCAATGATCTGGCCCTTCTTCACCTTTTGACCCACAGCCACCAGCGGCTTCTGGGTCATACAGGTCTTGTCATTCAACCCTGCATTTTTGCGAAGGACATATTCGTCGGAGTTGTCAATGACAATCCGGCAGGCATCAACAAACGTGATCACGCCGGCGCGATCGGCCTTGATTACCATGCCGCTGTTATAAGGAATAATCTTTTCCAGGCCGGTTCCCACCACTGGAGGGTCGGTGATTAACAAAGGCACTGCCTGCCGTTGCATGTTTGAACCCATCAACGCGCGATTGGCGTCATCGTGCTCCAAGAACGGAATCAATGCCGCCGAGATGGCGACTGTCTGCTTGGGCGAAATATCAACGAAGTTAATTTCCGATCCGCGGACCTGCTGCAAGTCTCCATTCACGCGGGCCAGTAAGAGGTCCTGACGAACCTTACCGGAATCCGGTGACGCGACTTCCGGAGGCGCCAGAACAGCCTTCATTTCTTCATCGGCACGCAGATATTTATGTTCCCCGTTAACTTTCCCGTTTTCAACAACACGATAAGGTGTAATCAGGAAGCCATAATCATCCACACCGGCATAAATGGATAACGACGCAATCAGACCGATGTTCGTGCCTTCCGGCGTTTCAATCGGGCAAATGCGCCCATAGTGGGAAATATGCACGTCGCGCACTTCAAAGCCCGCACGTTTACGGTTCAAGCCACCAGGCCCAAGGGCCGAGAGGCGGCGTTCATGCGTAAGCTGCGAAAGCGGATTGGTCTGATCGACAACCTGCGATAGTTCGCTGCGACCAAAGAAATATTCTATGGAACTGCTGATGCTCTTGGAGTTCACGAGTTCCACAATCTTGGCCACTTCTTCCGGGGCCTTCATGCTCAGACGTTCCTGAACGGTGCGACGCAGCTTCAGGAAGCCCTTGCGCAATTCTTCCTGCGCCAATTCATCAATGGTGCGCAGGCGTCGATTGCCCAAATGGTCAATGTCATCCACATAACCGCGTCCGCCACGCAGTTCCAGAATGTATTTAATGCTGCCGAGAATATCTTCTGGCCGCAAAGTCATGACATCTTCCGGCACGTTCTGCTCAAATTTCCGGTTAATGCGGAAACGTCCCACCCGACCAAGCCGGTAGCGGGCCACATCAAAGAATTTTTCCGCAAAAAGCGTCTTGGCCTTGTCATCATTCGGTGGATTGCCGGGCCGCAGCCGACTGTATATTTTACGCAGAGCCTCCTTATGGCTGTGGGAATCATCTTCCTGCAAGGTGTTGAGGATAATAGGATCCGCAAGCTTCTCAATAACTTCGATTTTCTTGAGGCTGCTGGCCTGGATCTTAGCCACCCGATCGCCAATTTGCGCACCGGACTTAACGAGTTCTTCCCCGGTTTCAGTATCCACGATCGAACCAACGGCGTAATAATCCGCTTTTAACTGACCAACTGACACCGTGCGGGTTTCATAGAACGCCCGGATCAGAGCTTCATCAGTACCATATTTTTCATCCATCGCCCGCAGGAAGCTGGTGGCGGGGATTTTTCCAGATTGGTCAATGCGTACGACAAGAACATCTTTCTTGGTGACATTGATTTCAATCCAACTGCCCCGCTCGGGAATGACTCGGCAGGAATGCAGGGGGCGGTCGCCTTCCTGAGATTGAATTAAAAAGTCAACACCCGGTGACCGGTGCAACTGTGAGACAATAACGCGTTCCGCGCCATTAATAATGAATTCGCCGCCACCGGTCATAATTGGAACATCGCCGAGATAAATGGATTCCTCCACCATATCCGGCTTGTCCTTCCGGCTTAAGCGCACTTTAATGCGCAGCGGCATGCCGAAGGTTAAACGCAGCGCCCGGCATTCATCACGCGAATACCGCGCCTTGCCGAGTTCATAACTGACATATTCCAGCTTCATTGAACCGTCATAAGACTCAATGGGGAATACTTCCCGCAACAAGGCCTC
Source organism: Planctomycetota bacterium (assembly GCA_021847065.1). Taxonomy (GTDB): domain Bacteria; phylum Planctomycetota; class Phycisphaerae; order WQYP01; family WQYP01; genus JAMDCX01. The sequence continues at coordinate 12,491 of JAJZVR010000058.1, read as the reverse complement.
AATGCCGTCATTTTTTCGCTTTTCCGGTTCCGTGTCGGCCTGCAAAAACCGCCGATAGGCAGCGGTTTGAACCTCAATGAGGTTCGGGATGGGCAAGGCATCGCCACGTTTTGAATAATCACGCACTTGCGTCACACGTACACGCATGGATTAACCTCCGACGTTCAAGGAACAGAGAACAGTTTCTTTCAGTCCACTGCAACCAAAAAATATGAATCTACTATGAAGGGGGGGAAAGAAGAACAAACACAAACAACAATGGTAGCCCGGCTATTCATAGTCCTGTATTGTATACACCCTTAAAGCTTAACGCAAGTGTAACATACCGGCTTGACATTTTTTTCTCGTACAGGTATCTTACTTGCTCCCTTATGGGAGGCCACACCACGGGCCGGAATAGTGGAAGCTCGGAATAAACTCCAGAGCGGACAAAATAGCGGCTTACACCGCGTATAAATGTCTGATTATACCGTCTTTTTGGATTCAGCCATCCGAAAAATCGATGACTAATCAGACGACAAAATGTCCTCTCTATGGGTTGAAATAAAATTTCCAAGCTAAGTTTTTCATGGCCTAAGCGCGATGACGTAGCAAAAGCGTCATCATCGCTTACTTGAGGAGTCTATGCCTTTATGGCGATTAAAGCATTAAAATTGCGTGGAAAACGATACCGCCAATCGGTAGAGCATCTTCCAACAGCTCCGGTTAGCGTTGAGCAGGCAATCCCGGTTTTGAAGAAATTCAAGGCTGCTAAATTTGACGAAAGCGTAAATATTGTCCTTCATTTGGGCATTGACGCCACACAGGCAGACCAAAACGTTCGCGGTTCGGTAAGTTTGCCCAAGGGTATTGGCAAGACCCGCCGCGTCATTGCCTTCGTTCAAGGTAACGATATTGAAAAGGCCAAATCCGCCGGTGCCGTTGAAGCCGGTGCCGACGACCTGATCAAAAAAGTAAACGATGGCTGGATGGACTTTGACGTGGCCGTTGCCACACCGGAAATGATGCCCAAGATTACCCGGCTGGGTAAGGTCCTTGGCCCGCAGGGTAAAATGCCCAGCCCGAAGGCTGGAACCGTCGCAACCGACGTTACCAGCGCCGTGAAGGAATATGCCGCCGGTAAGGTGGAATTCCGCAATGATAAGGGCGGTAATATTCACGCCGTGGTTGGCAAATTAAGTTTTGCGGAAGCCGATTTGGCCACCAATATTCATGCGTTTATCAATACCATTCGCCGGTTGAAGCCGGCGACATCCAAGGGCCAATATGTTAAAAAAGTAACCGTACACAGTTCGATGAGTCCTGGTGTTCAGATCGATACCAGCCACTTGGACGTTATTGAAACAGCCTGAACTTTTCTAAACAACAACTTGAGGTTTACATTATGAGTAAGCGTATTAAAAACTTGATTGCCACAGAACTGCAAAAGCGCCTGACCGGTGCTGATAGCGTGGTAATTGTGGATTATTCGGGCGTTAGCGCCAACGATACCAATAAGCTTCGAAGCGGCCTGCGTAAAAAGAATGTGAAGATGACCGTGATTGCCAACGCCCAGGGGCGACGGGCTTTGGAAAAAGTCGGCCTGAAAGCCGGTGGTGATATTCTTCTGGGAACCAACGCCTTGGTCTACGGCGGTGAATCGGTCGTCGATGCCGTCAAAGAATTGCTGGAGCAAACCAAGGAAATAGGCAAACTCAAGATTAAAGGTTCGGTGGTTGAAGGCCAACTCCTGGACAAGCCGGCAACTGAAGCTCTGGCCAAACTTCCGGGACGCAGGGAATTGCATTCCCAAATTTCGACACTGGCGATTTCTCCTGGCCGGAAACTGGCCGCACAAATTGTCGGGCCGGGCCGCAATGTAGCCGGTCTGGTTAAGGCCGTTATCGAAAAGAAAGAAAAGGAAGCGCCAGCGGCCGCCGCTTGAGCGAAACGGGCGAATTAAAAGCGACTTATTTTGTTTTTTATGTCTTTTGTCATTCATTCAGCCTGCCTGGAGCAGTTAAAACGGGGCGCGTCGCCTTGGCTGGTGGAGACAAGCGAACTTGTGGAGTTTTACTATGGCAGAATTTGCTGCTGAAATCATGGAACTGGGCGATAAGATTGTTGCCCTCTCACTGCTGCAGGCTAAACAGCTCAGCGACTATCTGAAGGAAAAGCACGGTATCGAAGCCGCTGCTGGCGGTGGCGTCATGATGGCCGCCCCGGCTGGTGGTGGTGCTGCCGCGGCTCCCGCCGAAGAACAGACTACGTTTGACGTAGTGCTGAAGGCCCCCGGCGAGAAAACCATTCAGATCATCAAAATTGTCCGCGCGGCCACCAACCTGGGCCTCAAGGAAGCCAAGGACCTGGTCACCGCCGCTCCGAAGGTGGTTAAGGCTGGTGTTGATAAGGCTGAAGCCGAGAAGCTCAAGAAAGAGCTGGAAGCTGAAGGCGCAACGGTCGAACTTAAATAAGTTCGCCTTAACTACGGCATTGGTCGCTTATTAGTGAAGAAACCAGTCCAAACAATGAAAGGCTGGCGATCCGCAATGGATCGCCAGCCTTTTTATTTAATCCGGGCAAATGTGCAACTCACCGGTCGTTTGGCCGCAGAGAAAGCGGCAAAATGTTGGTTTGGTAATTTCATCGGGCGAATGGCCAGTATCGTCTTCAAGGGCCACGTTGAATGACTCAATTTGGGCGTAATGGCCAAGCGTATCTAATACCGCCAATGGGATTTGCTCATCTGCATCACTGTAAATGGCGACTTCCCAAGCTGTAAATAGGCACCCCGCCAAAGCCGGGGCGACTGGCATTTCCGTGGCGATCAGCGTTCGAAAATCAGGCAATGCCGCCACAAATCGCGCCCCATCAGGCGGTTGCTCACATGGCCCCTGGCACTGCCAGATATAACCTTCCACCATCCATTGCCGGGTCAGCATTGGAACAGACAAAACATATTGACTTTCGCGTTTGGTCAAATTCATAATTCCGGGGCAATTAAATCATCGTAGGTTTCGCGCCGCCGGATAATCCGCCAGGTTTTTCCATCCACCAGAACCTCTGCGGCACGCGGACGGGCATTGTATTGGCTGCTCATCGCAAAACCATACGCACCGGCTGAAAATACCGCCAGCAGATCACCGCGTTTGGTCGTCGGCAAATAACGATCTTTTGCCAGATAATCTCCACTTTCGCATACCGGCCCGACGATGTCCACTTTTTCATCGCCCGCCGTTCGCAGCGTGCTTTGACGATTATCGGGAGCGGAGCAACCGCTGACATCCACCGGCCAGATGAAATGATAGCTTTCATAAAGCGTCGGACGAATCAGATCATTCATGGCCGCATCGACAATGGTAAATTTCTTACTACCCCCCTGCTTGCTGTATTGCACCCGCGTAACCAAAATGCCCGCATTGCAGGAGATAGACCGCCCCGGTTCCAGGATAATGCGGAGTTTGCGGTCTTTAAGCAGTGGAATAATGGCGGCGGCATAATCCGCCGCCGATGGGGCCTCGTTACCCTCATAAAATGCGGCAAAGCCACCGCCAATATCCAGGGTATCAATATGAATATTCCGGGCCGCCAAACGGTCGATCAACGCCAGAGCCTTGGTAATGGCATCAACATACGGCTGTGTTGATTTAATCGGTGAACCAATATGCAGATGCAACGCACTTAACCGGGCATGTTTCGCGGCAGAGGCCTGTATATAAAATGCTTCCGCACGGTCGATATCCACGCCAAATTTTGTTTCTTTCTTCCCCGTGAGCGTCTTCTGGTGCGTACCGACGCTGCTGACATCCGGATTGACCCTCAACGCGCCTTGCGCGGTGAGTTTTTGCGACCCGGCCAGCCGATCCAGATTCCAAAATTCTTCTTCGCTTTCAATATTAAACCAGCCAATGCGGGCATCCAAGGCTTCATTGATCTCCTGATCGGTTTTGCCCACGCCGGCAAAGACGATCATTTTCCCGTCCGCCTCGGCTTTCAGAGCACGGAATAGTTCCCCACCGGAGACCACATCGAAACCGCTTCCGCGTGCCTGAAGCGCCCGAAGAATGGCCAGATTCCCACAAGATTTGATGGAATAGCAGATCAGCGGATTGAGCGGCGCAAACGCCCCGGCAATGCGGTCAAAATGGGTAAGTAATGTTGTCTGGCTGTAAATATATGTCGGTGTGCCGGTTTTTTCCACGATGTCCCGCACCGCAACGAGCTCACAATGCAATTGGCTATCTATATATTGAAAATTGTCCATTGTTTTTTCCGATTTCTAACGCCCGCCCCGGCGCGGCGGCAAGCCTAGATAAACTGCTGCAGAAAAGCGAAAGCCTCGTCCGCCGCCTCCCGTGCCGTGGTTTCATACGGATACAATTCCACCGTAGCCCATCCCTTATAATCCGCCTGCTTGAATGCCGCGAAAATGGAGGTCCAATCCATGGCACCGCGACCGGGAATAAGGTGCTGATGCACGCGACTTGAGGCGATGTCTTCCAGATGCACATGCGCAACCCATGGATGACATTTTAAAAATGACTCAGCCGGGTTTTCACCGACACAAAAAAGATGCCCAAGATCACAATTCATCCGCAGATGCGGGTGATTCACCCGTTGGAGAAATTCCACACACTGGTCCGTGGTTTCGATCAAAAGCCGGGGCTCAGGTTCCACCATCAGCACGACATTGAATTGCTGCGCCACCGGCAAAACCTGCATTAATCCATTTTGATACAGCGCCAGTGCATCTTCGCGGGCCCTACCATCAAGCGGGCCACCCGGTTCCAGTGAAATGGTTTTCGCCCCTAATGCCGCCGCCATGCGAATGCAGTTTTCGGTATGACGAATTCGCTTCTCCCGCAATGCGGGATCTTTCTCTATCCAAGATGGATGAAGTGTGTCGCCGATGGCGAAAAAGGTAAATGCATTAATATTGGATATGCGAAGCTTCAGCGAATCCAATTGCCGACGCAACTCCGCAACGCGCAGATCCGGCATGTGCGGAGGATATGCGTGCGGAACATCGGCCATGATTTCCACGCCGCCATAGCCCGCGGCGGCAATGGAATCAACGGCTTCTTCCAGCGATGTTTTTTTGAAAGCGTTGGTGGAAAAGGCAAGCTTCATTTTATTCCGCGATTTCAACACCCATCGAACGCGCGGAACCGGCAAGAATTTTCTCGGCGGATTCAACACTGGATGCGTTCAAGTCAGGTAATTTCTCCTGGGCAAGTTTTCGCAGTTGCACTTTCGTAAGCTTGCCGATCTTGTTTTTGTTCGGCTCACCACTGCCCTTTTCCAACCCCAGAATATCTTTGATCATCACAGATGCCGGCGGTGTCTTGATAACAAAATCAAATGAACGGTCGGTATAAACCGTGACCTCCACGCCCACGACTTTACCCTTCAGAGCGGCGGTCGCAGCGTTGAAGCGTTGAATGAACTGGCCAGGGTTCACGCCATTAGCGCCCAATACCGGCCCAATTGGTGGGGCTGGTGTCGCGGTTCCACCGGGAGCCTGCATCTTAAATCTCTTGGCGATTTCCTTAACCTTAGCCATAGCTTAAACCTCAATAATCCTGTACGTATACCAAAATACTTGTTTCACTGAAAAGCCCGCACCGGACACAACCGATGCACAATCAACCCTCAGCATTCGTCCTTTGAACCACCCTTACATTTCTCCGGCCATCTGTGGCCACCCAACGTTGAGAAAGCGATGGCTTATTTGCTTCCGCGCTGGACTTACGTCGAAAGCTTCTTACGGCAATTATCAGAAGCGACAGCAAGCCAAGCACCAGTACCGCCGCAATCGCCACCACCGTAAGCAGTAATCCTACCATAACCAGCGGTATGAGCACCACAATACAACCCGCAATCCACAGCCATTTGCCCAGTGTAGTTTTTGGCACCAGGCGGCGCGGCGGCGAAGCGGCAATTTCGGAATCAGCAAGTAAATTCATCGCAGCACGTATTATTTCTTTCTCCCGATGCGGAAACACCAACGAAGCGTATTCCATTCCGGGCAGGCCTTCACAACACCTTCATTATAGCCCCGGAATGTTCCCAAACATTGCCGCGGAGGAACGCTCATTCTACAGAATCTATTGCACCTTTTCCAACTGCCAGTATTCCAGCTCCAACGGTGTAGCGCGACCGAAAATGGTTACAATCACGCGAACCATACCCTTGTCCGGGAAAATCTCGTCCACCATACCCTCGAAATTTTCGAATGGACCTTCCCTGACCTTGACCGCATCACCCTTGAGGAACTCCACTTTCACCGCTGGACCGGCTTCCGGCTTCTCTGCATCGGCAATGAGCTTTTCAACTTCTTTGGATGCCATGCGATCCGGTTTGTTTTTATGACCGATAAAATCGCCGGCACCCGCAGTTTCTTTGAAAACGTACCACGCCCGTTCGGGAATAGTACCGTCGGAATTCAATTCCATTTCAACAAAGACATAACCGGGATAGGTTTTATTCTCGGCAACTTTTTGCTGCCCGGCTTTGACCTTTTTGACACGCTCGCGCGGCACCAGCAGTCTGCCGATAATGTCCGTAAGATTTTCCGCCTTTACTTTGCGTTCCAGCGTGTCACGAACCTGGTCTTCCTTATTGGAAGCGACCTTCAGCACACACCAGTGTTTTGTAGAAGATTCGGTCACTTGACGCTCCGTAATTTGTTGAGTGCTCATTTCGCCAAAAATTGCCGCCGGAATTAAACCGCCGACACTTCAAAATCGATACGGACAATCCCGCATCATCTGATCACATGAATCGCGCGGAACAACCACACGAAAAACGTATCCACCAGCCACAACATAAATGCCATTCCCAGCGTGGATAGCACGACCAGCCGCGTGGCTCGAATCACAGCCTGGCGAGTTGGCCAAACCACTTTGCGCATTTCACTTTCCGTCAGGATCATAAAATCCGCAAGGTTTGGGCGGTTCACCACATAAAAGCAGAACAATGCCCCCAGCGAACCGACAAGCATAACCATAATCATCTTGGAATAGGCGGGGGCCAGGGGCATAAACGTGTTTTTAATCCACAGAATACCCAAAGCAATCAGCAGGCCCAGGCCAATGACCGTGCCTAAGCGAACCCACTTGCCCTGCCCTTTTTTATATATATTGAAGAAAGACAAAACCAACTCCAGATTTCACTGCAACGGAAGGGTTATACACCCGGACATTCTGCGACCGTTTTACCAGCTCTGCCAAGCCGTGCCCTGAATCTTCCGCAACATATTCAACACGTTTCGTTGAAAGATTAAGGAACCTCGCAAACAACACGGCAGGCAGGAGTTGAACCTGCAACCCCCGGTTTTGGAGACCGGTGCTCTGCCAATTGAGCTACTGCCGTAAGTGCCTTCAACATTTGTCCGGACCGGTTCCGAACAATTATTTACCCTTCTTGATCTTATGATCCGTATGTTTACGCAACCGCGGAGAGAATTTGAAGAACGTTTTCTTCACATCCATCTCCTTCGGATTGATGCTGATACGGTAGTTGAGGTCTTTGGTCTCACTACACTGTAACCATGCCCATTCACGCGCCATTTCCGCGACTCCATTTCAAGCGATATTTTCCAACTTCGGGAATCAGCCACATGGTCCGCCCAAAGCTCCGGATTGGTGCTTTATAACCAACCGAATCAGCGCCCGTATTATAAAAAATTTCTACGGGCCTGAAAACAACTCATCAATCTTGATTATTGACAGAGCCACGCGGACAGGTGATTCCCGCCCGCGTGGCCCATGGTTTTCATCAAGATTCTTCTTAACGAATCAGTTAGGCGAGGATCTTGGTCACAACGCCTGCACCGACCGTCCGGCCACCTTCACGGATGGCGAAGCGGACACCCTGTTCCATCGCGATTGGGCATTCGCCCAAATCCACGGTGATCTTCACGTTATCGCCGGGCATGACCATTTCAGTACCAGCCGGAAGATCCAGTGAACCAGTCACGTCCGTCGTACGGAAATAGAACTGAGGACGATAGCCCTTGAAGAATGCGGTATGACGACCGCCCTCTTCTTTGGTGAGAACGTAAATTTCCGCTTCAAACTTCGTGTGCGGAGTAATCGAACCGGGCTTCGCGATAACCTGACCGCGTTCCAGTTGTTCTTTTTCCACGCCACGCAGCAGCAAGCCGACGTTATCACCGGGAATGGCCTGATCCAGGACCTTCTGGAACATTTCCACGCCCGTAACCACCGACTTCATCGGGTCTTTATGCAGACCGACGATTTCCACATCATCACCAACCTTGATGGTTCCGCGTTCCACACGGCCTGTTCCCACGGTACCGCGACCCTTAATGGAAAACACGTCTTCCACCGGCATGAGGAACGGTTTATCGGTCTCACGCACCGGTTCTGGGATGTAGCTGTCGAGAGCGGCAACGAGCTTCATGATTGGCTCAATGGCCTTGGCATCCGTCGGGTTCTTCAGAGCCGCCACGGCAGAACCGCGGATAATCGGCACTTCATCGCCCGGGAACTTGTATTTGTTGAGCAGTTCACGGATTTCCAATTCCACGAGTTCCAACAACTCCGGATCATCCACGAGGTCAATTTTGTTAAGGAATACCACAATCCGCGGCACGTTGACCTGCCGAGCCAGCAGAACGTGTTCACGGGTCTGAGGCATCGGGCCATCCGCAGCCGACACCACAAGAATAGCTCCGTCCATCTGGGCGGCACCAGTGATCATGTTCTTTACGAAGTCAGCGTGACCGGGGCAGTCGATGTGGGCATAATGGCGGGCAACCGATTCATATTCCACATGCGACACCGCGATGGTGACAATCTTGCTCGGATCGCGGCGACCCTGTTTTTCGGAGGCCTTGGCCACCGAATCATAGGAAATCGCCTGCGCCAAACCCTGTGCCGCCAGTACTGTCGTCAGTGCGGCAGTCAAGGTGGTCTTGCCATGGTCAATATGACCGATGGTGCCTACGTTTACGTGGGGCTTCTTACGTTCAAATACGCCCTTGGCCATGGATAAATACCTCCTGTGGTAGAGAAAATCCAGTAATACAAAACACTATATCGCGGCAGCCAATACCACGATCAAAAATTCCAATCATCCGGCCACGTTATTTTTGTTCGGCTTGCCGGCCGAACCAACGTGCTTCGGACTATTTTCCACCGGTTATTGAGCGGCACGATTGCCTTTGCTTCAACACCTGCGGCTCAAAAAAGCTACTGATGGGACTTGAACCCATGACCTCGTCCTTACCAAGGACGCGCTCTACCAACTGAGCTACAGCAGCGTGCGGCCATTGCGTTCGTCACATCGGCTCGACACAGTGGGAATCATTACTATCCGCTTTACCGGATACCGCCGCCGCGTCGCCGCCGGCCAAATTCTCAAAAGAAAATCTGGCCAAGATTCACTAGTTTACCGGCTGTTTTACGTCGCTGCAACCAACCGCCAATAAACTGCTCTGATCAAGCCGCCCCCGCCTGCCGGATTCCAGAGCCACTTTCCCTTCCAGGTTGGGCTACGGGACTCGAACCCGCGACCCCGAGGACCACAACCTCGTGCTCTACCAACTGAGCTAAGCCCAACGAATTTCAAGCCCTTTAGTTTATGGAAACTTCACGCAGGCGTCAAATACACGTTTCCGAAAACACCGGCAATCACATCGCACCCGCAACGAAAATCACCCGATTACTTCAGAACGTCAACCGCTCATAACGATTATGGGGCGGCCTGTCCACGCCGGTTACGCCTGTCATCCGCCATGCGCCGCGGTCGATTCACGTGCGACCAGCGAGCAGGCGATCGAAAGCGTGATTGCCGGAAGATCAGGCCGCTGTGCCCGCTGTTGCAACACTGCCATGGCTTGAATGGCCATCGCTTCCGGGGACTGCCGCACCGTCGTTAACGGAACCGCCAGCAACGCCGCTGTCGATGTGTCATCAAACCCCGTTAGTTTGATCTGTTCAGGAATTTTGATGCCCATTTTAAGCAATTGCCGCATCGCTTTGGCCGCAGTCATATCATTCACACACGCAATGGCATCGGGGCGGTGTTCCGCCAGCATCTGTGCGAGAGCTTCGCGGTCATCACCGTCTCCCGAACAAATCTGTAAATGCACTGAAGGTTCCAACCGTACTGCGTTTCCCACCCCTTCCAACCGTGCTTCCGCGGTTGGGTGTTCACGGGCATCGGTTAAAAATAAAATTCGTCGGCAGCCGCGCTGAATTAAATGGCACCCCGCTAGAAAGCCCCCCAGTTCATTATCACTTCCGACCACATCAAATCGGCTTCGATCATGGAGCTTGTGTAAATCCCGATCCAGCAGCACCAACGGCAACTTGCGGGCCACACACTGACCCGCAATGAATTCATTAATTTCAGCACACTGTGACTGCACCGGCAGGGGCAAATAAAGCAAGCCACGCAAATCATTCTGCCACAATGGCTCAAGCGCCGCCTGGGCCTCCTGCACGGACGTGTTTTCCATTACCTCATGAAATAAAATCTGCCATTCCCGCTTCTGTGCTTCCCGCAACAACGACTGATGCACGGTGGCAAAAATACTTCCCGGCTCCAAAGGTGGAAACAGCAACCCGATGCTGGCGAACTTGGATTGCTTAGGCCCTTCTACGTAACTGCCTGAACCGCGCCGCCGCCTGACCACGCCCAATGCCTGCAAATCGCGCAACGCGCGGATCACTGTAATGCGTGAAACCTTAAATTGTTCAACCAATTCCGTTTCAGTGGGAAGCTTGCCACCGGATGGATATTCTCCGCGCCGAATCGACCTTAGCAGCGCATCATACACTGCCCCATATTTCGGCTGAACGGGGCGCTGCCGTACACTGGTCGGAACGGCGGACGCTGGTTTCTTAGGGTATCGAGACATACGCTATCCAAAAAATCGGCTCAATCGCCTGGCCGCATGTCCCTATTGTCATCAGCCTTAACGGATAATCAAGTGCAAACTCATTGGCCCTGACCAGACGCGATCAAAGGCTCTCCGGCAATTTCAGCAATGTCCGGAAATTGCATCGGCGGCGGTATAACAATAGAAAATGGAAAATGGCCGATTGAAACGGGATGTTTAAAACATGATACAACAAGCGAAAATCCCAGTGGATAAGCAGCCTTTTGACCTTTTGGCCACGGCTCATATCAATTGGGTTTACGGCCTGGCACGCCGCCAACTCGGTGACGCCAATTTAGCGGATGATGCCACGCAAGCCGTTTTCATCGCATTTTGGAGAAAATATAAGCGATTGGCCAGGAATAACCGGCCCATTGGAGGATGGTTGCTGCGGGCAACGCATTATGCCTGCAAGAATATCCAGAAGGGCGAACGACGCCGAAAAAATCGCGAACGAAAGGCGGCGGCAATGCGAAGTGAAAAAGTGCAATCCGTTGCCGAAGCGGCGGAAAACTCCAATGCCCTACAACTCCTGGCACTGGATGCCGCCATGCAAAGGCTTTCCACCGGTGATCGTGATATGATCGTGGCACGATTCTTCCAAAGCCAATCCGCCCGGCAAATGGCTCAAGCATTCAATATTTCCGAAGCGGCAGCGGAAAAGGGCATTACCCGGGCGGTGATAAAATTGCGCGGAATCATGGCTCATAAAAATATCGCCATGGACAGCACCGCATTGGCCGCGTTGCTTTCCAGCGGCGCGGGAACGGCACCAAACGGACTATTGGCAAAAGTGTTGCAAGGTGTTAGTGGCAACGCGCCGATCAGCCTGACCGCGGCCCACGCCGCACGCAGCATCGCCACACAAAAGGCCAGCCGCTGCATTCTTTGATTAAGAAAAATGGTTTGTGGTATCTGGATTTTAGCCTGACCAAAGCACAAATTGCTCAATTCAATGAAGGGATGCGGCGCAGCTTGGAATTCCCCTCACGCAATGCCAAAGCATATCACGCCGTCATGCGGCAACTGCAAGCAGAAAAAATCAAAGACGCCTACGCCCTGCGCGACGCACTTGCTGCGGCGCTGAAAAAATATTCCAAACCCGGCAAATAATCGGCACCACATTTTCGGGGCGGCCTTTGTCGGGCTTAACATGTCGATGTGGCGTTCGACCACGTCAAAAGCGGGACGCGACGTCATTTGCGCCATCCTTGGTCAGCAGGGATAGCCACACCCCCTTTACCAACGGTTGTCGGCCGGAAAATTTACCCGTATATTTATTTTTCAGTTGTGTAACTTTTTGGCGGCGGAGTAACAATGATGATCTTTTCCAAACGGCGCGCGATTTCCCTAACACCAATTTCTTTGGCCATGCGATGCACTGCTGCCAGCCTGATGCTGGTGGCTGCAGGCACTTTAGCCTCCTGCACACAAGGCGGAGCTACGTCCGCAGAGCTGGACGCCGCACCATCTCCAGCGCATCTGCAAACACAATTGCGAGCCAATCCGCTGGCGATTAATTCGATTCATCCGCGATTGAACTGGGTGTTACCCTGGAAAGGTCGGGGGCAATTCCAAAGTGCGTATGATATTCTCGTGG
>JAJZVR010000057.1 GCA_021847065.1 Planctomycetota bacterium | reverse complement strand
TGGGCTTGCTGCAATAATGCTGCGGCGTCGGTGCGATTGATTCCGGTGATACGCATGATAATACGGGTTCCACGATCGATAAGCTTGCTGTTTTTCAGGCAGTCCACATCCACCATGGTGTTACCATAGACCTTTCCGATGTGCGTCATGGCCAGCGTGCTAATGGTGTTGAGAACCAGTTTGGTGGCGGTGCCGGCTTTCAGGCGGGTCGAGCCGGTGAGAATTTCCGGGCCGGTTTCAACACAAATAAAAATATCGGCATCCACAGAAATATGTTCCCGCCGGGTGCAGGAAAGAAAAATTGTCTTCGAGCCGCATTTGCGGGCTTCAGCGATCGCGCCGTGCACAAATGGCGTGGTGCCGCCCGCGGCGATGCCTATGACCACATCGTGTGTGCTGATTTGGATATCCCGTAGTGCCTGCGCGCCGGCTTGTGCATCGTCTTCGACATTTTCAATGGAACGCTCAATGGCGGCGGGCCCGCCCGCGATAATTCCAATCACCATTCCCGGATCGGAGGAAAATGTTGGCGGACATTCTGCCGCATCCAATATGCCAAGGCGTCCGCTGGTACCGGCACCGACATAAATGAGCCGCCCGCCAGCGCGAAAGGCGCTGGCCACAAGTTCAACAGTCTGGGCGATGGCGGGAGCCTGTTGACCCACTGCCACCACCGCCCGCTGATCTTCCCGATTCATCAACTGTACCGCATCAAGAATCGGCATTTCATCAAGATACGCCGATTCTGCATTGGATTTTTCAGTTTCAATATGGCCGCGGTCATGAATCATTTTTGGCCTCTGCTTCGCTATTTACAAAGAGCGGCAACTTTCGTTTCGGATCACCCGCGAGATAAAGCGTTTGGGTGGGGAATGAAAATTCAATTCCCGCCTTCTCGTAAGCTTCCATCAGAGCCAGATTGAAACGCTCGTTATATGCCAAATAGGCCAGCCAATCGCTGGGTGGACGATAATAGTAATATACCTGGATGTTCAGAGAGGCGACATTGAATTCAGTGAAATGCACCCGCGGCGCGTAAAATTTTGGATCCGCCGGATCATGGACGTTTTCCCTGAATTCCGGAGAGTCCAGGATATCCTTGATTATCTGCACGGCCAGCCGCATTTTTTCCAGAGATGTATCGTAAGGAACCGTGACATTGAGCAGGCGACGGGTAAATGGCCGCAGGGAATAATTCTGCACACTGTTATTGACGATATCGGAGTTCGGGATGGTTACCAGTGTCCCATCAAACAGGCGCAAGCGTGTGGATCGAAATCCAATTTCTTCGACGGTGCCGCTATAACCCTGGTAGGCAATCCATTGTCCAACAACATAGGGCCGATCCAGCAGCAAGGTGATGGAGCCAAAGAAATTTTTGAGCGAGTCCTGTGCAGCCAGGGAAACGGCCAAACCGGCTATGCCCAGTCCGGCCAGCCATGACCCGATGTCGCGACCGAATACGTCCTGCATGATAAACAGCAAACCGATGATGGCAACAAATATGCGAAGTGTTTTACGCACGATCGGCAGAATCTGCTCGGTCAGCGGGGTGTCATGTTTGGCGATGAATTTTTTTAATATTAATTCAACCGTGCTGACAATGTTAAAGACGTACCAGTAAAACACCACTGCGGACAATAGTAAAATTGCCTTGCCACAAATATCTCTCAGTGTTGGAGCCATGTGCAGTTGCCCCAGGCCCGCCAGGAGAAACGCTGTGAATATGAAGAGATTTCCCGGTCCAGCCGCACCGTCAACGAGCAGAGATTGGAAATGCCAATGGCGTGTTTCCAGCATCTTGCCTGCACTTCGTAGCGCAATTGCCACGGCTCGTCCCGCGGCAACTCCGATAAATATGCACGCCAGGAGAATAATCCAGTTGTAATAATGATTTTGTCGGATTAAATCTTCAAACCGAATCTGACTGGTTAAATGTGTCAGCAGGCTGCCGAGCGAATGATGCTTTGCGGGTGCCGTCGCAGTCGCAACGGCCGCGGTCGGAGATTTTAACTGTAATGGAAGTTGCGGCATTATTCTTCCCTTTGGAGTCTTTGATATTGGCAATATTACAGCTTTGCCGATTCTCAATTTACAGGCTCTACCATGATTGAAGAGAAAATTCAACCCCATGGCTTCACCGGGCGCGGCGATTACTTGGAAAGGCTCCTAAGACCGACGCCCGGGTAAGCGATGTGACTTTGCCACACTGACCGCACCGTTCGCGGCAGCTTGTGGACAACCTCATAGGCTTGGCCTGTGGGCATTTTCCGGTAAACTCTGGTTATGGAAAAGAAGAAGTCACAAAGCTTTGAAATCGATTTGGTTAAAGAGTTCCGCTTTGAGGCAGCGCATCGGCTGCCACGGGTACCCGCCGATCATAAGTGTGCCCGATTGCATGGGCACTCGTTCCGTATTGAGGTGCATGTTGCCGGTCCGGTAAATCCGGAAACAGGGTGGTTAATGGACTTTGCGGACCTGCAGCAGGCATTTGCCCCGCTGATGGATCAGTTGGATCACCACTATCTTAACGACATCCCGGGGCTGGAAAATCCCACCAGTGAAAACTTGGCGCGGTGGATATGGATACGCTTAAAGGATCGGCTGCCGCAACTGGTACAAATTACCGTTCACGAAACCTGTACCAGTCGATGTATTTATCGCGGAAAAGAAAAATCATGATATGGGAACAAATCGCTTGGCGGAATCCCTGCGATTCACTAAAATGATTGGCTTGGAGTGCGCTATTGCCTTGGGCGATGGCAACCCCGACGCGGACGCGAGGTTTTTTCGAGGCGTTATTTTTCCACGTAGGCACCGGTTTCTGGGGCTTTTCGTGTGGAGGGCTTATTTTGGCTTTGAATGGAAAAGGTGTGTCAGTGACAACTTTGGTTGAGCCGCAGCAGAAAATTGATCCCTCTCCCTCGCAAATGATGGATTGGTACCGTCAGATGGTGCTGATCCGGGCTTTTGAAATGCGCTGTGCACAATCCTATCAACAGCAGAAAATCGGTGGTTTCTGCCATCTTTATGTCGGGCAGGAAGCGGTCGCGGTGGGCAGCATCGCGGCGGTTCGTCCGTCGGACTACGTTATTACGGCCTATCGGGATCATGGCCACGCCATTGCGCGGGGAATGGATATTCATCCCCTGTTTGCGGAACTATACGGTAAAAAGACCGGTTGCTCCCACGGCAAGGGTGGCTCCATGCACTTTTTTGATGCGGAGAAGAATTTCTTCGGCGGTCATGCGATTGTTGGCGCTCACATTCCGCTGGCGACGGGACTGGGCTGGGCGGCAAAGTATCGCAAGGAAGACCGGGTGGTGCTGTGTTATTTTGGCGATGGTGCCATTAACCAAGGGTCATTCCACGAGGCTTTGAACCTGGCGGGGCTTTTCAAGCTGCCGATCATTTTCATGGTGGAAAACAATGGTTACGGTATGGGCACTCACCTGCACCGGGCCTCAGCGGTCACCGACCTCAAGCTGCGCACGGGTGATGCTTACGGCATTCCGGGCAAAGATGTTGATGGCATGGATTGCGTGGCGATGTATCGGATGATGGTGGCGGCGGCGGAATATTGCCGAAAGGGTAACGGTTCGATTTTCCTGGATGTAAAAACCTATCGCTATCGTGGCCACAGCATGTCCGACCCGCAAAAATACCGCACCAAAGAAGAGGTGGCACAATATCAGGAACACGATCCAATCGGACGGCTTGAAAAACAACTCAAAGACGCACATGTTCTCGACGATAAAAAAGTAACCCAGATCAGTGATGAAATTCATGCCCGGGTGGAAGCGGCCCATGAGAAGGCCGATGCGGATGCATATCCGGACACGGCGGATGTTTGGTCGGATATTTATGCCAATCCGTATGGCGATTACAAACTCTAAGTATTGACAGGCTTGTACGATATTGCCGCTTATGTTTGCCTTACCTGTGCGTGTTGGAAGATGCCAAAACGGCATGATACGAAGGAATAAAACCTATGCCCGAAATTCAAATGCGTGAAGCGCTAAATCAGGCCATGTGCGAAGAAATGCAGCGTGATCCGGACGTATTTCTTATTGGGGAAGAAGTGGCCGAGTATGACGGTGCCTACAAAGTATCGCAGGGGATGTTGGCTAAATTTGGTCCGATGCGCGTCGTCGATGCGCCCATTTCCGAGTGCGGTTTTGCTGGCCTGGGCGTTGGCGCTGCAATGGTGGGTATGAGGCCAATTATTGAATTTATGACCTTTTCATTTTCGCTTGTGGCATTTGACCAGGTTGTGAATAACGCGCCGAAAGTCCGGCACATGTCCGGTGGGCAGTTAAAAGTGCCGATTGTGTTTCGCGGTATATCCGGGCCGGGCCAGCAGCTTGGCGCCACACATTCATGGACAGTTGATGCACTTTACACGCACGTTCCGGGCCTGAAAGTAGTCTGCCCGACCACCGCGTATGATGCCAAGGGATTATTAAAAACCGCGATTCGTGATGATGATCCGGTCATTTTTCTGGAAAATGAATCCATGTATGGCCTGCGGGGAGAAGTGCCGGATGAAGAATATCTTCTGCCGTTTGGTAAAGCTGATATCAAGCGAGAAGGCACCGATTGCACCGTTGTGGCGTGGGGGCATGGCTGCCTGACTGCTTTGGCGGCCGCGGAAAAACTGCACAAAGAACATGGGATTGAAGTCGAAGTTGTCGATCCGCGTACATTGCGGCCCTTGGATATGCCGGCGATTATTGCATCGGTGCAAAAGACCGGCTATTGCGTGACAGTGGAGGAAGGTTATCCGCAGTGTGGTATCGGATCGGAAATTGCCGCGCAGTTGCAGGAAAACTGCTTTGGCTATCTCGATAATTCAGTTATTCGCGTGGCCTCGCTTGATGTCCCCATGCCATATAGCAAGCCTTTGCTGCAGCATGTGCTGCCGGGTGTGGATCGCGTGGCCGATGCCATAAAGAAAGCCATTTATTTTCAAGGCTGATTTCGCTGTTCGAGCAGTCAGCAGGGCTACAGCACCTTTGCCACATGTACGCGCGGCGTGGCTTGGATACGGCTGGGATTCGCTGAGCAATTGGAATTTCTTTCCACGCTCACCGATGCGCACTGGGCGAGTCTAACGCCCCATTTTTCGGACTCTTTAAAATCTGATCTCAAAAGCACGGTCATGGATACCTATTTGAATGCGGCGCAGGTAACAGCTCAATGGTATTGCCTCAACAGCTTTAGTGATGGAATGGTCTATTGGGATTCCGGCGCGCCACGTCTGCCCCGACCCGTGCACGACAGCAACGCTCCCTCCGCCCCATACAACGACGATGAACCCATTGATTCCAGCGCCGCCGCAATTGCCGGACAGGGTTTTATCCGCCTTGGTCAATATCTGGATCACCGTAAGCCCGGTGCATGACGGGAATTGTTCGTATTATCATCGCCCGGAAATTTTTACAGTCCGCGCGCGTGATGCTTTCTGGTGATTTTTAAGATTGAAAAAAACTGTAATTGGCACGTTTTTTTTATTTACGCACTTGCCGATCACGGCGAATTCTCATAGGCTATTTATTATGGAAACAATTGAATTACCCGGTATGATGTCACGGCGGTCAGAGGCCCATAAAGGCGATTTTGGAAAAGTTCTGGTAATTGCGGGATCGGAGTGCATGATCGGCGCTCCCGCAATGGTGGCAACCGGTGCCATGCGCGCCGGTACCGGCTTATGCCGAATTGCGACAACCAAGGATATTCTCCCGCAAGTTTTAACGATCTGCCCGGTGGCAACGGGCTATATTATCAATCCACGCGATATAAAATCACTGGTGGAGTTTGCTGAACTTCATGATGCCGTCGCGATTGGCCCGGGTATGGGCACCAGCACAAGCACAAAAAAAATCGTTTTAGAACTCTTGGAACGCCATCGTGGCCCGATGGTGCTCGACGCCGATGCGCTTAATACACTGGCGCTGCTGGAAGCCAGTGAGTGGCCCACCCGGCGCGATTGGTCGAATGTGGTTCTGACTCCCCACATGGGTGAATTCATGCGACTGATGGCGGCGGTGGCCAAGCGCGGTGGCAATATTGGTATGGCGGCGGAGAAATCGCCCGTGGCGGCCAGTGCTCCTCGCAGTTTGGTCGACGACGATGATTTGCCATCCACAGCCGACGGCATTGCCCTGGATATGCCGGATGAAACGGCAGCGGCAACTGCCGTGCAAACCGCTGTGGAACCGACGGTCAACAGCGGGCCGGATCGCACTGCACTGGCGGAACTTCTCAGTCGCGCTACCGGTTGCATCGTAGTGCTCAAGGGGCATCACACCGTGATCGCCGATGGCGGGCGGATTGGTATAAACAAAACGGGAAATCCCGCGATGGCAACTGCCGGCAGTGGCGATGTGCTAACGGGGGTCATTGCATCACTGATTGGTCAGGGTATCCCCTGCGCGCAGGCAGCGCGGTTGGGAGTGCATTTGCATGGATCAGCCGGTGATTTGGCCGCCAAGTCAGTCGGCCCAGCCGGGATACTGGCTACCGACATCGCCGAATTCATGCCACGCGCAATCGCGGCGTATATCAAAAAGTGATCGTGTTGCTTATGGGTAGTCGCTCGCAAATTTCAATGGATTCACATCTTCCCGTTTCAGCCGTTAAACGATTTTTCTAATCATCAGCGCATCGGTAACATTTCCGGATCCCACTGCTTCAATCAATGCCTGCTGTAATTCTGCGGCAAAGTGCTGCTGGAGGTGGTACTGCGCAATGAGATAATTGGCTCGGGCTTGCGCCAAACTCACTCGCGGTATATTGATCTGAAAAGCTCAATCGTATACACCCGGATTGCATATTCGGATAGCGCAATCGAACAACTCACAAGGCAATTTTTGCCACGCCCGTCCTCTATTTTCCGCAAAGTGCTTTGGTCGTCAGGCTCCTTCATAGACAGGGTTTTCCGGCAGTGGGGTCATGCGCTCAAAGAAGTCCTGCTCCAGCGAGACTGGTTTCAGGCTTAGTCGCAGTTCCATCAGCGCGGTAATCATTGCCATAAGCATGGCGATCATACCGAGGGTAAAAAACGTCAGAGCGGCAAAATCCAAATGGGGAATAATCAGTCCCAGACCCAGGGTTAATGAGCATAGCAGCATCCCGATAATACATGACACCAGACACACCAGCGTGCGTCGAATGAGCCGGGCACGATATAAAATGGCATCTGTCTGCCCTTCGAGTCCGCGCAGGCGCGCCCGCAGCGGAAGCAGCGGTTTGGTCTCCGGCGGCGGCGTGGGCGGCGCTTGGTGTATTTTTTCCAATAACTCAAAGCGCTCAGCATTAAAACTGCGGATGCGCGCTGTCAAAACCGCCATGCGGTTATAAAACGTCAAACACAGCAGCCCGCAGGCGGAAATAAGCACCACCGGAGCAAGAATCAAGGCAATAAGATGTTCTGTATGGTTTGGCATGACAATTGGTCAACTCCCTTTGACGCCATGTTGAAACTGCCAGTGTACAGCCTGGGTGCTGACCCTAAAATCGCTGGCAAGTATATCGACTTGGCGGTCGAACTCATCGGGGTCCGACTCCGAATTTATGGCATTGAGTACGACTTCCTGCGGGATCAGAAGTTCTGCCGCAAAGGCTCGCGAGCACTGTTGATCCCAATTTCGCACGTCGGTTACAAGTCTTGCACCGTCGGTACACGCATACGCTGCATGAAACAGCCCGCGAGCTGCCAAAAAACGACGGCTTTCTTGACGCTCCGGGTTCGGGCCTGTCAGTACAATTTCCCGATCACCACGCCAGCCGACGGCGGCTCGAACCATCCCTGCTGAGAGGTGATTGCGTTCCTCAAACATCAGATTGGGGATTCCCATTTTCTTGCCTGCTTGGGATACGTCCGCAATAGAGGCGTCGGGTGCAAGTCCCATCGCACTGCGCCATTGTCGGGCTACCTGATACCCAGCTTTAGCTGCAAGAATAGACAGCGGTAGCGCGGGTACATTGATTGATGGAGAGCGGTTCAGATTGATTCCCGATGCCCATTGCCAAAGTTCAACCGCGGAATCCGGTGAACCAGCATCAAGCACGTCGTTAAACAGCGGCTGTTGCGTGCGATTTACTCCGGCAGACTCAAGAAATTCAAGAAGCCCGGCATCTAATGTTGAATAGGGATCAAGTCCCAACCTTCCGGCGGCGTCACAAAACGCTTTCTCGGCGGGATTCGCATCGGATATTGCCTCCCAGTTTCTTCGCAATACATCAACGCGGATGTCATCGCTGCGCTGCCCGCTCCATGACAAGACTTTGGTTATAAATTCACTGAAGGCTGATTCCACGCCAGCCCGATCCAGTAATTCACGGGAGGAATATAGGAACTGCCCCGGCATATTGGGATAAGCATCGTCCTCGTCCCTCAACCAATCCGCACAAATGTGGCGACCATCTGCATACAGGCTTAATCGTGGAAGCAATATGCCTGAATCCGCAGCACGCATAGAGTGTCGATGAACCCACGCTACCTGTTCCGCAGACCAGCTTTTGCCGGGAATCGGCGGTCTCTCCCATCGGCATGTCTCGTTCAGCAGCATCCACCAATTCGTCACAACCCATTGAGCCAATGAAAAAAGCGGAATATAAATCGTGTTGGTTTCTTTTCCAGTCGCCCGATCCAATAATGCTGTGACACATTTACCCCCCGCAAAAATGCGTGTGGCCGCCCACGTCCGTTGGTCGAGCGGATCCGTTGCCGAGGGTTCGGGTACGCGCTCACACTCAATGGTTAATAATTTTAACACAGGGGGCGTTCCTCAAAAGGCCATGCGGATCCGCAGGGTATTGATCTTCATATTGTAAAGGAAAACCGTGGTACCAGCCCTGTCCACTGTTGGATAGTCGCGCTTCATGGAGTTTGGGTGGCTGATCTTCAAGCTGAATATATGCCCAAACACGGGAAGGGAATCGACCACGAAATTCGCGGCTCACGCAGGATGCGAGAATGGCTTGTCGCAAAGCTTGAACCAGCAAGGGCCATTGTTTTTCATCGAAAGTATCGCACAGTGCTTTGCCTTTACGCGGGCCGAACGTCCAAAGGCCCTTTGGGGATGGATGACCCTTGTGTTCTCCGCTGGGTAGGTAGTGGACATCTTGGGCTACTTTATCAACTGGATCATGGCCGGCGGGCCATGGGGCAACGATACCGGGTTGGAAGTCAACAGCATCACGGACGTAGCTTGGTTTGCGTCTCATAGTGGCAAGTATAGCAGAGCCGGCGATTCTCGGATAGGGAAATTATGCTGTGCTGTTGCTGGCTTTTCGATCCTGGATTGTCCGCGGCCATGGGCTGTCCCCAAGCTTCATTTCTCCCTGTCCATTCTCTGAATCATAGCACCATTGCGCAATGCACTGGTAATCTGTGGCCATTGCCGCCATGGGGGGCTTGCAGCGCAGCAATCGCACATACCAGTTCGGATTGCCGGTATTGGTGGGGGCGGGTTGAACCTGCCAGCGGGTGACGGCCAGGCATGGGGCGTGTATTTCCCATGGCGGACGGGCCAGCAGGCCACACACGCCGCCTGCTGTTGCCGCCAGTTGCCACCTGCGACTTGCGGCCATATCCGCTCCGGCACCATTTGCGATAACCGCAGCCGCGGCACCGGACCGCAGTGCCTGGTCAATAGTCCAGATGCGGTCAGACTGGTTTGGTGGATCAATAAAAATGCAGCGCTCAATAAGGCGGTGGCCTGGCAAAATGGCGGCCAAAAGTTGAATGGTGGGTAAAAATTGTGCACCGCCGATCCAGAAAAGATATTTGTGTTCCGACCGCCGCAATATCCGACCCGCCATCCATGCCATCAGTGTAAGCGCTGCGGGCCACCATTGGCGATCCCATGCCCAGAGCGGTAGCCGGGAGTATGGATCGCAAGGCGGCTTTGTATCTGGCGTATCACCATAAAACCATTCATGAATACCAATGCATAATTCCGGCAGCTCTATGGAAGTATCACCGTCATGCAGCACAGATGGTGGTGGGGCATAAGGTCTCGATGCCTGAGGTTCAAGCTTCTGGATAATGCGGACGGAATCCTGCACCAAATCAGCAAAAGTAAGTTTGGCTGCCATGGTGTTGTGTCTCCCTGATTTTCATACCGGTCTAATGTTAGTATTTTGTTTGGTATGTGTCAAGCGATGTTACGATTCGTGTTACGATTCGTCCATGAGTTGGGAACAGCGCCGCTCGACGTACCAATACTCCGCCTTTTCTGCTTGCCCGACGCGGTCAGGGCCTCGCACGTCGCTTGACATATCCCCGGATTACCTCTAATTTTCAATTGTGATGCGATGGCGACTTATTTTTGCGGCTTTCCAAACCGGTGGTCTATTCTTGGCCCTCGGTGCGCTTTGCTTGGTACCTGCGGGATGCGCAACCTATCAAGCCAAGCCATTAAAGCCGGCGGCTTTCCAAACGCAATTCCAAGACCGATCCTTGACGGCTGCGGGCCTGAAGAAATTCATCGCCCGGCAACCCATTAAGCCTCAACCGGGCTTTCCGCGGGTGCAAAGCTTAAGCACGCTGGTGGCGGCGGGGTGGTATTACAGCCCCGCATTGCGGGTGCAATTGGCCCAGCTTGCGGTCGATCGCGCCAATATGATCACCGCTTCGCAATCGCCCAATCCGACCGTGGCATTATCGCCGAGTTACCTCACCAAGCTAAGCCCTGGAATTTCGCCCTGGGTACTTGGTTTTAATTTTGATATTCCTATTGAAACCGCCGGGCGGCGTGAAGACCGCATGGCCCAGGCGGCGGCTCTGACGCGGGCTGGCCGGTATGATTTGGGACAGATCGCCTGGAATGTGCGGCAAGGCATCCGGCAAGCATTGATCAATTATGTTTTTGCGCAACAGCAGGTCCAATTGCTGCGGCAGCAGGCTCAAAATACGGCGCTGATTCAAAGTTTGATTCGATCGCGTTTTCAAGCCGGTGATATTTCGCGCCCTGTTTTCACTGCCGCGGAGATTCAAGCCCATCAGGCGGCTTTAGCCTTGGTGGCGGCCCAGGGACGGGTGCGGCAGGCGCGGATTGAATTAGCGGGGGCGATGTCACTGCCGGCGCGGGCACTGGCGGGAGTGCGGTTATCCTATGCGAGCCTCAGGAAAGCACCGCCGGTGCGCGCATTGGATATGAAGCAATTAAGCCGCGCAGCGCTGATCAATCGCATGGATATACAATCTTTACTGGCCCAATATAGGGCGGCGGAGGCGGCGTTAAAATTGCAGATCGCCCGGCAATATCCGGATATTCATCTTGGGCCGGGATATAAGTTTAATCAGGGAGCCAATGAATTCACTCTGGGCTTCAGCGCCGCCCTGCCGATATTTAATCAGAATCAGGGAGCCATTGCCGCCGCCGATGCGCAGCGCCGCGTGATTGCCGCCGAACTCCAGCAGAAGCAAACGATGGTCATCACGCAAATTCGTGCGGCATTATCGCAATACCGCTCAGCTCTGCGCCAATGGCGCACCGCGGATGCCATTGAAATTCAAGCCCGCACGCAGTTGCGCGCCGCTCGCCGCGCGTTTAAAGCCGGAGCTCAAAGCCGCCTGGCACTCTCTGAAGCGCAATTGGAGCTGAACACCTTTGCGCAATCGGCGCTGCAAGCCCGGCTCTCCGCGGTTCGCACGCTGGGAAATCTGGAAGATGTTCTCGAAAAGCCGCTGGGAAATACGCTGGCCATGCCGAAAGGAACCAAACCATGAAATTAACGCAAGGCCACAAGTCAGTGCCGCCCGGAAAAATTACCATGTCCATCTTGCTTTTTGGCGGAATAATGATTGCGTCAGCCAATGCCGCCATCGTGTTCGCGGCACCCTCCAATTCCACGGACATCCATCTCACCAAAGCGCAGGAAAAGTCGCTGAATATTCAAACGGTGAAATTAAAGACGCAGGCCATTCGTCCAACGATGACACTTTATGGTGAACTGCAGCGCAATCCGGATGGGGTGTTCATGCTCTCCTCACCGCTGTCCGGTGTCGTATTAAATATGCCCGGAAAACATTGGCCACAGATTGGCGCGGCGGTAATCCGGGGCACCAGCCTCGCGGGCATTAAGCCGGTGGTTCGCACCACGCTGCAAATCACCTTGGCGCTGGAACTTACCAAGGTAAAGGCTGATCTGGCGTCGGCGAAGGTAGCTGAATTAACTTCCGCCGCCGCGTATGCCCGGGAAAAATTGCTTTACTCCCAGAACAAGGCGGTATCGCTGCAACGCGTGCAGGCGGCGCAGGCGGCTTTCGCGGGCGCTCACGCCCGAGAGCAGGCGGATATGCAAAGCATCGCCGCTATATCGCGGCAGCTAAAAACCAAAGCGGGAGGCTTTTTACCTCTGCCTATTTTTCAAAGCGGAATGGTCACAGAAGTGCTTGTCCATCCCGGCCAAGCCGTGGCCGCCGCTCAAAGCCTGTTGAAAATTGAAGATTTTCATACCTTGGTAGCAGCAGTGGCGTTGCCCGCATCCGATTCCGGTGCTATTGCCATGGGCACGGCGATTCGCATACGGGCGTTGGGCCATAAACACTGGCTGAAAGCCAAACCTCTGACTCTCGGACCGCAAGCGGATCGGCAAACCCGCGGACTTTCCATGCTGTATCTCATTGGTAACACCGGTATATTGCGGCCTGGTATGGTCATCACCGCACGGGTTCCAAAAACCGCCAAGGGCATTCGTATGACGATCATTCCGCGCTCGGCGGTGATCTGGTGGCAGGGGTTGCGGTGGGTTTACACTGCGCGCGGCGGCGGCGTGTTCACATTGCGTGAATTGATCCATCCGAAGGCGTTGCCGGGAGGTTACGCAGTCGCGAAAGGGGTACTATCTTCGCAGCGCATTGTCTCCAAAGGAGCACAACTTCTGATGACGATTCAACTTCAATCGACGCTTAAGCAGTCCTTTTGACGGCGGCTCGATGACAGGGTAATACTTTGATGCTCAATGCCGGCGTGGCGGCAAAAAAAATGGAATTCAGATGCTTAAACGGATTGTAAATTTTTCGCTGCATTTTCGCGGTATTATCGTCGCGCTGGCATGCATTTTGGTGGGCTATGGCGTTTATTCCATCGCCCGTGCCCGTTACGATGTTTATCCCAATTTCGTTCAGCCGCAATTAAATATCAAGACGTTGGCACCGGGATTCAGTCCCGGCGAGGTGGAAAAACTTGTTACCACGCCCATTGAACAGGCGCTGGCCGGCGGAGTTGGTGCCCAGGAGACATTTTCCCATTCTTTGCAGGGCATATCCATTGTTAAAGTATTGTTTCCCAGTGCTTCGAATATTTATCGTGATGAACAGGCGGTTTCTCAACGCCTGACGCAAGTTTCCGGCACCTTACCACCCACCGTTCATTCGCCCGTGCTCATGCCGTTAGGTAGTTCCATTCGTTGGGTCACGGTGGTCGGAATCACCAGCAAAACCAATGACATTCGCCGATTGCGCACCATTGCCGACTGGGTCATGCAGCCGCGCCTGCTGGCGGTAAACGGCGTATCCGAGGTGGCTATTTATGGTGGCCTGAAAAAAGATTACCGCATTGAATTAATTCCGGGCCGGTTGATTCAATATGGTTTAACGGTTCAGCAGGTGCTCACAGCGGCGCGCGGTGCCACGGGCCTTGTGGGTGCGGGATTTATCACCACGCCGAATCAGATCATGACTTTTCGAGTGCATGGGCAGATTCAGTCCCTGAAGGAGCTTGGTGCGACGGCGGTGGCGGCGCATGGAAGCCAAGTTATTACCCTGGCTGATGTGGCCGATATCCGGCTCAGTCATTTGCCGCAGGTTGGTGCAGCCTCGATCATGGGAAAGCCCGGCGTGTTGATGATGATCGGGCAGGCGTATGGTTCCAACGTCCTGCATGTCAGCGCGCGCGTACAAAATGCTCTTGCATCGCTAAAACCCGTGCTGGCGCAACAAGGCATTGTTCTGCAAGACAACATATTGCGTGCCGCGAATTTCATAACTATCGCGTTGCATAATCTCATTGACTCCCTATTGATCGGTGCGGGGCTGGTCATTTTGGTGCTGGTGATGTTCCTCGGTGATTGGCGCACCAGTTTGATTTCATGCCTGGCGATACCGCTATCGCTGCTGGCGGCCATTACGATTCTGATACATCTTGGCGATACGATCAACACCATGACACTGGGCGGATTGGCCGTGGCCATTGGTGAAGTCGTTGATGATGCTGTCATTGATGTGGAGAATATTACTCGCCGCCTGCGCATCAACGCACTGGCGGCGGTGCCGCGCAATGCGTTGGGCGTGGTCTTGCATGCATCGTTGGAAGTGCGAAGCGCGGTAGTGTTCGCGACATTTGCGGTGATTCTGGTCTTTCTTCCGATTTTTGGCCTGGGCGGCCTGGCGGGGCGGTTCTTTGCGCCGCTGGGGGTTGCATACATCGCGGCGGTGCTCTCATCGCTGATTCTCGCCCTGACACTCACGCCGGCGCTTTGCATGATGTTGCTCCCTCAGGTCGCCGTCAGCCGCCATGACGCCTGGTTGACCGGTCATATCAAAACCGCCTATCGGCGTTTGCTGACCGCGGTAGAAAGATGGCGGATAGTCGTGATTGTTCTGGTGGCAGTGGTAACGCTGGCGGGGCTGGCGATGGCACCGTTTTTGAAAACCGAATTTTTTCCCCGCCTCAATGAAAACAACTATGTGGTGCATCTGGCACTGGTGCCGGGATCATCGCTTAAGCAATCCATCAACATTGGGAACCGCATCACCGCCGATCTGCGGAAAATTCCCTATATCAAATATGTTGTGCAGCGTGCCGGCAAACCGGCACTGGCCGGCGACGTGCGGGGACCGCAATACAGTGCATACCAAATACGTGTGAAATCCCTTACGCCGGGACAGGCGCGGAAATTCCGGGTGGATATGGCGAAACTCATCAAGAAATTTCCCGGCGTGCTGCTTTCCTACAACAGCGTTTTATCCGAACTTATCAATCAAGCCATTTCCGGTTCCCGCGCCCCGGTGGCCGTGCAGGTGATCGGCAACAAGTTTGCGGGCCTTCAGCAGGCATCGGCTATGATCACGGCGGCATTGAAAAAAGTTCCCGGCGCACGCAGTGTGGTACCACAGACCGCCTCCTACGCTCCGGAAATCAGGGTGCGGCTTCGGCACAGACAACTCAAGCGTTGGGGCTTGTCACCAATGAGCGTTCTTGCACGCATCCACATGGTGATTCGTGGCCGCACGGTGGGGCATATCTATCATGGCACACGGGTGTGGCCGGTCGTGGTGACAATGACGCCGCAATTTGCGAATCGCATTTCCATGATCAGTCGGCTTCCGATTCGCACGCCAACCGGTACTTGGATTCGATTGTCTGACGTTGCCAGAATTTACGAGGGCCGGGGTTTTTACCTTATTTCCCATATCAATGGCCAGCGGGCACAGATGATCAATATCCATCTGAAAGGTGTTGTCGCGGGGCAATATGTCAAAGCGGCGCAACAGGCCATTGCCAAACTCCACCTGCCCACCGGGGTCGTGGTAAACTTTACCGGCTCCGCCGAGGCGGCCGCCAAAGCGCAACACGACCTGCTGGTGCATTCCGGCATAGCTCTGGTCGGTATTTTGCTGCTGCTGTTTATTGTGCTGAAAAATATCAACAACGTGCTGCTGCTGTTAATTAATCTTCCGCTGGCACTGGTGGGCGGCGTTCTGGCGGCATGGGTCAGCGGGGGGGTATTATCGCTCGGAGCGATGGTCGGTTTCATCACGCTCTTTGGTATTACCCTGCGCAACTCCATTATGCTCATGTCCCATTATCAGCATCTGGTAACGCGCGAAAACAGAACGTGGAACATAGAAACCTCCATTGAAGGCGCGGTCGATCGCCTGCCGGCAATTTTAATGACCGCTCTGGTAGCCGCACTGGGCCTGCTGCCGCTGGCCCTGGGTTCCGGCGCGCCGGGCCGAGAAATCGAAGGGCCATTAGCCCAGGTAATCGTCGGCGGCCTGTTCACGTCCACCCTCCTGAACCTGATCGTCCTGCCCACATTGGCCGCCCGCTGGGCGAAATTCAGCTAAGCCAACCGCGGCC
>JAJZVR010000056.1 GCA_021847065.1 Planctomycetota bacterium | reverse complement strand
AATGCAGCCAGTAATCCAGCCCAATGCTGTAGCGTTGTTCATGCGTCGCCCCATTGGAGAAATTGGATGATGCGGGGCCGTCAATACGATCATAACGGAATGCCGCCATCATCTTGTCGATATATTTGATACCGCAAAGGCTGGGTTGATATGCGACCTCAAGCTGACCGCCATTGGACATGCCGCCCAGTGAGAATGCACCGGTGGAATCGACGCCCTGGCCCACCTGATCCCAAGTCCAACCGCCACGGAAGCGGAATAATCCGTCAATTTTCTTGTTAACGTAATACGTGTTGATATCCACGGCATTGATCAGAGAGTTGGTGGTGGTAATTGAGCCATCCGCACTCGGTCGTGCCCATTCAAAGGAGTAGCCAACTTCGATATTGGGAATCGGAATGTAACTGAATCGCCCGCCAACGGTCTTGCCGTTCTGCGCGGCGGGATCCCAGTTACCGAACTGCAGGTTATTATAAGTGCTTCCATTTTGACCTGTGGTGGTGACAAGCGATGGGCCATTGCTGACGAACAGGAAGTAGGTCAGATATCCCATGTTGTCCGGTGCGGGTATTCCGCCACGCGTCCAGACGCCCAATTCGTTGGCGGGCAGTAACGCACCCTCGAGCGAGCCATCCACAAGCCAGCGATTCCAAGGCGCTGGATTGTATTGACCTATGATTCCGCCGATCGGGCTGGCGACCAGACCGCCGCCAAGGGTCATGTAATTATTAAGCTCGTAGTTGATGTTGGCCGCACCGATATCGGCCGCACTGCCGCCGGCGGCACCGGCTTGCGTATAGAAATCAAACGCGGTGTTGATGAAAATATTCTTATCAACACGCACCTGAATCATGGGGCTGGAATCGGCATAAAATGTAGACGCTGATCCGTTGACATGCTGGAACTGAAAATTCACATCGCCCGCGATCAGCACTTGGATATTGCCGGGTTCCAAATCAGAAATCTTCTGACTGTCTTTCATAACGCGCCGATACAGCCGCTTGACTTCACGATCAATGGCGGCGGTATTGGTGGTGGTGGTTTTGGCCTGCTTGGCCTTCAGCGCCGCCTGCTGCTTTTGCATGGCGGACATCTGTTTGGCCATGGTGGCCATCTGTTTCTGAAGCTGCTGGTATTTTTGCTCCAGCTTCTGGTAGTCGGCTCCGCCGCCCGCCGGATCAGCCCATGCCGCCGCTGCCGGCATGATTGCCAGAGCCGCCGCCATACTGATAAGAAACTTGCGTTTGTGTGTCATGGCACATTCCTTTCCGTAAACGCACACCCGAAATCGGTCCGGCACACACGTGCCGAAATACCGCTTAGAGAAGTTGATAATAATGCCCTGCAGCTACCATCTCGTTGTCTGCCCAAGTCATTTTTTAACCATTGCCCTGTTTAATGTCAATCAAGATATACGCATTCAGTGTTTATCAAATTGCGTTTTGAGATAATCAATAACTTCCCAACGCTGTTTGCGACTTAAGGCGTCGCGAAAACTGGGCATGGGGCTGTGGCCATGCGTAATTTTCCAGAATATCGCCCCTTCGCCCTGCGACCAGAAAGATGCTGTGGTTAGATTCGCCGGGTGCGGGCTTAGAAACGCTCCTGTAGGCCCGTCGCCTGTGCCATCGGATCCGTGACACGCTTCGCAGTTGGCGGAAAACAGGCTGCTGCCGGCGTGGATGGAGGCGGCTGTGATTGGAATCGGGTTGGCTTTTGACGCAGCCGAGGTCGGTGCCCGCCATGCAGCAACGCGATCAAGCTGCGTACGGATTGAATTCACATTCAAGCCTGCCGCCAGGGACACCCCCAATATACTGGTCAAACCGCCAACCGCCAAGATCATACGCATCCGATTCATTGTGACTGTTTCCTTTCTAGATCACTCTTGTTCCGCGGTATTATTAGCAAGAGTCCGGGAGATGATCGTGAAACATTTCACGAATTGAGCCATCTTGCCACGAACGCTTCCGCGCTTCTTATGGGCGTATCATCGTAAAAGTCAGAAATAAAAAAATCGGGACTTATCCGCGACGGCATGTAAGGATTTATTCCCAACCGCTTCTAGGGTTTTGTCCAATGGGGGCTAAGATTTTCACCTATATCGGTGCATAAAACCATTGATTTTAGTGGTAAAATACGAGATGATCCTTCCGGGGTGTTGCTGGCGAGCATCGGGGAAAATAAAATTTCATACCTTGAACGATGCTGTGCCAGTCGCGATAGTATGACCACTGTGAACGATCCAACGCATGAAACGTTGCCAGATGGTATGATGGTAAAACAAAATGGAGACTAAAACCGATGTTGTTAAATATATCAAAAGCTGTGGTGGTCGTTATCGGTGCTGCCCTCGTGGCAGGCAGCGGGAAGACGGTAATTTCCACGGTTGGTAAACCGGTGGAGTTATCGAGTTGGAAAGCCCCTCATTCGGCCTGGAAAAAGAAAAATCCCATTCCGATGTCCCCCGCATCGATTCAAGCGGGCCATTCGATATTCTCGCAAAATTGTGAAGCGTGTCATGGCGCCAGTGGCAAAGGGGATGGGCCCACGGGGGCCTTTTTAAACCCGCATCCGGCCAATTTAACCAAGGCTTCGTTCTGGACTCAGACCGATGGTGCCATTTTCTGGAAAATCACGCATGGCCACAGTCCCATGCCCAGTTTTCGTGATTCGTTAAGTCGCAAGCAACGTTGGGACGTCATCAATTACTTGCGGCATGAATTTGATAAGGGAAATTAAATTGTCACGGCTAAAACAAAAAGGCCGGGCGTTCTGCACAGCACCCGGCCTTTTTTTGTTGCCGCGTTGGCGGTTTACTGCTCATCAGCCAAACAATCAAAGCTGATTTTTGGTTGATGGAAAATCACTATTTCTTCTTCTTGCCGCGGAAGATTGCGGCATCCATTGATAGCATTCCCGGTCCGCTGATGAGAATCAGCCCGGCTATTGAGATCAACGCAAGCTGGAAATCAATCGATCCAAACCCACCGGCATAAGATAAGTAGATAATTCCGATAAGGTTAAGGATCAGAAAAATACTGACAATACGGGAGAGCAGTCCAACGATAATCAAGATGCCGCCGAAAAATTGGGTGATTCCCGCCAGATAAGCCCATGCGGTTGGCGGGAGAATGGGGAGGTGGTCCGATGACAGCATCTGGATAAAAGCATGGATACCCCGTCCATCAAACATCCCGAACAAAAACTGCCCGCTGTAGTAAATGAATATAATGCCCATCATCACCCGCACCAGCAGGGTACCTAATCCGGCGGCCAATGATGAACTGGCGCAAGTACTGCCCATTGTTGTTTCGGTATTCGCTGCCATGAAAGAAAACTCCTGTTAAAAAAATACAACACTGTGAACTCGTATGACGAAACGGAGAAATCGGGTGGTCCGATATCGTCTTAAATCTTTGCCCTGACCTCGATTGATTCACCCCGTTTCGACCGAAACTATCTTCAGCAGCTTTTGATAAGCTACCGCTTTCAGTTGCTGCGGTCAAGGAATGTGGCTTGACCCAGGCTCCGGGGCAGTTTTGCCTTGACCGCAGTTCGTGTATACTTCCCGCAGGTTTTCAGGATCAGGCTTTATCTCTTGAAAGGATGGGTTCATGTTCGACAAGAAACTGGTTTTTAACGCTTCGCTGCCGCGCTCAGGTTCTACGCTGATGCAGAATATTCTGGCGCAAAATCCACGATTTTATTGCACGCCAACCAGCGGCGTTATTGATCTGATGCTGGCTTCGCGAAAATATTATACCGAATTGGCCGAATTTAAAGCCCAGGACCCGGATCTGATGCAGAAGGGTTTTTTGAATTATTGTCGTTATGGAATCAACGGGTTTTATGAAGGAGTGACCGATAAGCCGGTATGCGTGGACAAATGCCGCAGTTGGTTTCACTACCATGATTGGGTGAAACAGTTTGTGCCCAATCCCAAATATATTGTGTGCGTCCGTGATTTACGAGCCATTCTCTCTTCGATGGAAAAGTTGTTTCGGAAAAATCGGGATCGCGCCGA
Organism: Planctomycetota bacterium; assembly: GCA_021847065.1. Taxonomy (GTDB): domain Bacteria; phylum Planctomycetota; class Phycisphaerae; order WQYP01; family WQYP01; genus JAMDCX01. The sequence goes on along the minus strand of JAJZVR010000056.1, from coordinate 12,129 downwards.
TGCCGATGAAGTCACCGGAACACTGACCATGATTACCGTCAATAATAGGGTCATGCGTTGGCTTAATGGGCCGCCGGTGGGCATTGCCATTGGCCGCTTGATTGAAGCCATTCAGACCAATTTGATTCGGCAGCTTCATGTGGTGCGTTTTGAAGATTTAACCACCAATCCATCCGATGTGATGAAACGTGTTTATGATTATCTGGAAGAACCCTATTTTGAACACGATTTTAACAATGTAGCCCAGATGACGCAGGAAAATGATCAATATCACACCATTTATGGCGATCATCGCATTCGCCGTAAAGTTGAGCCGGTGACGCCTGATTTTGTAGATGTGCTGGGAAAAGATCTCTGCAATATGGTACGCACCAATTACGCGCTGTTTTACAATGCGTTCTATCCTGACAAGCGTTGAAGCGCCAAGCATGGAATTGCCACCAATGAAAGTCATGCCGGTTAAATCCAGCCATCGCACCGCGGATGATCTTGTGTTGCGCGCTGCCGATGCGTTGCGTGCCGGCAAATTGGTGGGACTTCCCACCGAAACGGTTTTCGGGATCGCCGTGAGCATGACGCAAGCATCTGGAATTCAAGCACTTAAAGATGCTCTGGGAGTTCAGGGACATCCGGCATGGGTTATTCATGTTCCCTCTGCCGACTGCGTCGCCAAGTTCGTTTCGCATGTTCCCCCCTTGGCGCGTCGGCTGATCCGACGTTTGTGGCCCGGACCGGTATCGATTCAATTGCCGGTCGATCATTCCGATGTGGAGCGCCTGACGCGGCGGGTGGGGCGGCAAACAACTGCTGAAGCAATGGTGGACGGCTGCTTGACGTTGCGCTGCACGGAAATTGAAATAACGCGTGATATTATCAATAGCGTGGGCGAACCGGTGACGATCGTCGGAGCCACAGCTAATCAGCGTGTGGATGCTGCGGAAGATTTGCCTGATTCCTTAAGTCGGCAATTATCTGCTATTGTTGCGGGTCCCGCACCGCGCTATAAAAGTCTTTCCACGCTCGTGCGAATTACCGGCCATCATCTGGCGGTTCTACGTGAAGGGGCGATCGCAGAACGTGTGATTCGCCGATTGGAAGATATGGTTATTGTTTTCGTATGCAGCGGCAATACGTGTCGGTCTCCCATGGCGGCCGGGCTGGCGGCGCAAATTTTGTCTGGAAAATTGCATATTCCAGTAGATGAGTTGCCTAATCAGCATGTGCTGGTGCGTTCCGCCGGGGTACATGCCGCCAGCGGCATGCCGGCGGCCCCGGAAGCGGTAAAAGTTGTGGGCGAGATGGGAGCGGATATTCATAAGCATCGGTCCATGCCGCTGACAGATGATTTATTGCGGCGCGCTGATATGATTTATACTATGACGCAAGCTCATCGCGATGAAATAATAGCCCATGCGCCGCTTCTGAGCGAAAAGACGTTTACTTTGGACCCTGATGGAGATATTGAAGATCCGATCGGCAAGGGAGAACAGGTTTATCGGAGAACGGCACAACGGCTTGAAAAACTGATTCGTTACCGCCTTGCGGAGTTGGAATTATGAACATCGCCCTGGCTTGCGATCATCGTGGGTTTAATATCAAGCAGCAGCTTATTGAACAGTTGCGGGTGGAAGGCCATGGCGCGGAGGATTTTGGTGCCTTTGACGCCAAGGCTTGTGACTACCCTGATTTTGCGGTACCCGCGTCACTTGCTATCGTGGAAGGCAAGGCGCAATTGGCTATTTTGCTTGATGGCAGCGGCATCGGTATGTCGATTGTCGCCAATAAAATTCCGGGTATTCGCGCCGCCATTTGCCACGATGAATTAACTGCCGAAATTTCCCGCCGATATAACGATGCCAACGTACTGTGCCTGGCGGTGGATTTGCTGGGTGGCGAATTAATACGCCGCATTGTTTCGGCCTGGTTAAAAGCTCCCTTTGAAGATGGCCGACACGCGCGCCGGGTCGAGAAGATCGGCGAACTGGAACATCGGCTTTTTTCAGATATTCCTGGCGCTTTAAGCAAGCTTAAAAGCAATTAAGTCCTTCCAATATGACTCTTGGAGCGTTGAATGTCAGAGCAATCCCATCGCAGTGCGGAATGTATTTTCTGCCGAATTATCGCCGGCGAAGTTCCCTGCCATAAAATTTTTGAAAATCAGAACATTCTTTGTTTTCTCGATGTTGGGCCTGTCGTTACTGGCCACACTTTGGTAATTCCTAAGCGCCATATTCGTAATATTTTCGATATGCCGCCGGAGATTAGTGCCGAGTTGGGTTGCCAACTACCTGCACTTGCGGGTGCCGTTTGCGCGGCGGTGGATGCCCCCGCGTGCCATATTCTTCTCAACAGCGGTGTTGAAGCCATGCAATCTGTCCACCATGCACATTACCACATCATTCCGCGTAAAACTGGAGACGCATTTTTTGTCCCTTGGAATCCTGGTAAGCTCGAAACGCTCGATGCTCAAGGCATGATCGGTCGAATACGTGATAAATACGTAAATACGAATACGGGCGTTGCTGGACGTCCGGACGATAAATAATTCGTTAAAACGAAAAAAAGTTGAGCAGCCATTGCAAACTGCTTTTACAGGACTTAAACTTCCAAACAGGGGCGAGGTTTGGGTTTAGGTGTTTTGAAGAAGGAACCAGTTGACTGGCTCGGGATATGGACTGATGCAAGAAACGTTACAGTTTGTTCCAATTACGCTTTATTTTCTATGCTTGATCGTACTGACGATTTATGGCATGCACCGATACTGGGAATTATTTCTGTACTACCGCAATTCCCAGAAAACGCCGGCCAAGCCGACTGAATTTGTAATGCTGCCGCGCGTGACTGTGCAACTGCCGTTATTTAATGAACGCTACGTTGCCCAACGGGTCATTACTGCGGTGTGCGCCTTAGATTACCCTCGCGAACTGCTGCAAATTCAGGTACTGGACGATTCCACGGATTGCTCCGCCCAAATGGCGCGCGTGACGTGTGAGCAATTCCGGCACTTGGGATTTGATGTTCAATATATTCATCGTGCCAATCGCACGGGATTTAAGGCCGGCGCACTGGAAAATGGTTCGGCCCGTGCGACCGGCGAATTCATAGCAATTTTCGACGCTGATTTTGTGCCTCGTCCCGATATGTTGCGGGCCGTGATACATGAATTTACCGATCCGGAGATCGGTTGCGTGCAAACCCGTTGGGAGCATCTCAATCGAACCCAATCGCTGTTGACCAGATCTCAGGCGATTTTTCTCGATGGCCATTTTGTCATTGAGCATACCGCCCGCAGTCGCAGCGGCAGATTTATCAATTTCAACGGAACCGGCGGCGTGTGGAGGAAATCGGCTATTGCTGATGCCGGCGGCTGGCAGCATGATACATTAACTGAGGATATGGACCTTTCGTATCGTGCACAGTTGCGTGGTTGGAAGATCAAATATCTGGGTGATATAACGTCCCCGGCGGAGTTGCCGCCGGAAATCACCGCCTTCAAGCAGCAGCAGCATCGGTGGACAAAAGGCAGTGTCCAAACCGCAGTGAAATTGCTTCCGACAGTGTTGCGATCAGCGCAACCGCGATCCGTCAAAATTGAGGCCTTTTTTCACCTTACCTCCGGCGTGGTGTATCCGATGGCGGTACTGGTTGCGATTCTGTTTTTTCCCGCATTTTGTTTCGCCGGTGCTGGCGTGCTTTCCGCGGAATATCCAGTTCTGTGGTTGATAATGTCGGTTCTTTTCACGATTCTGACTTTTTCCGCCGGTACGTTTTACGTTGTTGCCCAGAGGGAAATCAAAGAGAATTATCTGGCCGGCGTTCTGCTGGTTCCCTTTTTAATGGCTATAGGCATGGGCATTAGTTTGGCCAACGCCATAGCGGTAATGGAGGGACTGCTTGGTCATCAGAGTGAATTTGTGCGAACGCCCAAATACGGTGTGGGCGTGAACGAATCATCCGATCAATGGAAACGGCGCGCCGGTACCTTTGCGCACAAGGCCCAGTGGCTTCCATTTGCGGAATTGGCCATTGGTTTGTATTTACTTGCGTGTGTGATTATTTCCCTGTGGTTTAATCGTACGGCCTCGTGTGTGCCATTCATGCTTGTTTTCATGTTTGGATATCTTTATGTTGGCGGTTTGTCGCTGCACCGGCTGTGGCTTTCAAGTCGAAATGCAAAAATTGAAATTTTAGAGATCATGACACCGGCTCCCGTCGTATAGACATTCAGTTGTTTTTGGAATTCAGAAAAACCTTTGATTTATGGAGTTAATTGATGAATCCCACCGTTAGAATTGGCGTCGCCTCTTTTATTCTCGGTGCAGTGCTTACAACAACACTGCTGGTTTTTCACCCCATGCGCCCGCTGGTGGCTAAAGCGCCGGCAGCAGCGCCAGTCGCTTCCATGAAGCCGGTCTATGTGCATATGGATGGAGCCAATGCGTTTGTGGAATCCGTCATCGCTGTGGCACCGGGTGAGCCGGTGATTTTTGTCAATGAAGATACCGGTGCTCACATGGTCAATGGCTATTTTCCGCTGACCGGCAAGCCGAATACCGCTATTAATTCCGGTATGCTCATGGGTACAACCGGCCCCAAAGCCGGAGTACACACCTACAAATTGGTTCTTACCAAACCCGGAATATATCCCTATTACTGCCCGGTTCACGCCATTCTTTCGACGATTTATCATCACAGCGTGCAGCCAGCCCATCGACCGGGCGTACACGGATTTCCCGGTGCCATGGCTGGTGTCATTATTGTCACCACTGATCGTGCGTTGATTGCACAAAATCCGCCAAGCAGCAAAAAAAAGATTCTCTCGGATTATTTTGGCGGATAATTTATTCAAGCCGTCATAAAATGAATCAGGTTCGGAGCCACCGCAATAGAGGATGATATTGCCGTGGCTCCGCCTCAGAGCCTAACGGTACTGATAATGTTTCACTACGACCGTCCATCCGGAACCCGGTGGTGATAGATGAAAATCATGCCGCATTGTCCTGTTAACGACAATCTTGCTTAGTTTTGCCGTGGTGGGGGTGCCGTCAGGATCCGTGCGAATAATCTCAACTGGCAACCATATTCGGGTGTTTATCCAAAAGTCCACTTCCACAAAGGTAAATGTCGATTTATCACGCGGAATGAGTTTCAGGCCAACGGTATGCGGGGGCATTTTTTTACTTTTCAGCAATTGAATATGAAATTCCTTTTCCACATCCGATGGTTTTTGCCCGATGGGAATGGGTATCGGCCCCTGACCGAGCCGCAACGGATTGAATTGTTTGCCCGGCGGCGCGATCTCAATTTTACGGAATATTTTGGCGCTGCCATTGCGATCGATAAGCCAGTGTCCGTCAAAAACAATATCATGATCCGCGTGGCGCTTGGCAATAGCACCATCAACGACCAGCATGTCAAAACGAATATCAAACCTGGTTTTTCCTTTGCTCTGCTGATACCAGATATGACCGATATTCATATCTTTTTCATCGGTTCGTAAATGATGTACCTGTACCACCAGATGAGCCTGAAAATTATGCAAGGTGGTGCCGCGCTGCTGCAACTCTTTTAGAATCATATGAATCTTTGACTGCTCTGATGCAATGCTTACTGTCTCTACGGATGTTGAGGGACCGGCTGGGTGATGTGCGTTTATGGCTTGTACCTGGCCGCCGGCGGATGCCAGCAGGAAAGGCGCGATGGCAGAGAGATTCCGGATTGTGTCGAACAGCGTGTACGGAAAATTCCGGGATGAATGTGTCATTGCTTTATGGCTCCCGCTATGGTCTGTGCGTTTATAAAGCTGTCCGGTGCATTGAGCAGGTTTTCAATATCCTCTAAGCTTCGTAAGACATAATTTGCCTGATGTGCAAAATCGGGAATCGCACCGTCCGGTTCCAGCAGCAGTACACTGTGCGTGCCCGCGTTGTTTGCCACCTGCAAGTCAAAGACATAATCTCCGACCATTAATGTCTTATCCGGACTGATATGCAATGCACGGCAAATTTTTAAGATACTTTCCGCCGCCGGTTTTATGGGCATCTGGTCACGTGACGCAACACGGTCGAAAAACATCGGATATCGCCGCAGTATAGTTTCCACACTGCGCTGACTGTTGCGGCTAAGCAGCGCTGTTTTTAGTCCGCGATCCCGGAGCCGCTGAATAACTGAGTCCGCACCGGGGCGTAACTGGCATTTTTCCGCGGCTATTGCCTCATGACGGTGCAGGGTATCCCAAGCCTCCTGGCGCTTTTCCATATCCAATGTGTCTATCCATTCCAATATCGGATGCCGCACCTGCAGCCCCAATTCCTCGCGCAGGGTGTCAAAATCCAGCGCATCGAGTGTCAAGGTGCCATCCATATCAAAAACAATAAGTTCATATTTCATCCGCACCTGACCTCCGGTCAATACCTTGAGCGATTATAGCGGCGACTGGCCTTCCGTGCCGTTTTAAGGGATGTATTGGCCGCGCGGAAAATTATTTTCAATTTTGCTGGATGTATTCCAATATCGGTATATGATATGGGATATGGCTCGTGCTCCAACTACTCTTGATTCTTTTAACGCGGTGGCGGAACCACGGCGCCGGCAGGTATTAGGTCTGCTGTCGGAAGGTGAACTGCCTGTCAACGAAATTGTTGATTCGCTTGGATGGAATCAGCCGCAGGTTTCCAAGCACCTCGGCGTATTGCTGGAAGTGGGTCTGGTTAAAGTCCGGCACGCCGGACGCCAGCGATTTTACAGCCTGGACGCGGCACCGCTCAAAGAGATTCATGATTGGACCGCGACCTTTGAACATTTTTGGCAACATCAGCTTGACCGTATTAAAGAGCGTGCCGAATCCAAACAGGCATTGGCACGCAGCCGGGGCAATGTGCCTCCGGGCGGTTTAAGCGCGAGTTGAACGCTTTTCAGAAAAGGAGTCAACATGGTGGCGATAGCATGGCCGGAGCAATATGTGCTCCATATTGAAAAAGAAATTCAGATCGACGCAACCCCGGCAATTGTTTTCGAGGCTATCCTCGAACAAATCGGCCCCCGTGCAGACCGTCCGGATGGTACACCCATGCCCATGAAACTTGAACCCTGGCCCGGTGGCCGCTGGTATCGGGATCTTGGTAATAACATCGGCCACTTTTGGGGTCACGTCCAGGTAATTAAACCCCCAATGTTGCTTGAAATCACCGGCCCGATGTTCATGTCCTATCCGGTGATTTCCCACGTCCAATATCGCTTGATCGAACAGGCCGGTGGAACGCGATTGACCGTATTGCACCGGGCCATCGGCGACATCGCACCGGAACATCGCCAAGGCGTTAACAAAGGCTGGGAACATATTTTGGCGCGCATTAAAGGCCGTGCATCAAAATAAGTAATTACGACCCGTATGTTATGTTTTTTTGAACCCCTTTTATCGGAGACCAACATGGAAAGTGTTATGGAAATTGGAAAAAAGCTCGTCGAGCTAGTCAACGAAGGGAAATCGGGCGTGGCGATTGATACCCGTTATAGCCCCGACATTGTAAGTATCGAAGCGATGGCGATGCCGCCACGACCTCAGCAATTTGTGGGATTGGCTGCGGTGAAAGAAAAAGCCGAATGGTTCGAGAGTAACCATGATATTCATCACCTCCAGGCAACCGGCCCCTGGCCGCACGGTGATCGCTTTATCACCTGTTTCAAACTGGATGTTACCGCCAAAACCGGCCCGATGGCGGGACGGCGATTTACCATGGAGGAAGCGGCATTATATACCGTAAAAAACCGAAAAATTGTCAAAGAGGAATTCTTTTACAGCCGCGGCGGATAGGGTTGAGGAAGTATCTAAACAAAGTTAAAAGAAGGGCAGTTGCGAACTATGCCCATCTTTATACCTTGCTGCGTGCAAGAATCGTTAGCGGGAGAAACCTTGTCATAATGGACACGCTTCGCACATGCTCGTGGTTGGCACGTGCGAGAAGTTGCGCATGAATGGCGAAAAAACTTTCTCTATTGCCCTGATGGATATGGAGATACCAGGCTTTCCAATACTACCATCGAAAAGATGTTGTTTGTCTGTGCCACCACCCGGAAATGGAACATGGTAAATTCGCCGCATTCCATGTCAGGTTGAACCCGTAAAACTCCGGCTTATGCCGAGGTGGGGCAATAAGAGTCGCACGAATTCCATGAAAAATCTTGCCCAATATTGCTTGTTCACTTTTTGCTCTGCGGTATGCTATAATACTATCAGGGGTTTTGTACCCGCTGCAAAGGTGTTGGTGTTGTTTTATACCATGTTGCGGCAGATCAGTCTCATGAGGCGGTATATGGCAGCAAACACAAAGCTTCTCCAGCGCGAACTGCGTGATGGCCGAACGGTGCATTTCAAATGGTTTTACTCCACAGTATTTGCTATTCTTCATGTGTTGACGCTTTTGGCATTTTTGCCGATGTTTATTCACGTTTCATCAATCGTGGTATTCTTCGCCATGGCATGGATCGCCGGTGGACTGGGTGTAACGCTAGGCTATCACCGGCTGCTTACGCACCGCAGTTTTGTTACCTATAAACCCATTGAATATATTCTGACCATCTTCGCCTGCCTGTCATGGCAGGGTGGCCCGATTCAATGGGTTGGCACGCATCGTCTGCATCATACGGAATCCGATGAACCAGGCGATCCACATTCCCCGCGAGATGGCTTTTCATGGTCTCATCTGCTGTGGATTATCCATTCTTCCCGCATTGGAGACGATCCAGAAAAACTTACCAAAGACATTCAGCGCGATCCGGTGTTATGCTTCATTGATCGATATTGGTACGTGCCACAATTTTTCCTTGCCGCCATTTTATTCGCATTAGGATGGATGTGGCTCGGCACCGCCATGGGGGGCATTTCCTGGGTTCTCTGGGGCGTTTGCGCCCGTGTGGTAGTAATGTATCACGCGACATGGTTTGTTAATTCTGCCGCCCATACATGGGGCTACCGTAATTTTGAGACTGGCGATGACTCCCGCAACAATTGGTGGGTGGCTTTGATGTCCTTTGGTGAGGGCTGGCACAATAACCATCATGCCCAGCAGCGTTCCGCCGCCCATGGCATGAGATGGTATGAAATTGACATTACCTATATTACCATTCTGCTGATGCATGCCTGTGGTCTGGCTTGGAAAGTGGTTAAGCCGCAACGCCCTGGCGCATCGTAAAAGCGAATATCACTGTCTAATTTTCTAAAAATCAGCTTTCTTGTGTTGCGATCCGGCAGGTTGCAGGTCCAATAACCAGTTTACTGCAATACGTGCTCGGGCTGCGCCGCTACCCCTTGGCGCATCGGGTATAATGCCCCATTGTGTTTGGAGGTTCTTGGTGACTGCTAATCCATACCATATTGGCGACCGCGTGTATGCCCCCTGGCAAAATGAACGGCTATTTCCCGCTCGAGTTACGTTTCTGTCCAATGGCACCGCCTATTTCACCTACGTGGACGGTGAAACCGGCCGAATGCCGGCTCGGCGCTTGCAGCCCTCCAACAAAATTGTCGTTATAGAATCTGTGTCCCGGAAACCGACGGAAAAGCACTGGTCGGAGGGTAGGCTGCTGGGCGAATTTCTCCGTATGATCGGTGCTAAACCCCTATATTCTTTTATCCGAACCAAATTGGAACTCGGCCATTTTTTGAAACTCGCCCGGATGTCCAGCAGCCGGCATATTCATTTTTCCATGCACGGACTGAAACGCAAACTGGTTTTGCAATTGGAAGATGTGGACATCGATGAACTTATTACCCTGGCTGGGGATCTCACCGGGAAAATTGTCTTTTCTTCAAGCTGCTTAACGGGTAATGAAACATTCGGCGAGGCCTTTGTGCGCGGCACCGGGGCCGCGGCGTTTATCAGCCCGCGCCGCGAAATACGCTGGGCTGATGCGGCTCTGGTAAGTCAGTTGTTCTATAAGAAAACGCTCTGCGATGGCGTAAGTCCCTACGTGGCATTCCGATCTGTCCGGAAAATGTATCCGCGCCACGCCGATCTGCAATTTTTCAAGGGACAATAAGCCTTCAATGCTTATACGCATAAGGTGATTCAGGATAATCCTGTTTTAACCGCGCCAGCAGAAGCTCAGCGCGATTAGACTTGTTCGCGCTTTGATAAGCCTCACTGGCCAGATACAGTAGTTTGGCCGCATAAAATGATTTCGGCTCGCTGTTGACGTACTGTACCGCAATGTGTGCAGCTTGTATAAAATGCTGCTGCGCCGTCATGAGCTTCACGCGCAAAAGCCGCGTGTAGCCTTTGATAATCGCCCGCGGAAATTGCAACTCCCACTGATCCAGTAAATGATCGGCGGTGCGATAATGATGGCTGTCGATATAACTTTCGACATTACGCGCCAGGACGCCCTGCCGGATCTCCTGCGCACTATAGGCCATTGCCGTTAAGTCTCCGGCCTCGGCAACATATTTTTTCGCGGCCACACCGTTACCGTTAGCAATGGCGGCATAGGCCAGTGCGGTGTTTATATCATGTGCCGCCGATTTAGATAAGTGGCCATGATCAGCTTTCCAGTGTTGCAGGGACTGCAGCACTTCCGGAGCGGTGCCGGAGTAATTGCAGGCCGTAACGGCATAATGCAGCAGCAGATGGGACTGTGTCATGTTGTCGATATGTTTTCGCGAGGCCAGTAAATAAATATTTCCTGCCTGCTGAAAATTGTTCTTTGCCAGTTCTCGGCGCACCAGCATGTCTGCGGTGTGGACCACAGATATTGGATTTTGCGCATCGGTTGAAAGCGCCCAGGCCAGTCCCCAGGCTCTTAATCCACGGAGATTTTTATAATGATGATAAAACATCACCCCACGGTAAAGTTGCTTGCCTGAAAGCGTTTTAAGATTGTAATTGTCAATAATATCTGCCACTACGCCCGACGGATCAACCGGCGGATACGGAAACTTGGAAAACATTTCCGTGCGGACCAGCAGCCGTCGCTTTGCGGTAAAGGTGTTTCCCGCCTGATGTACGGTCATCGTAACCGTATAGATGCCGGGTGCTAAAAACTCATGATCCACTTGCAGTCCCTGCGCGGATTGCCCATCGGAGAAGGTCCAATTCACCCGTGGTGCAAATGTGGACGGTACCCGCGCGGAAAATGTATAACGCTGGAGATAATTGTCCGGCGGAACAAATAATTGTGATTGCGGCTTAATGGAGAAATCAGCCGCATAGCCGCCGCCGACTTTCTCCAATCGCCCGACCGCCGCCTGATTCGCCGGCGCAAATGCCGCAGGGGGGATAGGCGCATATTGAACTGATCCCGGGGGCTTCCAATCCACTGATATGCCCGCCAGCCACCACAAATGTAATTCGCCAACCGTCATGGGATACCATCCCGGCTTAAGGTAAATCGTCCGTTTGAAACGCACGCGTCCCATCATGCCGCCGGGGCGGGTTTTGGTCAGCAGATTTTTCCCGTTCAGATTCAAAAAACCCACATCCGCCACATCAAATGCGAAGGTGTAATTCCCGGCGCTGGTAATGTGCAAATCCGCCCGGTAAAGCATCATGTCCTGCCGATTCCAACCCGTCGGGTCGTAGCCCATGAACATTTCCGGCACGAACATGGAAGCGAAGGCCCCAGCCTGATTAAACCGTTGTCTCATCTGCCGCCAATTGCGTCGCGGGCCTTGCACCAGCGGATAAACGCGCAAAAATATTCCCCGGTCAATTTTCAGCGCCGGTGGAACTGCTCCCGGATGCTTGTTGCCCCACCATACAAAATATTCCCCGGCTGCCGGCTCTTGAAAAGCCAATCGCACCAGATCATCATGCGTCGATACGCGCAGCAACCGCATGGGCAATATCGTTCCCGTAGCGGTTGTTACACGCAAGTCCCGGCCATCGGGCAGGCGGGCACTGTTGGTATAAAATTGCGCCCATGCCAAATTCTTACCCGGTGCGGAGGTTGGAAATAAATTTGCGCGTAGAGAACGCCGGTATTTCCACCCGGTGCCGAGCGTACCGGCCCGACTAAAGGCCGCCCCCACAAAACTTAGAGCAACGAAAACGACAATCCAGATTCGCATGTATTTCAATTTCAGGCTCCGCCTTTCTACAACCGCCGTGCGCATTTGACCACTCTGCATCATCG
>JAJZVR010000339.1 GCA_021847065.1 Planctomycetota bacterium | reverse complement strand
AGTTTGGCGTTAATTTGATAAGGCGTGAAAATTTTCATTCGCTGGGCTTTTTCGTTTTCCTGCCCCATGCTTACCCAGGTATCGGTGTAAATAATATCCGCGGCCTTAACCGCTTCACGCGGATCCGTGACGGCCTGAAAATCAAAGCCGGGAACATTGGAGGCGGTTTGCACATCGGAAGGAGCAAGCTCATAGCCAGCCGGTGCGGCGATGCGGAATTTCAGGCCAAAAACCGCGCAGGCTTCCATCAGTGACCGGGCGACGTTGTTGCCGTCACCGACATACGCCAGTGTCAGGCCTGAAAGCGAACCGAAGTGTTCGCGGATGGTTAACAGATCAGCCATGACCTGACAAGGATGGCTGCGATCCGTTAAGGCGTTGGTAACGGGGCGATTGCTGAAGCGGGCGAGCTGGACAATGGTGTCATGGGCGAAGGTGCGGGCCATGATGGCATCACAAAAACCGGAAAGCACCCGTGCGGCATCAGGAACACTTTCACGCGTGCCTAAGCCAATTTCACCCGGGGTAATGTAAATGGCGGCCCCGCCCAAATGGGTCATTGCCACTTCAAAACTCACCCGCGTGCGCAGCGATGGCTTTTCAAAAATCATCGCGAGCGTTTTGCCGGCGGCCATAGGTTCATTGCGGCCTGTGGAGCGGTATTGGGCTTTGAGCCGTTCCGCCACCGCCAGGAGGTGTTCGAGCGTGGGGCGTTGCATGCCGAGAATATCAACGAAATCAAATTTGCCGCTCGGCGATAAGCCGTTGGTCTGGTTCATGATGTCGCCTCAGTTCAGATTTTTCAATCCTGCGGTATTAATCATTAAAAATGCAATCAAGAGCGAATAATTTCGGTTCCCACGCCCTGATCGGAATAAATTTCCAGCAGCAGGGCGTGTGGGAATCGGCCATCAATAATATGCGTTTTCTGCACGCCGCCATCAAGGGCAATAAAGCAGGCCTCCACTTTAGGAAGCATACCTTCACCAATATCACCCGCCGCCACAAGTTTTTCGATATCCGTGCGGGCAACGCTGCGCAACAGGGAATTGGGATCATCCTTGCGCCGGCGTATGCCGTGCGTATCGGATACCAGCACCATTTTTTCCGCCCGACAGGCGGCGGCAACAAAACCCGCGGCCGTGTCGGCATTGACATTGAGTTTTCCGCCGGCATTATCCAATGCGATCGGGGCGATAACCGGGATATAATCCGCGGCGGCCAGGGCTTGCAACAATTCGGCATTGACGCGCGTAACCTGCCCGACGCGGCCAATATCAATGCGTGGATTAGATTCATCGGATAAGTAAAGTTTTTCCGCAAACAATACCGCGCTGCCCAGCGAGTTCAGTTGCATGGCCTTGCCACCAAGTTCGCCGATGGTCTGAACAATAAAGGTATTGATGTCATTGACCAGCACATGCTCAGCAATCGCCAACGTGCGGTCATCCGTATAACGGCGGCCCATGACAAACTGGGCCTGCAGGCCAGCTTCATTCATGGCCTGCGTGATGGCTTTGCCCCCACCGTGCACCACCACCGGCCGCATACCCACGGCGTGCATAAAGACGATGTCCGTGAGCACCTTGCGGAATTCTTCCCGGGAGTCCATGAATGAACCGCCAAGTTTCACAACCACAATTTTTTCATTGAAACGCTGGATATACCCCAACGCTTCAATGAGCGCACCGGCTTTATCAAGAATCGTTTTATCCATGGCCACGTCCATGGGCAACTCCGTTCATGTTTATTTATCATCCACATCCGCGCGGCTGGAAAATAGTCCGCCCCGGCTGATACCATCAACCGTGTAGCTCTGGACACGTATCCAACATTCCCGCGCAGGGGATAAACAGGGCGATGAGAATACGATTGCTTGGCGTTGAATGCAAGGATTTTTTGCCCGGAAAGTCCGAAAAATCCGATAATGGAACGCAAAATTGTCCGAATTTCAGCAAGTTATTAAAATATTGATGGATTTTGACTTGAAACTGCCCCGCCTTTGCCACTAGCATCATGCTTTACCGAATGGTGATGTTGTTTGGATGACATAATGCCTGTGACTTCGACGTTGAGTAAAAATTCGGATCATTCGCCTGTTCCGCCGGTTCTTGACCCGCGCCCTTATGGCCGGAAAGATGCCGGAGATGTGCTGGCCGTTGGCTTGGCGACCACGGTTTTAATGTGGTCGATTGGATATATTTTCCGCATGCCCGGAGATCGTGTGCCAGCACCGCTGATACTTGGGGCGTTGGTGGTGATCCTCATCGGTGGCGGATTTATGGGCGCATGGCGCACGCGGCGTGGACCCGTTGGCGGGCTGTGGGTTGGACTTATCAGCGGGTCGTTGAATTTGCTGGTGCTGGGTTCGCTGGGCCGAGACCTTACAACCGATCAGCGCATTGTGGCCTATGAATTTGTCTGGGCACCCATCAGCGTCATTTCCACGGGCCTGCTGGCATGGCTGGGAGGGTTTTTTGGTGCCAAGTTCAATCCGGATCGGCGGCAATATCTGCATCCGGAAGGCTCTTTCGCCCTTTCAACGGCTATTGCCACACTGGTATTAATTATGGCCGGGGGCATGGTAACGGGCCTTAATGCGGGGCTTTCAGTGCCGGATTGGCCTGATTCGTTCAAATTCGGCATGTTCTTTTTTCCATTATCGCACATGACCGGCGGCGTATTTTTTGAACATACCCACCGCCTGCTCGGTACACTCGTTGGACTGGCAACCCTGATTCAGACCATTTATCTGTTTCGCCATGAGCAGCGGCGCTGGGTTAAATGGACAGCTTTTACCGCTCTGATGATGGTCATTATTCAAGGCCTGATGGGGGGCTTGCGCGTAACGGGGCACTTTACGCTGGCCAAATCACGGTT
>JAJZVR010000055.1:6299-16359 GCA_021847065.1 Planctomycetota bacterium | reverse complement strand
TGCGAATCAGCACGGTGTCCAATGGCCGCGATAAGGCGATTCGGCTGGTCACCACCGATTTAGAAATGACCCTGGAGACAACTATTTCGCAGGTTGAAATAAGCCAGGAAGGAAATGTTCTACTGCCAGCGGGCAAGCTTAGCGAAATTGTCAACAACTCTCCGGATGAAACCATCACGCTGGATACAGAAGGTGAAAAGGCGACTATTAAAGGCTCAGACAGCACCTTTACACTGCTGGGATTTAATCCGGAAGAATTTCCCCCGATCAGCGGATTTGAAGGCGAAGCTGATTTCTCCATTACCGCCGGGGCGTTAAAAGACATGTTGGATCGCACGCGCTTTGCCGCCGCCAAAGAGATGAGCCGGTACGCCATTAATGGCGTGCTTTTTGAACGCAAGGGCAAAAAACTCTCGCTGGTGGCCACCGATGGCCATCGGTTATCCCAAACGCGCGATGAAACCCATGGCGGCGAAAGCAAAGATGTTTCAGCGGTAGTACCGATCAAGGCACTGGCCTTGATTGAGCGGCTGCTGACAACCCGGGAAAACACCGTCGAGTTGCAATTCCGTGAGAATAAAATTTTTGGCCGCATTTTGCCCGCTGAAGTTCCAGCCGACGCCGACAAGCCAAAAACAGCTTCTCAACCCACGGCAACGTTCAGTGCGTTGCTCGTGGAGGGCGCATTTCCTCCATATCAGGATGTGATTCCCAAAGATTGCGACCGAAAAACGAGTTTGAACCGGGATCGACTGCAAAGCGCAGTTCGTCGTGCGGCGTTGCTGACCAACGACGACTCTCGATCGGTGCGGCTGAATTTTGCCACTAAAGTGTTGACGATTTCAGGCCGCTCGCCTGATGTGGGCGAAGCCAAGGTCGAAATGCCGATTGAATTTCTCGGCGACTCCTTGGATGTCGGTTTTAATCCGCAGTATCTGTTGGACGCTTTAAAGGTGGCCCCCACCGATGAAGTGACGCTGGAACTTAAATCCGCGGCTAAGCCGGGCCTGCTTCGGGCCGGTCCGAATTTTCTGTATGTCATCATGCCGGTAAATTTGGCTTAAAAAGCCTGTTGGGCGGAGCAGCAACACCCTGCGCGCCCGGGACAATTGCGGCGCGAGGGCTTGGCTGTGGGTGCAATGTTCGGGCGATTATTTTGCGTGCGATGCCGGGGTGCTAACCCCAGCTTTTTCTCGATGGATATCGGTGCGGCCCAATAGGTGCCAGGCTATATTTGCGTGGGTGGCAGCGGGGGCGGCTGAACCGGGAACAGGGATTTAATTTCATCGATTGTTTCCGCGGCGGCCCAGTCAGCCATGCCATTCTTCCACACCAAAGTACCGGGCTTGATGTCACCGGATTTGATCTTGCCGGCAAGAGTAGTCATGTCAAACGGACCAGTCTGACTGCCATTGGCGGCGACAAAATAAGAGGATGTTTTGGGCACCGGCGGCGGCGTGCCCACAGCCGCATTCATTGCCGATCCCATTTGATTCCCCATGACCATGCCCATTCCAACACCGGCCCCCATTCCCGCGCCCATACCGGCGAATCCGGAGGGATTGCTGGCGGCCTCCGGTATGGCCGTGGCCACTTGAAAGCGCGTGTATTGATTCATATCGCCGAGAACCCCCATTTTGGTGCGGGTATCCATGGCCTGCTCCACTTCCGGAGGCAGGGAAATATTTTCAATATAGAAAAGCGTTAATTCAATTCCCAGGGTAGCGAGGTCCGCCTTGATTTTTTCCAGTGCCAATTTGCTTAATTTGTCATAGTTTCCGGCGAGTTCCAGCGCGGGAATATGTGACTCGCCGAGCGTATCGGTAAAACGGCTGACAATCGTATCGCGAATCTGTCCGGACACCTGAACTGTTTCCAGAGCGGGATTGGTGGCAATCTGCTGGCGGAGAAACACCGCCGGGTCACTGACGTGCATGGCGTAGGTACCAAAACCACGGATTCGCACCACCCCAAATTCCGCATCGCGCAACATAATCGGATTGGGAGTGCCCCATTTCAAATCGGTAAATTGCCGGGTGGCGATGAAATACACTTCCGCTCGGAAAGGAGAATCAAAGCCATACTTCCACCCCTTAAGGGTAGACAAGATTGGCATATTCTCAGTCGAAAGCGTGTACATGCCGGGGCCAAAGACATCAGCGAGTTTACCTTCGTTGACAAAAGCGGCGGTCTGCCCTTCGCGCACGGTCAACTTGGCCCCCATTTTTATTTCATTGTTGTAACGCTCAAACCGAAAAGCCAGAAAATCACTGCCGGCGGGTTCTGTCCATTGAATAATGTCAATGAATTCACCGCGAACTTTTTGGAATAGCGACATACACAACTCCTTAAAAAGATGGCATCCCTCAAACCATCACCGGCTAAAACATGCCATTGGCGGGCTTAGGAATATTGAAAGTTTAACGCGCATCAGGCCCGGCAACAAATAACGTATTGACAATAACGTATTGACCATCCAAAGCTTCTTTCCAGCAAGCACATTCGCGCCTGTTTTATCTTACGCGAATAGCCTGGCACTGCATGCGCAGGGTTGTTTCCATGACATGCAGCAGCATTTCCGGATCGTTAAGCTGGTTTCTTCCGTTACGCAGCGAAGAGGCAATCTGTGGCGGCCAAAGGAGGGGCTGCTTATCCGCCATTATGCGCATCGGGCCACGTTGATCATTTGTCAGAATATGGATTCTCCGGTACGAATGGGAATTTCCGGGAACCGGCGGGAGATATGTCCATGGTTAATTCCGATAACAGCGAATTTTACCTGGCTACCCGCGATAAACAGTTAAAAGTCGAGAATCCCCACAAGCGTGTTGAGATCAAATCCGCCGCCGGTACCATAGGACATTGGAAATCCTGCCGCCCGGCCCATACCGGCAATTGTGGAATTCCCAACCGCCTGAATTCGCTCTTTCTGTATTTCCATTCCCAAACTGGCCAGGGCATAGCGTTCGCGAATTTCAACAATTTTTGGATCCGTGCTGTTGGTCAGTTCATGATACAATCGCTGGGTCATGGCCAGTTTGCCTACATCCAGCCAGACATAACAACACTTTCCGCAAAATTGCAAATCGATGGGAATCATCGGATGCAGACGATCCAAGGTCATCTGCTGGCGACATTCCGGACAGGGAAAGGGGCGCTTGTTATGCCCTTCGATGACCAACGCCGCCAAATCTTTAAGCGACGGCGTTTCCGGGCCGGCATCGGGTGGTTCCACCGCACGCACGATGTGCATAAGACTCACGCGCGAAATCCATGTACCGAAACAACTGTTGCAGGTCTTGACGTTCACGCCGCCATAATTGCTCATGGTTAGCATGACAAAACAACCAGGACATCGCGGCATAGCCAGCCTCCAATACTCAATAACGCCAAGCGGCCGAAAGGTCTGTCGGTATTGTCATGCGCTTTGCGATGGATAGCAAGAGGCGAGAGAATCCCAATTTGCGTTGTCAATGGGTACAATATGGGTGGTACGGAAGAAGGCTTTGGCTTTCTTCTGTCGTTGGCGAGGTTTGACCATGCCGGAAAATATACATCAAGCCAGTCTGGAGGCATCCAGCGCGCTGCCGATGGATATTGCCGCATCGCTTTCTCATGTAGCCAAACGGCATCGGCGTCTGCAAATAGCCAGTGCCCTGTTCAAGGCGATCCTGATAAGCCTGTTGATTTCCCTGATGGTTGTATTGCTGCTCGGTGGCTCACCAATGATGCCGCTGGCGCTACGATGGATTATGGCGTTGGCAGCATGGTGCGGCATGATCACTGCAACGGTCTGGTTGCTGCGCCCGGCACTGGGCGAAGTGAATTTGCAATCGGCGGCGGGAATGGTGGAAAAGCGCGAACCGGAGCATGAAGAGCGGATTATCAGTGCTGTTGAATTTTCGCAAAGCCCCCCACCGGTTCAACACGCATCTCCGGAAATGGTGCGCCATGTGATCATGCAGGCCCAGGAACATACGCTGCGGATCAACATGGACACGGTTCTATCCACAAAAAATATGATCCGATGCGCAGCCTACTGCACACCGGCTGTTTTGGCATGGCTGATTCTATGGCCCTTGTTTCCGCAAACCGTGACCACAGGCGTGCGGCGCATCTTTGCGCCGTGGAGCGCACCGGTGGGTTCGAGCTTATCAATAAATGTGACACCGGGAAACGTCACACTTGGCCAGGGGGCGGCACTGGAAATTATCGGCAAAGCAAAACCACCACTGGGTGGCAAGCCGGTACGCTCAATGACCTTGACCATGACCAATACCGCCGGAACGCAACGGCAGATCGCCATGGCACGTATCGGGCCTGATACGTTCCGCGGCAATCTGACCGACATCGCGGGAACATTCCGCTATCAGTTGCAGTCAGGCAACGCACAATCCCCGTGGTATAGCGCCAAGGTTATTGCCCGTCCACAGATTTCCGAATTGGAACTCCGATACACATTTCCTTCATATACCGGTTTGCCACCCCGCAGCGTGGCCGGAAAAAACGGCTCAATTAAAGCGATCATCGGCACACAGGTGCAACTGATCGTTCATGCGTCGGAATCACTGTCAACGAAAAGTTTTGTGGCAATGGGCACACCGGTGGCTGGCGTACTGCAGCCATTGCCCCTTACCAGGCTGACCGGATTGGAATATCAGGCAACTTTTCCAGTGCAGTACAGCAGCAGCTACCGCATTGATCTGATAAATCCACAGGGAATAAAAAACAGCGACAACCATCTATGGCCCATCATTGCGGTACCGGATCAACCGCCGGTGATTCATATTATCCAACCCGCCCGGCGCGTGCGTGTGCGGGCGGACGATGTCATTGCGATCATGTTTCATGCGTCCGATGCGTTCGGGTTATCCAACGTGCAGGCCATTGTAACGGTGGGTCATAGTCTACCGATGAGCTACCGCATTGATCTGGGGATAAAAAACCCGCGCCAAGTCCGACAAACGTGGAAGCTCTCGGTGGCCGATCAACTTACGACCGCCGATCGTCCTCATGCCAACGTCCTGTTTTATCGACTCGAGGCCATTGATAACTGTCAACCCGCGCATCAGAAAACCCTTACCGCCCTGCATGAATTGCTGATTGACCGGCATTTACAGCAAAGTTATCAGCAGCGGCGAGATATGGCGGCCTATCGGGCACTGAAGAAAACGATTGCCAAAGCACAAAACAGTATCAGGCAAGATCAGCAACGCGTCAGCCATTTGCAGCATACGCCCGGAAATCGGCGGCTGTCAGGCGGTCAACAGCGTGTGGCCGATCAAGTGCAGCAGAATCTTGCACAGACCGTTGATAATTTGAAGGCCGCGGCGAAAGCGGCACAAAATTCAGCTTTTTCGGCCAATGCCAAAAAGGCCGCCGCCGTTGCTGAGCACACCTTGCCCAAGGCCGCCAATCAGGTGGCCGCCGCGAGCTTTGCCACCGCGCAACAGGCAGCGCAACGCAGTAACAATCTGGCATCGGCCCAGAAGAATCTGCAACAGGCACAGCAGGCCCTGGGGAAACTTCAGCAGCGGATGGCCCAACAGGCGGGTCAACAGCAACTGGCGGACAGCCTGAAAACCATGGCCAGAGAACAAAACGCTGTGGCACAAAAAATGGCCCAGCAACCGGATTCGCCGGCGGTGAAGCGGCAGCAGCGGGAATTACACCAGCAACTCGCCAACTTGCTGCAGAAACATAAATCACTGCAAACGCCCGTGGCCGCGAAAGTGCAACCCACCGTGGCGAATTTGAAAAACAAGGTGGAAAAAATCATTGCGGCCCAACAACAAGCTGCCGCAACGCTTCAGCAGCAGTTGCAGGCGCAGTCGGACCGAGAACAACTTACCGAGCTTGCCAAGCGGCAAAAGACACTCAATACGCACATTCAAAACCTGGAATCTTCCACGAAAGCAGTCGGTCAACAGCAACCGAATTTACCGAATAATCCGGTGATGAATTCCGTGGTAAGCAATCTCCGTCAACACGCGGCTCAAGCGGCCCTTGAAGGCCAGAACGCCATATCCAGAAGCCTGCAGAAGACCGCACGAGATTTGAATACGGCGGCACAGCCACCCACTGCCCGACAACGCCAGTCGCATGAAGCGGCACTGGCGAACGAACAAAAATTATCGGATATTGGTCAGGCTGCTAATTCCGCCAACACTGCCACGCCCTTGCAGCAAGCCAATGCATTGCAGCACGCGGCGGCAGCAATGAATAAACTGGCCCAGAAAATGCTCAATGAAACGCCGACCGCCGCTGAAGCCAATGCCCTCAATTCGGCCATGACCCAGGCCCAGGCAGCCATGCGGGCGACGGCGGATCAGAATGCGGGGAAGGCGAAATCCTATTTACAACGTGCCGGGCAATTGATGAACCAGGCCGTGCAACAACAGGTTGCGGCCACCGTTTCTCCATCGGATAATCCGGCGCAGTTGCGGCAATTGGCCGCGAAGGCCGCACAACTGGCGCAGCAGCAAAATCAACTGGCCGCACAGACACGTAAGTTGATGGCCCAGAAATCCGCAGCGCCGCAAAACCCCGCACAGCAGACACAAAAGGCCCAGCAGATTGCCAAACAAATTAAGCAGGCCGCAGCGTTGGCCAAACAACTCGAACAGCAAACGCATGCCGGAGCGCCGGATTTGAATTCGGATATGGCGCAGGCACGGCGGCAAATGCAATCTGGAAATCGTGAACAACTGGCTTCGGCAAAAGCACTTACCAAGATCAATAATGCGGCAGCCCAGGAACATCAGCAGTCCGCGTTGCAACATCTGCAAATAGCCATGGCTGATTTGAACGGTGCCTTGCACTCACCGGAAATGCGGGATGTGCCACAATATAAGGACATGATCGCAGGGCAGATTCAGCGGCAGAGACAACAAGCTTCAAAGAGCAGCACACCTGGCAGCCAACAAGCCAATGGACATCATGGTGAAAACAGTCGGCAACAGGCCCAAGCCGGGCAAAGTACCTATCAGCGCATTATGTCCGCCGCCCAGCAGGTGCAGAATGCCATGCAGGCACAACAGCAGGCGGGACAGGGAAATCAACAGGCCGCGCAGCAAGCGGCGCAATCACTGGGGGCAGCGGGGCAAACCATGAACACACAAGGCAGCCCGGGCGGGCAGGGCAGTCCCGGGGCGGCGGGAAGCGGCAGCGGTACGCATTTGGCAATGGGACAGGGGATGGGCCAAGCGGGTGCGGCGGGCGTACCCGGGGCGGCAGGGCAGGGAAATAGCGGCAATGCAACCGGCATCACAGGCCCCGGTGGCCTGACGGGTGCGCCGCCAAAACCG
This sequence comes from Planctomycetota bacterium, assembly GCA_021847065.1. Taxonomy (GTDB): domain Bacteria; phylum Planctomycetota; class Phycisphaerae; order WQYP01; family WQYP01; genus JAMDCX01. The sequence continues at coordinate 9,052 of JAJZVR010000055.1, read as the reverse complement.
GTTCTTGCCATGGGAATCAGTCCCGCACAATGGAGTAATTTAGGCCCCATGGCCAAACGGCGACTGCTGAATACCGCTCGCCAGAATATCCCCTCGGGCTATAAACGAATGGTGCGCGACTATTACATTCGGCTTTCGGAAATGCGGGCACCTTGAGATCATGCGGACCATTTATACAAACGAGACCTATGAAACAGTCATTATCCGAAACAATTAAATGCCCTGCGGCGCATCACCATCGTCAGAACCAATCGCCGAGTGAGACTCGACTATTCGCGTTACCCAATAGTCTGGAGTTTATCCGCAAGGCGCGGCTGCGGACGATGGCTGCCGGATTCATTTTAATGGCGATGACCATCTGTGCACCCACAATCCGTGCCGATCGCCCTATTCCAATTTATGTAAAAAGTGCCATCGCGCATGGTTTGCGATGGCTCACCGCCCATCAGAAAGCCAGCGGGACATTTCCCTGCAATGGCAATGACCGCCCTGCCGTAACATCGCTGGCGGTGATGGCATTTCTGGCACGCGGATACACACCGGGAACCGGACCACACCATACGGTTATTGATCGGGGAATTAACTGGGTATTGGATCACCAGCTTCCAAGTGGATACATTACCGTACCTGGCGGCACCATGTACGATCAGGGGATTTCCACGGTGATGCTTTCGGAAGCTTATGGCGTGGCCAACCCGGCCCTGCGCAGGCGGATTGGAAAGGTATTGTCCAAGGCGGTGGAGCTGATTCTGGCCGCCCAAAAAAACTCCCGCGGCATTTTTGCCGGCGGATGGCGTTATCAGCCCAGTGCAACGGACGCGGATATTTCCTGCACCGGCTGGCAACTCATGGCATTGCGCGGAGCGGCGGACTGCGGTGCGGCAATACCTCAAGCGGCAATAAAAAATGGCATAGCGTTTGTGATGCGCGACGTGAATGTCAATGGCGGTTTTGCGTATCAGCCGGGCGGCCCGCCGGGCCGCGCCCGCACCGGCACGGGAATTCTGGCATTGGAACTCATGGGACAGAGAAACTCACCGCAGGCCATTGCCGGGGGAGATTTTTTATTAAATCATCCCCTGTCACCTAAAGAGAATTTTTATTTTTATGCGGTCTATTATTGCAGCCAGGCGGCGAATCAATTGGGCGGGAAATATTACCAGCAGATTTACAGCCCCATTCGCCATGACTTGATTCAACTGCAGAATGCCAATGGTTCCTGGACACCCACGGATGGCATTGAGCAGCAGGGTTCTAAAGCCTACGCGACGGCCATGGCCATTCTGGCATTATGTGTGCCATATCACTATTTGCCGCTGTACCAGCGATAAACGGCCTTATGCGGCATGCTGCGGCACGACCAATGCTGCGGAAGGTTTGGCCGCCTTGACTGGCTGCTTGGTCTTAAGGAAATTTCCCACACCGACTATAATCGTTGACGACACCAATACGATAATTCCACCGGTAATCAGGGCGTGCGTTTTCTTGCTGGTACCTTTCCATTCATGGAGAATAACGCCCCACAGCGTGGCGAAAATAATGATGCTGGCCATGTGCAGTGTCCAGCCGGAGAATTTGCCCGCTTCAGGCATTTTGGTCTGCCCCATGGTATAGAAGAAAAACTGAAGATACCAGGTAACGCCTGCCAGAGCGGAGAGTGTGTAATTATTCAACAAAGGCACGCGGTTACTGGGTAATTCAATATTTCCAACAGGCTGGGAATATCCCGGGCCATCCAAGCCCGTGACAATGCGGTTTTCATCGGGGGCGGATGTCGCGGCCACATACTGCCGACCGCTGCGATTTTTTAAATGCAGGATCAGGCACCAGATGAAGTTGGTTGTAAATCCGCCCCATAGCAGAACGATCAAAGATGGCAATCCGTTCCAGATATTATTGGCGTGATGCGTCGCCAGAAGAGCTTTGGTTGTTGTTTGAATGGGTGTTGCGGCGGTGATTCCGAAATTAAAACATGCGCTCATAATGCCGGAAAACGTTGCAACCATAATCCCTTTTTTGAAATTGAATTCCTTGACCACCTTTTGTTTTTGATCTTCGGGAAGTTCCCGCTCCTTGGACATACCAGCCATTCCGCTGACCGCGATGCCTCCCAGGCAAACCAAAACGCCAAGAAGAATAACCTGACCGTACAGATGCGTGACCAGGGCACCAAATTGCCCGTCATATATCGGCACCATCAGCGTGCCGAAGGCGGCGCAGTAGCTCAAAGCAATCGCCATGCCTAAACCAATACCGAGATATCGCATGGTCAACCCAAAGGTCAGGCCGCCAAGACCCCACAATACCCCGAAAAAGTAAGTCCAAAAAAGCGTTGATGCGCTGGCTGCGTGAATGGCCTGCCAGAAATCCGGTACTAGAAAATAGGCAAACGCCAGAGGAGCTACAATCCAACTGAAAAATCCGCCCACCAGCCAGTAGGTTTCCCAACTCCAACGTTTAACGCCACGAAACGGGAGATAAAAACTGGCGGAAGCCAAGCCACCCGTCCAATGCAGCGCCACGGCCGCAAACCAATTCGTCCCTGTGCCAGCACTCACAAAAAGCCTCCGCAGCTTGACAAAAAAAGACTCGCTAAAACTTCGGCAAGAAGGGCCATGACAAACAAAACCGCCCTGCCGCCAATGGATATATCCGGGCCGACTGTGCAACGGGCCGGGCAAGATGATATTCGCGGGTTATTCACCCGGAAGAATATCATTTCTTACGTTAATGCGCCTGACACCTGCATGTGG
>JAJZVR010000055.1:0-6199 GCA_021847065.1 Planctomycetota bacterium | reverse complement strand
CAATTGGAGTAACGGCAGGCACTAATCACGTAAAACCGTGGTTTGTGAAGCCAGACAGGCATGGCTCAAGCCATGATGATCCCGGATAATCAGCCCTTCAAGCGGATCAATATCCGCAACGGTTCCTTCAATAATACGCCCCGCGCACAATACCCGGATATTCTTCTCCAACATGTGACAGCGCGAACGCCAAAGGGGCACAATTTCTTCTCCGCGTGCCAGGGGATTGCACCATAAATCCAGATTCTTGAGCAAAATGGCAATGACGTCCGTGATATCCCATTGCTTACGACATATCATATTGAGCGAAATGGCACGCGTGGCCAGCGAGCTAGGAAAATCTTTGTGTGTCTGCATGACATTCATACCAACGCCGATGACGTAATCTGTCAGCATCGGGTTTGGGGCATTCGGGCGGGTTTCAATCAATACACCCGCGAGCTTATGATCATCGATTAACACATCATTGGGCCATTTGAGTTCAGGGTTGCGACCAGTCAGCGTTTCAACACTCTCCGCAACGGCCAATCCGGCCGCCAGCGATAACGTCTCTACCGATAAATCCCGTCCGGGCAACAGCAGCGACAAAAGCACCGACTGTCCGGGATTGGCCTCCCAGCGATTGCCACGACGCCCTCGGCCATTGGTTTGCGTATTGGCAATGACCGCCAGCGGCTTATCGGTACCGCGCGCGGCAGCGGCGAAACATTCGTCATTGGTACTTGGGGTTTCCACAAAAGTCTGGATGTCTAAATCAACGCCCTGTTGAGCCAGCACTTCGCGCAGCGCCAGTGGTATTAACTCAATGCCCGGGTGCCTTGCGTCATGGCTTAATTGGTGAGCTTCAGCAATGGGATCAGGATTCAATTCACTCATGTTCAATAAAATCCATGGCCAAATCCAGCGCGGGTGCCGAGTGCGTCAGCGCCCCGACACTGATGCGGTCCACTCCGGTTGCGGCAATCGCCGCGATGCTCGTGAGCGTAACGCCACCCGAGGCTTCCAGCAATGGCCCACCGGATTTTAAACCATCACGCCATACCACCGCCTGCCGCATCTGCTCGGGCGTCATATTGTCCAATAAAATAATATCCGCCGCGCCTGGCAATGCCTCTTGAAGTTGTTCCAATGTGTCAACCTCGAGCCACAGCGCAATGTGCTTTGGCAACTGTGATCGGACTTTTCGTGTGATATCCGCCAACGATAAATGATCCCCACCCATGCGGCGCAGGGCCGCAAGGTGATTGTCCTTAAGCATCACGCCATCAAAAAGCCCCATGCGATGGTTCACGCCCCCGCCACACCGCACGGCATATTTCTCCAAGGTTCGCCAGCCCGGCGTGGTTTTTCGGGTATCACATATAACCGGCTTTCCAGATTCCGCGGCCCCCTGAGCGGCCGCACGGACGTATTGGCTGGTCAACGCGGCTATACCCGAAAGGTGCCCCAAAAAATTTAACACCACGCGCTCCGCGGAAAGCAAAGCGCCCGCCGAGCCGCTGATTTCCGCAACCACCGCACCTTGCTTCGCAATACCGCCATCAGAAATCAGAGCCGAGCCTTTCAGGCCAAGATCATAATGGGAAAGAATTTCCGCCATCAGCACGGTACCGGAAATTACCCCTTGACGGCGGGCAACAATTCTACCGGTGACCAGCAAATCCGGCGGGATGCTCAACGCAACGGTACGATCAAACCGGGCCGCGACTTTTTCTGCACCATCCGGGAGATCACCGAGATCCTCCCGGACCGCCAATTTAATCAGCGACCGGATCTCGTCAGACAATGGCCGTATATCATCCAAAATCAGAATCCCGTGACCCAGCGGCGCGAGTTCTTTAAGCTTCCCTAACGCCGGAGTTAATCATCGTCATCTTCATCGTAGAAGATGTCTTCATCTTCATCATCAAGGTCATCATCGTCGTAGGCACCGCCTACGTCATCATCTTCAAAATCATCCTCTTCATCCTCGTCATCATCATCATCATCTTCGAGATCATCATCTTCATCTTCGTCATCTTCGAGATCATCATCTTCTTCGTCGCGACGACGTTTCGCCTGCGCCAATGCAGTATCATCCCAAGGCTCTTCCGGTTCTGCGGCAATCGCCGACGCCAGCGATTCCTCGGCACCGGTGGCTTCCGGCTCAACGGGAGAAAAGAGCGTTTCGAGTGTTTCCTGCGGCGCGGACAATCTGGTTTGACCGGACCCGAAATCTTCAACACTACATTGCATGACCATAAGCGGTTCTCCATAATCTACAACTTGGACCTGCCGGCTTTCCGCCGCCGCCCCGATCCTTGATCGAGATCCATGCAAGCGGCGGAACCATCCCCCGGCGACCCGGTTAAGAGCAATCCAACCGCCGGTAAAATACAGGCAATTTTGGACAAGTCAATGGCTCTGACGATAATTAGACCCGATAATGCCCATGGCGAAAGTCCGAAAGTTCACCGGACCGAGCACGGTATTTCGATGTGAAAGGAAATATTATGATAAAAGCCAATAAAATCGCGGTTTTTCCAGGCACGTTTGACCCGCCGACCCTCGGACACCTTGATGTGATCCGTCGGGGCCACAAACTTTTCGACCATCTGATCGTGGCCATTGGAAAAAATCCTGAGAAATCCGAGCTCTTTCCCGTGGCCCAAAGACTGGAATTAATCCGGGGCCTCGTGGCCGACCTGCCCACCGTATCCGTCGAGGCGTATGAGGGGCTGACCGTTGAGCTGGTGCGTAAACGTGGAGCTATTGCCATACTTCGTGGATTACGAAACATGACCGATCTGGAGTATGAGTTTCAACTGGCTTTGACCAACCGTGCGGTGGCCGATGTGGACACGGTATTTATTATGACCAATGAACGCTTCGGCTTTACCTCCAGCAGCCTGATTCGGCAGATTGCGGCTCTGGGCGGTGACTTGGACAATTTAAGCGCGCTGCTGCCACCGGGGGTCATCACCCACTTACGGGAATATCGTGATAAAAAAGTTGGGCCATTCCGCGAACCGCACGGGGATATTACCGGATGAATCTCATGCGGCCGATGTTGGGGATAATGGCCCAGTTGATGGCTCGCATCGGGCGGAAGCCCGCGGGCCAATAGACCATGAAGGCCCGGCCCAGAATATAGCGTTGCGGCACCACGCCCATCGGCAGATGCATACCGCGCAGCACCGGTTCCACGCGGTACCATGCCCGGGAATCTTCGCTGTCATTGGAATTATCACCGAGCATAAAATACTGCCCCTTTTTGAGCGTGATCGGATGGCCCATCGTGCCGGTGCCGGGACGCGTACCGCCCGGATCAATGGAGCTGTTATATGGGAAGCGAATTTTCATCTGCGTGTAATAAATATCGCGCATTAATAGCACATGCCGCAGGGTGCAGCCACCGGTTACGTCGATCTGAATCTTCGGCGTTTCCTGTTCACCGGTTATGTCCCGCACATGCGCCACCGCCAATGCATCAGGCAGTGTCCACGGCGCTGCATACTGCAGCATGAGTTTACCGTTGATCCAGAACCGCGCTTCATGCTGCGTATTACTTAACGCCAGGCGGTAGGGCTTACCGGTTTGTAATGCGGCACACGCATGAAATAGGCTCATGTTTTGCGCGCTGATGGGCCGGTAGGTGCTCTTGGCCGTGTCCCATTGATAAAGCTTTAATGCGCCATCATGGGCCAATGTCACTTGAAACCGGTTGGTGGCCGGCCCAAGCGTCATACGAACCGCCGAATCAGGACTGTGGGATATCCAGACCGTTCGCATATACAAATTGCCGTCGATGTGATGGCCATTCCAATATGGATTGGCGTTGTAGCCCAGGTCATTGTACAGGTAGCTATTGCGCTGGATAAAGACCAGATGGCCAACCGCATCGGGACGACCGGTTGAAAAATTAATTACCGGCCCACCGGTGAACCATTTGCCGGCGGCGCTATTTTGCGGTTCGCCAACCCAGGGGTTGCTCCAGCGGTTGCCATTCATGCGTTGCTGTCCCGCATCTGTTGGATAGAAGTCATTGTTGTAAACCACCTGCAGCATGGACTTTTCCACGTGCACCGGCTTGTGCGCGATTTTGCCATCGATAAACACATCGCCATTGACAATTTCCACGGTATTGCCGGGCAATCCCACAAGCCGCTTGATAAAGTTCTGTTTGCCAAACATCGGCTCACGAAATACCACGACATTCCAGCGTTTAGGGGGTGCCAACCAGTAAAGATATTTCATTACCAGAATACGATCGCCATTGTAAGCGTAGGGGAAGTGCAGCGTCTCCGAAGCGTTGTTGCTGCTGTAGACACGTTTGATAATCGGCTTGCCACGTAAATCATCGGCGGGAATTTCAAAATGGCAATTGGGGCACATCGCGTAATTGGGTGCGGGAATGGCGTTGGGATCGGTCAGTTCGCCATTGTTCAATCGCACGAGGGTGGATTCAACTTGCCCGGTTTCCGGATCGCGCACGGGCAGCCATTGCTGATCTACATTGGCATTGACGTTAAAGCTATAACCGCACATCGGGCAGACCGCCCGGAAATGAGCACCGCTGAGCGTCGGAGCCATCGAGCCGGTCGGAATCACAAACGCTTCCACGCAAAACGTGCGGAAGGTAAATGCGAGAATCAGAGCCAGGATCACCGTTTCAAGCGTTTCGCGAATGCCCGGATTGGGTTTTGCCGGCACGCGGCCAGCCGCATCGCGTAGTGCCCGAGAAGGCACCGTCGCCACGATCTGCGGCGACGGCGGAATAGGCGCAGTGGTTGCCTCATCTGATGCCGACGGAACCGGAGACGTATTGGGGTTATTTAACAGCGGGTTGTTATCCGGTTCCATGCCAATCCTTTTTCTACAACGCTGCGATTCTTCCTGCCGCCAGGTGCACCGCTTAAATTGCTGCATCAATTCGGTTCATTGATGTATTTGACCTGTTAACAACATCCGTCATCACATCAGCATTCCTATTGTCCTTTGCCGCCACACCGGAACCAAAGTGTCAATGCGCCCCTTCCACCATGGCCGCGTCCATCACCGCTTCAGACAACGTGGGATGGGCATGAATGGTCGAAGCAATTTCAGTGCGCGTGGCTTCCAACCGACGGGCCAGCACCAGTTCGGCCAGCATTTCCGTAGCTTCAGCACCCAGCAAATGAGCGCCGAGAAGTTCGCCATATTTTTTGTCAAAAATCAATTTAACAAAGCCATCGGGTTCGCCCATGGCCTGCGCTTTTCCATTGGCCGCGAAATTGTATTTTCCAACTTCGTAATCCAGCGATTTCTCCTTGCACTGTTTTTCGGTTAATCCCACGCTGGCTACCTGCGGATAGCAATACGTGCAGCCGGGAATCGTGGCGTAATCCATTTCTCGATGATTAACCTCAAACATGCGCTCCACCGCAATGGTGGCTTCCATGCTGGCCACATGGGCCAGCCACGGAGGACCAATCACGTCGCCGGCGGCATAAATACCGTCAATGGAGGTCTTAAAACTCTTATCAACCTTAATGGCTCCGCGATCCATCATCGGCGTGGCACTCGGCGCAAAAAGATTTTCAACATTTCCCGTCACCCCTACCGCCAGCAGCACCAGATCCACCGTCAGCGTTTCACTTTTACCGTCGCGCGATACGGTAACCGCCGCACTATCCGGTTTCACGTCCACTTTTTCAGTTTTACTGTTCGTGCGAATATCCATACCGCGCTTTTTGAAAATAGCTTCCAGGCGTGTGCTGACGTCCGGATCTTCAACCGGCAGAATATTGGGCAGCATTTCCACCAGCGTGACCTGCGTACCAAAGGCGTTATAGACGTAAGCAAATTCCACGCCGATGGCACCGGCACCAATAATCAGCATTCTGCCCGGAATTTTCGGCAGAATCATCGCCTCACGGCTGGTTACAATTCTTTTTCCGTCCGGCTTGATACCTGGTAAATCCCGACTGCGTGCACCGGTGCAGATGAGAATTTTTGCGGTTTCCAATGTGCTGGTAACAACGCCTTTATCATCGCGTACTTCCACCACACCGGGCTTGGGGATAAATCCGGTGCCTGCGAATTTGGACACTTTGTTTTTCTTAAACAGAAATTCGATGCCCTTGCTCATGGTTACCGCAACGGAACGGCTGCGCGCGACAATTTTATCCCATTGCATTTTCTCTGTACCCACCGTAATGCCATAATCGCTGGCAGCCCG
>JAJZVR010000338.1 GCA_021847065.1 Planctomycetota bacterium | reverse complement strand
CATTCACTGATCGATCCAAGTCCGCTTCGCTTAAGCCGAACTCGTTAAGGCTCAAGAGCGGATGCTCGGTGGCGTTATGCCCCAGCGGATCCAAATCCGCAATCAGATGGCCGAGTTCACGATAACTGTGCACGAGATCAGAGACCTGCAAATCCGGCTCGCCATCCACCGGCGCACGCGCGGATACCGAAGCACTGACACTGGAAACCGGGGCATCACCGGCGAGATCAAACCCGCGAAAAAACCATTGCCATTGCGGATCAACGGATTCGGGGTTTAGCTTCCATTGTTCATAAAGATTTTGCAAAAATTCGGGACTCAATCCCTCCAGTGATTTTTGAGAACCGCTTCCGACAACGACCGACGTAACCACGTTTTTTTCTCCGAAAATCTGGGCATTTTTATTGCCCGCACATCCTCTGTTCTACATAAATAAGCCTGGGGAGGCAAACGTCTGCAGTAAAATTTGCAAAATTAATCACATAAGCGAATTTTCATTTATCCAAAATCCATCAACAACCGTCCAACTTTACGCAATGGCCACATTGCGCCAGCGTGCCACCATCCTTCAATTATAAATTGATGGGGCTAACTGCTATATCGGTTATAATGCGCTATTTGCATTATCGGAAGTGCAATGACCGCAGCAACTGATAAAACAGGCAATTTCAATTATTTCAATCCATTCTGCGGCCCATAATTTTTCTTTTTTAAAAATTCCTTAAGATTCTTCTTGACCCCGCCGATAACTGCTGCTAGGATAATTGTCGGTGTGAAGCAGGAGCGATTGTTTCGTATACCGCAATCATAAATGGCTCCGGTATTCCGGTGCCGCAGGCTTTCAAGCCTTGATTCTTTTTTTCCGCTCCTCCGCAACCCACCGCCATATTCGTCTGACCCGTGGCCGGTAATGCCGGAACCCTTGGCGCGGGTCTCGTAAAATATCTGATCAGGTTCCGGTGGTATGGTTGCGCCCCGCAAAAAGGGCGGCGTTCAAAAACTTAGAATTGTGTGTCCAGCTCTGAACTTAATAAAGAGCTAGGCAGCTTTTGAGGTGGCTTGTATTCGGGCTGTGCAGTCCGGAGCCACCCCGCGCAGGCTCATCCGAATCGGCAATGCTGCGGGAATGTTTCTCGTAGTTTGAAATAGCCGATGCCCTCGTTGGCTCCCGCGCGGCGTCCAGTTCCGATAACATTACTGATCTTGTGCTGTATCAGGCGAGATCGGTGAATTATTGGTGGCAGGGCACGCAATTAAGTGTTTCTCTCTTTTTCGGAGGCTTCCATTATGCGAAGTTACATCGTCAAAAAACGAGGGTTTACCCTCATTGAGCTGCTCGTGGTGATCTCGATCATCGCACTGCTCATTGCCATTCTGTTACCCAGCTTGGCTCGTGCCAAGGAACTGGCCAATCGGGCGGTCTGCTCGGCGAACGTTCGCGGTATTATTCAATCCTGTTACATCTACGCCCAGAGCAACAACTCCCAGTTCCCGGCAACCATGTCCGCACCGACCGGCAGCTTGGTTATCACCCAAGGCGGCGCACCGGGCGGCCCGAACACAGCCCCGTCAACTCCACAGACCGCTGGTGCTGTGACGGCGGCATGGTACACCGGTACCGCAGCTGCGTCAGATCCATTGTCCTGCCTATGGCTGTTGGTACTGCAAGGCCAAGATACGCCGAAGAGCTACATTTGCCCATCGGATCCGATTGCTACAACGCCGTCGTTGGAATACCAGACTGCCACGTCGACGTCGGCCGAATACTATTTCAATTTCGACAACATCTTGGCCGCTGGTGCGCCCAATTTAAACGGCCAGGGCGAAAGCTATTCAATCGCATGCCCTTGGAATGATACCGGCGGAGTCGGTGGCTGGTGGACGGATAACTCCGGTTCGGATGTGCCAGAAGTCAGCGATATGGCTCCCGCTTCTCCAGGATCGGTTACCACACCCGGTAGCACGTTGCAACGTAACACCGCGCAGCCTGTCACCGGCAACACCTACGGCAACTACATTTACAATTCCGGCAACCACAATGGCGATGGCCAAAATGTCGGCTTTGGTGATGACCACGTTTCGTGGGAAGTTAGTCCGTATGTCGGCCAAAGCGGCGACAATATTTTCACATTCCAATCGACCGCCGCCGACGGACCGGGAACATCCGGCTACAATGGTAACCAGCAGCAGGTCACCAATTCCACGGCATCCGTATCTATGCTGTTCAATACCCCACCATATGATATCTGCATGCTTCCGGCACGTGATATCAGCAGCGGTGCATGGTAATCCGTTACCATTATCTCTGTTGAACTGAAAACATTCTGCGGCCCGTTCCAATGCGTTGGAACGGGCCGCTTTCTTTTGGCCCGCATAGTTTTGTAACACCTGCGCAGCGCCCAGGAGCACCGAATGATTAATCCGGTGGTTGATCCGGTGCCGCCAACTCACCACCGGGTTATCACCACGGTGTTCTAATACGCACCGCCGCGGCCGAACGCCGGATAATTATACTCCGACTGCGCGGATCGGCTGGACGGCGTCAAGGAAGAAGCAAGCACCAATCATACCTTGACCGCTGCTGCGCCATTTGGTAACGTGGTAATATATTTAATGGAAGATCTTGCAGACGCGTTGCGGTACAAGGCCCATGGCAAAACAGCCTTGGCCGATTGGCAAGCAAAAGGGGGATCTAATTATATTTCCCAGATTTTTACGTCTGCCCCGTGCCTCGCGGCACGCCATTTGCGCGTTTGTTTTCTTTGTTATTTTTTCCTGTCTTTTTCTGGCGCGAATTCACTTTAATATGGCACGCGGCGTGCTTACCCAGAAATGGGGTATACCGGATTGTTCTCAGTGGGTGTGGTTCTATGCCTGGTGGCCTTACGCGTTCTCCCATCTGATCA
>JAJZVR010000054.1 GCA_021847065.1 Planctomycetota bacterium | reverse complement strand
ATGACATCACAAAACGAAAGTAGCGTTTCAGGCCATGGTAGTGCTCACGCAATATCCCCCCGTCGCCATAGTAAAGATACTGATTCCAGCAGACAAATTCATAGGCACTTTCCCAATCCGGATCAGGATATTTGCCGCCGTCCCAATCCCAGCCCGAAGGATCGGGCATCACCACCCGCAACGCACCATTGGAGTATTGGGTGTCATGGATGTCGTTCAGCCATTTGGCATAGCCAAGCCATTGGCGAACAGCCGTTCGCCGTAGCGCAGCACCACCGGCACACCGGGCTGCCCCTTTGCCGTAAGCGTCGCCCACCCCGACATATTCTGTGGAAATTTAACCACAAACACATGCGGTTCCGGTTCGGTGACGGACACCGGCGCGAGGTGTTCCGCCACTTCACAGGGCGGCATGAGTTGCGAGGTAAGCCGGCCGGTTGGAGCGGTCACGATTTTGGCATGGGCGAGATTTGGCATTGCCCGATCCGGATGATTCCATCCATGAATTTTCAATGCGGCGTCATACACCTCGCCGTTGTAAACCCCATCCGCCAGTCGTGGACCGGCGGAGGCTTGCCAGGTGGGGTTGGTGGCCAGCCAAGTTGATTTACCGATCGCAGTCCGCATCAGTAGATTCATGCGCACCCTTGGCCATGCCCGCCAAGGGGCGTGCTGCCAACCCCACACATCGCGCTCCATCACGTTATACCAGCCATTGCCCAATTCAATGGATACGACATTGCGTTTTCCCTTGCGCAACAATGATGTCACATCAAAGCTCTGATACGGCACAGTTTTGGAATAATCGTACATCGTGGAATAAAGCACGCCCGGACCGACCTTATGGCCATTGACCAACACCTTCCAGTATCCTAATCCGGCAATATACATATAACCGTGCCGAAGGTTTGCTGGCACGCGAAATACCTTGCGAAAAATCGGACACGGCTCTTTTTGAATCCAACTTTTATGGAAAATCTTCTTCGGCAGCGGCAAGCCGTAATAGGCGTTGTGCGGTGCGTCGTAAAACGCATTGCTGATCTTGTGCTGATAACTGATCTAACTTCCCCGCCAATCGCCGGCCTTCAGCGGCCCGGTCATCCAGCTTGCAGGCCGGCTCCATTGTGATTTCCAACCGCCGTTGCCCCAAACCCGCACTCGCCAGTAATAATGAGTGTACGGCTGGAACGCCGGGCCGTTATATTGCGGAAGAAAATCGGGATTCTCCACAACCGTGCCGGAATCCCAGATCAGATCATGTCCCCCATTAAAGTCCATGGACGAACCGGCCACCTGTATCTGATACTCGGCTTGACCAAGCAACGTATTGCGTTGTGGCGGCGTCCATGTCAGACGCGGATGTGATTGCTGCACGCCCAGTGGATCGCGCAGCCATTGGCTACGCAGGCGGCTCGGAGCGTTGGTTATCCCTTTATGGATCGGCAACACCGGCTTGATGCGATCCATCGGAGGAATCCTGGCTAAGAGCACGGACTGCGGCAGAGACTGTACCGCAATTATGCCCTTGGCTCTCATTACAACATGGCCGCCGTGGACCAACTCGGCATAGTCCGGCGTAACCCTCACGTTGTACAACGTCCCGCCAATCGGAATGTTCCGAATCCTTATTTTTTCATTCAGCGTGCCATTGAGGGCAATTGTGCCATCCGGGCGGATGTCGCAAATATCCTCCAGGCCGATCAGGCATAGCAGCGGCCCCCATGTTGTATGTGGCACGCCCGAACCTTGGCCGGTGAATCATCGCTTCTTTCTGGTGTAAAAAATGCGCTGCCGCCACGGATTTTCCCAGCACCTGCGCGATCCGCGCCAAGTAACCGGCATCCGCAGCCCATAAACTGTTCAGGCCGACATCATCAAGTTCCATGGTTTGTGTTTTTGGATCTACGCGCGCGTTGTCGTACATCGGGCTGTCGTCCATACCGCTTTCCGGTCCGTTGCGGTATTCCAGCAGGCCATCTTTATTGGCATCCCTAAAGGGCAGTCCGGTGGAGGGATTGGTGGCAAACCACCAATTATGCCACTTTACCAATTGCGGGTAAATCCACCGCAGAAAACCGATATCCGGGTCGCGCTGATAAAGTTTCCATATACACATCGCCGCGATTGGAGGCTGGGCCCGATTCGACGTTCCCGAACCATTTTGGCAATAATTCTCGAGCATCCCATCCGCACGTTGACCGGCGAATACCAGATGTATGGTTTGCCGGCTCCGATAAGGATGGGCGATGGATCCCTGCAAGGCGGCGAAGAAGCTGTCCCATTCGAACACATTTTGACGATTTGGCAAAGTCCATCCCCGCATGGCCAGATAACCGGTGATATTGGTGCCCGGGCCATAAACACGGGCGAAACTCAAATCCCGGTTGATCGGCTTGAGAAAATTGCCCCAGCTTCCGCCGGCGGCAACACGGGAAGCGTCGTATCGGCGGCGAGCTCCGGCGAGAATGGATGGCGCGTTTTTCAGGTTCTCCAATCCCCTGGTTCCGGCGGCAAAATACACGCTTGCACCGGGCTTGAGATTAAATACCAATGCGCCATAAGTGCCGGCGCCAACCGTACTGGACGTTCCGCTCTGAATATGTTTTGCCAATACGGAATAATTAGAATCGCAAATTTCAGCCGCCGGAGCGGATGCCGTGATCACGCGCCAGCGGGCGACAACTTTGCCGTCCCGCATTCCAGCGCCTTGGATGCCGTGGCGAGTTATGGAATATCGAGCCGGAAACTCCGGCCACGACGGCGTGGTTTCCAATGCGATTCGTATCGCCTTGGAGGCTTTTAGTTTGCCCAAAATGGATTGGCCCGTCCGGCTCCAACGAAGTTGCACCCGCGTATGACCCACATACCAGGCCAGCCGGTTATACCCGCCGCCGGCCGCCGAGGGGCCGTAACCTTTCATATCCGCCACAAAGGCATGATAGCCATCCTCCACATGCCCGTTTTGAATCCATCCGATACGCCAACAAAAACGCGGCCTTGCGGTCCGCAATAAACGTAATACCGTTCGGGGCCTCCGGATAAAACGGCCCGATGCGAACAGCGGGCGTGGTTCCCGCAGCCACCACATTTGCGACTATCGCCGGCAGCAGCACCGACAATGAAATCGCGGCCCAAACCAGCCGCCGACAGGGCCGGTCCATGAAAGATTGCCTCGGCTTTGAATCACGCGTCATACGGCCAGTTCCATATCTATTTCAACGGCCACATTCAGGCCAATTTTCCGTAACCGTTCACAGGCAGGCACTTATCCCGCTGCCCTTTTTTGTGGTGCAGACTTTCCTGTCTGCCGCAGTAGTGAATGCAGGTAGGAAAACCTGCACCACAAGTTATTTGCCGTCCGCCCGTGAACGGTTACAATTTTTCGTCCGCCTGGAAGATCGGCGTTATGATAAAGCCGAAGCCGAAATGTGTCATCCATGGAACACATCGTCTAGAGACATTCCGTCAGCGCCCATGTACTATCCAAGTAACCGTTCACGGGCAGGCTTTCATTCCGAGGCTTTCTTTGTAGTGCGTCCCGGCGCGCCGGGACAGTCTGCCGTGGTAATGAATGCAGGTAATCCCGATACATCGGGATGCACCACAAATTATTAAGGCCCCCCCCCCGTGAACGGTTACCTATCCAATGGCAATGTTGGAATGAATTTGGAATCTGGCGCGCGGCAACGGGCCTGGCCGGACGACAACAAATGCATCGCCCTGGCAGGTATTGTTGGTGATGACCGCGCCGCGACACCGTTTTGTAATGCCAATGACTTTGCGCTTGCCGCCGCACCTAAACAAGCAACTGCTGACGGTGACCGAGGCTCCGTCGCATAGGATTTCCGGTTCGCCGCGTTTGGCGTTCCAATTGTTGAAACAGCATCCGACGAGGCTTACCGGCCCGGTTCCCTGTATTGTTCCGATTCGATTTGGTGAAGGGCCCCAGAAGCCGCAATTGGTAAAGCAAACCTGGGCTGTATTCTTCGGGCCGATGATGAACCCCTGCGGGTCCGAACCTGTGAACGCCGAAAATCCGCCACCGATGATATGCAGGCCGCCATTAAAGGCTTCCGCGGAATCCACCACGACCGCGCGCTGAGCCGAATCCGCCGAAATGCCTGAAAATGTACCGTAGCAGGTGCCACTGGGCGTTTCGATAAAATGATAGCCAATATGATATTGGAATGAAAAGGTGTTAAGAACACATTGCCAATCGGTACGACCGAAGCGAAAGGCGGTGCCGTGATTTTGTATCCATTCAGCAATAGGGTTGCCGCACGGCCAGAACGGCCAGACGAAATGAACATTCTCGATGCGACTGACGTCGTAGCACTGATCAACGTAAACTCCGGTGAGAATCGGCCGTCCGTAAACCCGGGCGATATAATGCCTCCGGGCAAGTGTCAGGTCAATGCCCTGATAGGCATTACTGATGTTTACATCGATGACCGACAGGCCGGCCGATCCGTCTCCAGCCAAGGGCTGGCCTCCCGCGGGTGGTTGGCCGATATTCTGGATGGTCCACGGATACGGAGTCGGTGCCGCTGCATCGCCGTGTTGTTCCGGATAATAGATGCCAAGGCCGCGAATTGTGCAGTTCACACCGCTCACGCCGATAAACGCCGCGCCGTCAAGCTTGCCACGGCCCTCCGTCGGCAGTAGTACGGTGCCTTTCCCCTGCTTGCCAAAAAACCCACCCGGCGGCCCCGCGAATTCTCCGACCAAGGCCGTATTGGATGGCATGGTTAAATGCCCCTTAAATAGGTATTTTCCAGCTGGCACGTGCACAATGCCTCCACCGACGGTATGCATCGCATCCAGTGCTTTTTGAAAAGCTGCGGTGTTGTCGGTTTTGGCATTTCCGCGCGCACCAAACTCCAGAACATTGCGGGCAAACGGGTGCACAGATGATTCATTGCCTCGCGGTGGGATGGTGGGCACGGTGCCGTCCGCCGCTACACCAATGGCGCTTCGCCCCGCCATCGCCATGGCAGCCGCCGCTGTAGCTGCGGTAGTCATCCAATCTCGTCGGGAGAAATTAGTCATAATTGAAGGTTCCTTTTCTAAACATCGACGCAAATATCCTTGACTGAAAACGAGCCTCTAAATCTCAAATTACAAACCAAATCAGTCGGGGCTGAAATAATTACGATTGCTTACTTCACGGATTCCGCAGCGTACAGCCGGTAAAATGAGCATACGCTATATATAAAACAGATTACTTTTGTTTCATGCATCCGCGCTCGTAAATTGTTTATGTTATTTACTTGTGCTCCCCACGCCCCGCGTCGCCGGATCCGGCACGGACGAAGATGTAAGCGAGAAGCTGCGCACCTGACCTGTCGCGCTGAACGTGCCGAAGCCCACCGCGACAATCGCCGGATTGGTTGTATAACTGTACACTGAACCAAGCGCCTTTCCATTGTCGGCGAATCGCACCGTCCATCTCGCACCGCGCGTATCCAACACCATCCGCAGGCGTTGTTCACCCGTTCGGGGATAGGGATACCCGTGTGGGCCGCTCAAGCCGAGGCCGGTATAGGTCACAATATGAGATCCACTGTTGGGCACATAATCGAGAATAAATGGCCCGGCATTCTCATAAAAAGGTTTACCCAGTGCTTCGGACGTCACAAATCCCAAGCCGATCCAAGAGTTGGTTGTGCCGGGAGCGTTAGCCGTGGCGTTGACGTCCGCGGACAGGGTGTAAATGTGGCCGTTCGTCGGCTTAAATGAAAGATAGGTGTTACCATAACTGGCACTGGCGCTGGGACTTTCATCGACGGAGCCGTTTGCTTTCCAAACGGTATCGGCGGTCCACGTTGTACTGGTGCCGTTATGCACAGTCAGGGCTGCGCCTTGAAGCGGCGCGCTGCTCGAACCGGAGAAGTTATCCTGATAAATAACGCCTACCGAGGCGGTGCCGCTCGCCACGACCAGCGCCGCCAGTGATGCGCTGGCGATCCCAATTGCTATCGGGATGGCCCGCAGCGAAGCCCCGTAGGAACTTGTAAGAGATCTGAATAGCAAAATGTGTTCTCCTAAAAAGAATTACTTTCTCTCTTCTCCAGCCGTACGTTCGGCAGATGACCGAACACACGTTAATGCAGGAAAAAAGAATTTTGAAGGGCAACTCACCATCCCATGATCACTCCGCTAAAGCCCCATCTACCCTTTATGTTGGATATTGGTTGCCAGATTACGGACCCGTCATTGGAAAGCTCGTGCGCGCCTGCGGGCAGGAAATCGTCGTTGCGCGTTACGTGATCCGATGCCACAGCACCTGGGAATGGAAATCCCGTCAGTCCTCCCGCCGTGGTGGAATAACTGTTCAGGAAAACCTCGTCGGTGACCAGAATGGACGCCGGATTGGACAGAGGATCCAACGCCGGTTCCCGATCCGTATTGTAATTGGCATAGACGTATGTGCCGGAAGTCCCCGGGTCATAATTCTGTGCGTTGGTCTCCAAAGCCCAAATGTCTCCGGATGGTTTATAATCCTGGCCGCGATCCACCCAATAACAGTAGCCCGAGTAAAAAGTCCAGTTGGTTAAAATGCCACTGCTGTTGTACCAGCTTGGCTGAATGAATGCATTTTCGGTGAATCCCCCGGGTTGCGTGGAGAACAGCATTGAGATGCCTTGGGGCGTCGGGCTGAGTATACCTGGCCGCGGATTAACCATATTGCTTCCCTGTATGCCAAAGGAATCGTAGTAAAGCAGTGCCAAGCCTGAATTTGGGTAATTTACGTAACCGGTACTGGGCGTCCATCCAGCGAGGACACCGAAGGGCCAGCCTGGACTGAAAGCTGGCGGGTACTGTCCCCGAAATTCATTGGAATACTCCTGCAAGGCTATCCCGATTTGCCGCATATTCGATGCGCACTGGATACGCAACGCCAAACTTTTTGCCTTGGCCAGCGCCGGCAGCAGCAGTGCAATCAGAATGGCGATGATGGAAATCACCACCAAAAGCTCAATTAAAGTGAATGCACGACTTTTCATTTTCTGCTCCTTTTGAAAAAAATCGGGAAAAGGAGACCAATCCAAAATCATTGGCATTGGCCCCCCGTTCACATCTGTCGTAGCCCGCTCGCACATCAATATGCTGCACGCGGCAATTGATGATACATTTTCACCCGACTGCTCACCAAGGGCTATTGCACTTGGAACGCCATGGACAGGATGTCCATGGCACAAACGGTTTATATGCCAACAGCGAGCAGGTGCAGTATAAATGCATGCCTATGCTGTCCCGACAACCGTCGGCACGTCGGCAAAAAATGCGGTGTGGCCCCGTAGGATTCAGACCGCGCGACGCCGTTTGAGCAGTAGCAGGCACATACCGCCGATGGCGAATAACCCCAGCGTGGCCGGTTCCGGCACGGAGGACACAACCACCGCGTTGTAGAACGGACCGCTGGAACCCGTGTAGTCGACCACGATATTTCCATTATTGTCGGCCGTCACCGTATCGTATATGTCATAGATTCCGTTGGAGGTGGGACTGGCCAGTGTGTCTGCCTGTACTGCAGATGCCCCGTCGTAGGACACCTGGTCAGGGCGACTGGGAGCGCCTACCAGCGACACGATATTGTCGACGCGGTAATTGCCTCCGGCAGTCAGGCCGGTGATCGTTACCGACATGTTATCGACACCGCCATTGGAGTCAAAGGCCATCCCGGCGTTCACCAGATTCAAAAGGTTTGTGTCCTCCGCGCTCGGAGAACCGTTCGTGAAGCCGGCGTTGCTTGACGTGTCCGCGGGGTTGGGGGCAATCCACTGGGGAGTCCCGGCGGCGCGAGTGACGTTGGCGCTCGTGGCGGAAAACGCCACCCCCTGCCAGGTTAATGTGCCCGCTGCGGTATTCAAGGCCGACCCGCTGACGGGAGTATAGATCGCATCGACCACATTTGACAGAGTTACGCT
Organism: Planctomycetota bacterium; assembly: GCA_021847065.1. Taxonomy (GTDB): domain Bacteria; phylum Planctomycetota; class Phycisphaerae; order WQYP01; family WQYP01; genus JAMDCX01. The sequence continues at coordinate 9,005 of JAJZVR010000054.1, read as the reverse complement.
CGTGGAACCGGCTGGTGCCGTCGCCGTGGGATCACCCGTTGTCAGTTGGATCACGCTGGCATTGACAACAGCGGGGCCTGCAATCCCCAACGCCACCAGCACCGCAGCGCCGACGTTCGCATGAGCGGCCAAGGAAGCCCCACGGAATCCGTGCGATTTTTTGGAAAACTTGAACAACATAAAAATCTCCTGCTCCCTTTGGGAGCCTCTCGAATTTCCCGCCAAACCGGGCGGGCTGCGGTTTTCCGCGACTTGCGGATAATTTGGATTGAACTTGAACTACAATTGCTCTTCTGGACAATCTTCTTAAAATCCTGCCACGCAGAGAGCATTCGTCATGTTTCCTTCCCCCCCCCGCAGGCTGAAATCACCGACAGAAAAAAGGGAAACGCACAACATTACAACTGGAAGGAGTATAGATCATAAAAATTCGTGCCGCTAGACCATTTTGCGACAATTAGGTGGAGTTTTGCGTCATCGGGGCGGTGGTGATTCGTCATCATGCCCTTAGGTTATTGGTTCGCGCGGCTTAATGGTCCTGGAATTGCCGCCGATAGGCGCTGGCCGAGGTTTTCAATCCGTGGCGAAATGCGGCGGCCATGCCTCGGGCGTCGCCGAAGCCCGATTTTATGGCCACCAGGTCTATTTTCAGGGTCGATGTGCGCAGCAGTAGCATGGCCCGATCCAGCCGGCACCGGCGAATCTCATCGGCGGGGCTGCGCCCCAGCGCGGCCGCGAAACGCCGCTCCAGCGTGCGACGGGACATGGGAACATTGCGCAGAAGGGCCTTGACGCTTAACGGTTCGCTGGTCTTCGAATGGATCAGCCGCAGTACTTTCGCTACGTCCGCATCCTCGATCGCTGTAACATCCGTCGAGCGACGGGTTACGATGCGCAGCGGTGGAATTTCGATGGTTTGCGGGGGCAGGCGTTCGCCCCGCATTATCCGGTCCAGAAGAGCTGCCGCCTCATAGCCGATCCGGTCACAATCCTGCACAACGCTGGACATCGGGGGGGCGGCCATTTCACACAACACATCATCATCATCGACTCCCAGAACCGCGACTTGCTCGGGAACTTGCAAGCCCATTTCCTGACATGCGGCCAAGATGTGACGTCCAGGCAGGTCGTCGCTGGCCATGACCGCCAGAGGTCGGGGAAGTTCCGTCAACCAGCGGCGCAGGCATGGCATCGCCTTATCAAAAACACGGGCGTGCGGTGTTTCGGCGATGGCAACGGAAAACCCGGCCTTTTTCACAGTGCGGCAAAATCCGTCCCGCCGCATCAGCGCCCAGCGATAGTGACTGGCTCCATAGTATGCAAAGTTGCGGAAGCCCTTATCCAGAAAGTGCCGGGCGCCCATTTCACCGATCAGGGCGTCATTGCTGATTACACTATGATATGATACGCCCGATATCGGCAGCCCCCTGCTGATCGCGACCACGGGAACGCGCTTTGCCCGCGCACTACGTATCTCAATGGGAGTATTCAGGGGGGTAATTAATCCGTCATAATCAAAACACTCCAGGTGTGGTGATCGCGCCAATGGCATGCCCTTATACTCGATAAATTTCCAGAGGGTGTGGCTCCGGCAATACCGAACAATGCCGCGGACCATGCACCGCTGCGCCCATCCTTCGATGCCTATATTAATGGCGACCGTCAGCGGCTTGCTCATTGCGTTATCATCCTTTCGTCACGGCGGAAGACGCCGCTTTTTTTTTGCGGTTCGCACAATTTCTCCGAAGTCTGTCGATCCGTCAAATTAAGATAGTCTCCACGACGGTCATGCAACGCACAGACTAATAGATTACGCAACGCAACGGTTCTTCGCAACGCCGCCACATTCGCAACCAAAATGCCGCGAGCGTCTAACTACCCAATGGAGATATTTCTCGGCTGATAATGTTATGCCTCATGCCCAAGAGATTGAGATATTTTGTGCGACTCGGTGTATTCGTTATCATCAGCGGCGACATCGTTGAAAACCCGCCGGATACGGCTTGTGGTCTTCAACGCGTTCCATGGCTCCTATTGGGACGATTCACCGATTCCAACGGTGATCGAATCGCCTGGTAATGGCATATTTGCCGGTGCGTAAGCCGCGAACGGGTCGTCATGGCAGGGGGGCAACGTCAGCCAAAGGCGATGCTGTGTTCGATGGTGTTACGGGGGGCATCATTAAATTTGGTGAGCGTTACCGAATTCCCGGATGGGCTGAAAACGACATTGTTCATAAACGCCCGCATCAGCAGAATACCGCGACCGTGCGTGGATTCAATGTGCTGATCCAACGTTGGATCAGGTAAATTGGAAGGATTGAATCCCGGCCCTTCATCCTCCACCACGACATCCGCGCGGCGGGCAGTGACACGATATTTGATGCGGACATGTTTATCACGGTCGCAATGGTTGCCATGTTTAACGGCATTGGCAAATGCTTCATCAATGGCAAGTTTAAGGGCAAAAAGGTCACGATCTGTAAATGAATATCGCTGGCATTGCGATAGAATGGTCTCTTCAACTTCTTCCACACGATTGAGGTCGCTGGGAATTTCCAGCCGACACCATAATCTGCGGGAAGCAGAAGATACACCGACACATCGGTGCGCGGTGGTTGTTTTTTCCAGTCGCATTCGTCCCATAAAGACGCCCGTTCTGAACTTAGGCGCAAGTGATTACCATTCCATGCGGTTCACGGGCATCCATACCCTCTTGCGTGACACACTCAACTAACCATAACGCGCCGGCTACGCACCGGGAAAAACCTGCCCCAAGCTGACGTTATATGACGCTCTGCTTGTTTAGCGGCTCAAAGCTTTCTTTCGCCTCCTTTATTGTCGGATAGATGCGAAAGAGTTTATTAAGTTTTGTGATAACAAAAACTTCAAATATCTGCGGATGGATATTGCAAAGCCGCAATTGTCCATCGTGATTGCGAACTTTATTGTTAACCGTGATGAGTGTGCCCAACGCTGCCGAGGAAAGGTGATCGACTCCGGCGAACGATATGATAACCTTAGGGCGGTGTTCATTTTCGACCAATGCGACAAGCTGATCTCCGATTTCGGCAATATTAGCCTCATCGAGTATTTTCCGATGGGTAAATTCCACCAGAACGACATCATCGTCACGGGTGATTTTCAGCCTTGCCGCATCTTGAAGCATGCCTGACTCCATAACTGCTCAGAAAAGGAAGGTTCCTGCCGGGCAGTTTGCCTCTTTAACATCTTTTATCATACGCGCCTATGGCAGTCTGTCAATGTTTTTTTGGGAAATGTCAAACTCGCGGCGGTGCGTGGAACGTATATAATGCTGGAGCGTTGGCTTCTTCTGGTGTATAGGCGAGGTTGTTGATTTGGATAAAAGCCTGATGGGCATCTTGTTTTGGGGCGGGGCGCTGATTGCCGTGGTCATTATTGGCTGGCTGGTGATTCGTGCGATTCGCAGGCGAATTACCAACCCTCCCACTGAGGCTATGGGCTTCGGCTTTTCGCTTAAACAGATGGAAGCTATGTACAAAAACGGCGAACTCACGGAAGAGGAATACAAGGCCCTGAAGCGGCGCAAGGCCGAGCAGGCCGCGCGCGCGGCGGAGAAATTCCTGGCTACCCCGAACCGCAAGGCGTCCAATTTCAAAAAAAGATAATGGCAAAGCCGGGAAGTTATGTATACTGGTGCGCTAGCGCGCATTGGGAACCTGTTGCGGCCACGATGGCTGGTGGAAATGTTGACGGCGCGCTTGGGGAAGTGCTTTCGTGGCGGAACATAACCTATCCAAAGATAAGCAGCATACAGCTTGGATATCGCTGATGGCCAGCTCGGCCATGACGATATTAAAGCTGCTCATGGCGCTGTTAACCGGAAGTCTGGCCATACTCTCCGACGCTTTGCATAACGCGGTGGATGTACTGGCAACAATTATTACGCTGGTGGCGGTGTATATCAGTGACCGCCCGGCGGATCAAACGCATAATTACGGGCACGGAAAAGTGGAAAATCTCTCGGCGTTTGCGGAAAGCATCATTCTTGCCCTGACGGCAGGGTGGATTTTCTGGCGTGCCTTAGCGGATTTTGGCAGTCCTCATACCTTGCCGGTCTTTTCAACCATTATCGCCATTGTGGTGTTGTGTGCGGCCATTGGCGTGGATATATGGCGAACCATTCAATTGGTCCGTTCAGCAAAAAGACATGGCAGTGAGGCATTGCGGGCCAGCAGTGTGCATTTCCGCATGGACTTGATCAGTGCCGCGGTGGTACTTATTGCGCTAATGGTGTCTTTGTTAAGCCGCGGGCGACTGGCATGGATGGATAATCTGGGCGCCCTGGTCGTGGCGATTCTCATGATCGGAGCCGCGATTCGTCTGGCATTGCATTCGGTGGATGTGTTGGTGGATCGGGCACCCGAGGGCGTGGATACGCAGCTCCAGGAGATCATCCGCCGGGTGCCGGGAGTGATGGATGTTCCCCGCATTCGGGTGCGCCAGGGAGGCAACCGCCGATTTGTGGATACCACCATTCGCGTCAATCCGACGGCGACATTGGAGGAGGGGCACCGGATTGCTACATCCGTTGAATTGGCGGCTTCCAATGAACATCCCAGTATTGATATTACCGTGCATGTGGAACCCGGTGATGCCGAACCGAGTCTGGCGGCGATTGTACGGAGTTTGGCCGAAGCAATGGGACTGGCGGTTCATGCGGTGCACGCGCATACGATCAACGAGCGAGTCTACCTGAGTTTTCACGCGGAATTTGGGGCTGACATAACCGTGGCCGATGCGCATGGCAAAGTTACGGAATTGGAAAAGCGCATTCGTATGCGCTTGCCGCAGGTTGCGGAAATCGCCAGTCATATTGAACCCGTGGCCGCCGGAGTGGATTAATTCAAAGCGTTATACAGGATCCCAGATATGGAATCGGTTTTGAGTATTGCCCTGAAAGAATGGTCGGTCGTGTGCGATGCGGTGTTGGCGGGGCAACAGGCACTGTTGTTGCGGAAGGGAGGAATATATGAAGCCGGTGGTGAATTTGAATTGGAACATTCGCGTTTTGTTTTGTTTCCCACCGTGTTACATCAGAAACCGGATTCGGTAAAACCGGCGTGGCGTGGCAAAATTAAAACAGCGGATCGGGAACCGGAGGAAATTACCATCCGTGGATGGGCGGAAGTATTCTGGATTGGTCGCGTACCAAATCGTCCGGCGTGGGACCTGTTGGATGATCTGCATTTATGGGATAAGCCCCTGATTGATATGCGGTTTAATTATCGCCCGGAGTATCCCTTGTATGTGATTGTATTGCGAGCCTGGGCGTTGCCAGAATCGCTCAAAATAGCGATTGACGAGCAATATGCGGGGTGCAAAAGCTGGGTGCCATTGAAAGAATCTATTAACGTACGTGACAGTCGGGCAATCAAATCAGATACGGAATTAAAGCATATCCAGGATCGCATTGAAAAGACATTTGGCAGCGCAACACGTTGATACGGGGCGTGGCAATTTTTCCGGGCAGCGTGCCGCCGTGGCATTCCTTACATAGCCCCGCGTCCGATTCATGATCGTGTGGACTATCATATGCCTTCGTCGCCGCTTCTTGATGGAGACCTAAAATGATCCCGGCGCGCCGGGATCGCAGCCCATCGGTTACTCGGACAGGCTCCTTGATGCTCAAGATGTTTTGAAGGCCCCTACGGGGCCAGGAGTTAGAAGGCTTTTGCGAATTTCAAGGAGGCCAAGTGGGCCAAGTTATTGGGGCAAGGATGCCAAGTTCGGAAAGTTGAGAAAAGCCTTGATGGCAGCGGGTTTGGTTCAAGGAGGCCAAGAGGGCCAAGTGGTTTTCGAGGGGGGGGGGGTAGCCGCTGCGGCGGCTAGATCAGGTGAATTTGGAGCAGGTGAGCAGGTGAGCGCGCGGAATGGGCGCGGGCGTCGATTTTTGTTTTTGGGTGGAGCGATCACCATGGCTGAGACGGAGCCATTGATGCAGGCATATTCTTTACTTGTCAAAGAACTATGCTCAGGCTGGCCTGAACAGTTCGATACAAGGCTATAGACCTTGCCGGGAGTGGATAATGTTTTTCCATCCCGGCGCGCACGGGATAAACTTCTTGCGCGGATTTCGCGGATACGAGGGGGAGAGTTCACCATCCCGGTCCGAATTATTTAGACCGGGGTCATTCGGGATAAACTCGGACATAGCGGCATCCCGATAGCGATTGGTAACGGTGGGTAGCCGCTGCGGCGGCTAGATCAGGTGATCGTTGAACAGGTGAGCCCCGATTAGCCGGCTCCTGTCCCGGCGCGCCGGGAGGATTCCCGGCTTCAATGATCAATGACCAATGATCAAAGATCAAAAATTCGGAAAGCGCCGTGCGGCATCGTTTCAGAATCCAGAATCCACAATCCAGAACCTGGAATCCAGTGATGCCGTTGATGGCTATAGGGGGGCGCGGGTGGGGATAAGGGCGCTGCGATTCAGTGAACAACGAAACGCTGCGCTCAACGAACAACGAACAACGAACAATGAGTGACGAGAACCTAGAACCTAGGAGTTCTTTTACAGTATTGGCAGTGTTGAGCGTTGTGCTCAGTGAACAATGAGTAATGAGATCCCGGCGCGCCGGGACGACGGGTTTAATGAGACTCCCGGCGCGCCGGGATTAATGAGATGTGGTGCGGCGCACCACTTAAAATTTGTGGAGCGCTGCGGCGGCGCAAGCAATTTTCACTGATCACTGATCATGGACCGATTGGGTGACGGGTTACAGGTGACGGGTTACAGGTTACAGGGGCTTTTGACAGGCGCGAATCGGGTGGCTTATTCAACGCATTACAGAATATATCTTTTTCAGTGTTCCTGGCCGCGGGCTGAACTTGCCGGATTCAATTCGGGCCACGGTGGATTGCGGAACCTTGGCGGCCAGCGCCAGTTCCCGCTACGAAAGTTTGGCCTTCCGGCGGTCACGGATTCGAGGGTGCGTAATAAGCCCCCGGGCGTTGAATTTGGGTTTTGGCGGGGCAGATGCAAGGAAGAACGACGAGCCATATTCGGACATAAATATAGCGAGGAGTGATGACGCCGCAGATGCCCTGCAAAAAATCAAAGTCAGGCCTGCGGGCCTATCACGCACCCTCTGGGATCGCGCGATTTTCGCCCGCATGGCGGCGATGGCATCATAGTTACCGTTCGGCAGCGGCCTGGGTTTGGGGGGCAATCGTGCATCACTGGTCGTTGCGCCGCGAATCAGAGCACGGTACTCCGATGCCGGAACCAAAACGAAGGTCTTACCGTTGACGGTCAGAGTCCCGGTGTTACTCCGGTTCTTATTTCTTATTTCTATTTCTGCCAGCATGGCGTTAATCCTCGTAGACATCCTTACGGTGGCCGATAGCTTCAATCACGACGCGATCGCCGTGTGGCCGGAATACAAACCAGTAGACGCCGGTGCGAATACGAAACGCACCAGCCCTTTCGCCCCGCAGGGGCTTGGCCCCACTTACTTCCGGCCAGTTAGCCAGCCTCTGCGTCACCGCCAAAACTCGAGACCGGCGTGGCGGCCTATCTCCCCACTCCGCGCCCGGCTCGCTTGAGTAGGGCCAACCCGCGATCCCAATCCGCACGCGATTCGGCCAGCAGCTTCGGCTGCACCCAGGATGCGGATAACACCCCCCACGAGTTTTTGGCGGCCTCCTGCGGAACCAGTGAGTAGGCGGCTACGAGATCGTCGTTTAGCCGTGCCTCTACGCGAGCGGATTCGCTGCGTGTGCCGTGCCGCCCGGCCTGCGCGGCCTGCGCGTAGTCGCTGGCAACTTTGTGGGCGACGGAGGCCTCCCGGCGCGCCGACTGCAAGAACGCCTCGGAAAGGCGCAGCCTCTCCTCAATCTTGGACGAATGGCCGCCATCCTGGGCCTTGAGCACCGCGAGTGCCGCGCGGGCCCGCCGACAATCCTCATTTTCCGAGCGCTGGCCCGGCTCCCACGGGCCGATTGCACTGATAGCGCTGTAAGCCTTTACCTCCGCCGCCGTTAATTTCGCCGAGCTGTGCCCAACGAAAAAGATGCCAAACACAACAAGGACTACCACGCTCACGCCCGCAAGAACGGCCCAAGATGGGACGCCACGCGCGGTAAAATGCGGATGTTCTGGCTCCCGCTTTTGGGCTCCATCGGGGGCTGGCTGCGAAGCCTTGCGGGCAGAGGCAGCAAGAACTTCAAAGCACGCACCGCAGACAACGCTTTCTTGCCAAACCATCGGCGTTTCGAGTTTACCAATCATCCGACCGCAATTTGCGCACGTTTCCGTTTGCTCATTCGCCATTTTTTCTCCTTTGCAATCCTGAACAGCATGCCGCCTACGATTTGGCGGCCACAATGATTGCCCAGACCACGATTGATCCAATGCACAGTATTGCACCCAGCCACATCAAGGGCACAAAGCCGCCAACTTGCCCGGGGTGGTCGACGGCAATACAAAGCAACGCCGGCCCGAACCAAAGCAGCAATCCGATCCAAAACATTGCCTTCATCACCCGTGGTGGCTTGGAAAATCGCGGCTTGGGAGCTTGGCCGCCATCGGGTTCCCGTGAGAACGCGCCCTGCGCACTTCCGCCCAGGCGTGCGTGGCACTCCGCACAAACAACATTTTCCCGCCACAACGTCGGCATTTTCAGATTGCCGATCACGCGCCCGCAATTCGCACATTTTTCAACGGTGTTGCTCGCCATGTCTATCCCTTTCTCGTGAAAGTTCCCGGGCGCGTGGCGGAAGCGGTCGCCCGGCGCGGGTGATTCTGCCAGCATCCTACCGTTCCTGCCTCGCCGCCAGCATTTTTGCGGCCTCAGCCCGCGCCCGCGTAACGTCGGCGGCTGCCATTTGGCTCTCCAATTCCAGAATCGCCTTGGCGACGGACTCGTATATGAACTCCCCCGGCTTCGCGCCAGCCCCGGCGATGATGTACCATTTCAGCGCTTCAGAGCCGTCCTGCGGAACTCCCCGGCCTTGCTGGTA
>JAJZVR010000053.1 GCA_021847065.1 Planctomycetota bacterium | reverse complement strand
CGCCAAAAGCGTTGCGATCGAGTTCGGAAGCCGTTGCTCCCGCGACAGAAAAAATTGTCAGCGAGTATCTGCGAGAATTCACCGGCGTACACGAAATTACCATGGATCAGCAATTGGCGCGGGATTTAGGATTGGACAGTCTTGCGATTATGGATTTAATCGCATGGCTGGAAAAGGAATTTGCCGTGACAGTGGCGGCGGTTGAATCGCTGGAAACGGTTGGCGATGTGATGCTGGCGGCGTGCGGTAAGCTTGCCGCCGCGACGAAAGATCCCGCGATACCTTTGCCCGAACCGCGCTGGTTGGCCGACAGCGGATCGGCACGGGTGCAGTTGGCCGAAGGCAAAACCATTCAGGAAGTCTTCCTGTCGCAGGCGCGGCAGCATCCGGATCAGGTGGTGGTGGCGGATATTCAGCGGGGGAGCCGGAGTTATCGCGATTTAATTACATCGATCTTCGCGTTGCGTGAGGAAATAGAGAAATTTCCCGGCGAACGTGTGGGCATCATGTTGCCGGCGTCGGTGGCGGCGGACACCGTATTTCTGGCGGTTCTGTTTTCCGGCAAAACGCCCGTGATGGTGAACTGGACTACGGGCCAGCGCAACATTCAGCATGGGCTGGAAATTACCGGTGTCAGCAAAGTGCTCACGGCCCAGGCCCTGTTAAGCCGACTGGCCGCACAGGGAATTGATCTCTCGACGTTAAACGATCGGATGGTACCGCTGGAAACGCTGGCCGGATCGCTGGGAAAATGGGCAAAACTTAAAGCCGCGATCAAGGGACGATTTTATTGGCGTTCGCTGGATCAGGTGGTGGCCACCGACATCGCCGCGATTTTATTTACCAGCGGATCGGAATCACTGCCCAAGGCTGTGCCGCTGAGCCATGAAAATCTACTGACCAATATGCGTGACGCCCTGGCGAGTTTTCACATTCGGCAGGATGATCGCTTTCTGGGAATGTTGCCGCCATTTCATTCCTTCGGGTTAAACGCGGCGATGCTGTTACCGATTCTATCGGGAGCCAAAGTGGTTCATTATCCAAATCCCAATGAGGTAACGGCATTGGTGCGGATTATTGAAAATTACCATGCGTCAATTTTACTGGGGACGCCTACGTTTCTATCCAATATTATGCGGGGCAGTGGAAAAGATTCACTGGCGGCATTGCGGATTTGCGTAACGGGTGCGGAAAAATGCTCGCAGAGTGTGTACGATTCTCTTAAGAAGTCTTGTCCGCAGGCATCGATTTTAGAAGGTTATGGAATTACAGAATGTTCGCCATTTGTCTCGGTGGCAAGGGAAAATGCGATTCGTCCCGGCAGCATTGGTACACCGTTGCCTTCGATCAAGTGGGTGATTGTTGATGAAGATACCAAGCAACGCTGTGCTCCGGATCAGCCCGGGATGCTGCTGGTGCGCGGAGGGAGCATTTTTAAGGGGTATTTGGGAGATCAGACCGCATCTCCATTTGTGCAATGGGCCGGCGAAACCTGGTATCGCACCGGCGATCTGGTGAAGGCGGACGCGGAAGGTGTGCTGACGTTCGTTGGAAGGTTGAAACGCTTTATTAAATTGGGTGGAGAGATGATTTCTCTTCCGGCGATTGAAGAAGTGCTGGAGCGAAAATTCCCATCACCGGCAGACAGCGGCCCGGGCTTGGCCGTCATTGCAACGATGGAAACGGACACTCCGGAGCTGGTGTTGGTAAGCACACGCGATCTTGATAGATCAGAAGTCAATACGGCCATTCGAGAATCAGGCCTTTCCGGATTGCACCACATCCGCAGCATTGCGCGGCTGGAAAAATTGCCGGTTTTGGGTACCGGCAAAATTGACTATCGGGAGTTACAGGCGATGATTTGCGGTGTTCCGGCACCGCATATTGAAGCCTGACGCGGAGGCTGGCGTAGCGCGGAACATGTCGCAATTGTGCGCGTGTTTATCAGGATTTGTAATGTGCAACGCCAAGAGCGCGGAAATGTGTTGCACGATCGGATGGTTCGCAAAGACGCGGGCACGCCCCGTTGTGCCAAAATTAATCGTTATTGCGCCTTTTCTTCGAGTTCGCGCAGCTTTTTACCATGCGCAATTCGGGCGGAGGGGGACATCCGGGCAATAATCAGCACGCCATCAAGGTGGTCATTTTCATGTTGCGCAATGCGCGCCGGGAAATCTTCCAGCGGCATGGAAATGGGACCGCCTTTTACATCATAGCCGGTCAGGGTGATCTGTTTGGCCCGTATGACCTGCCCGCGAATGCCCGGCAGGGACAGGCAGCCTTCTTCAGCTTCCTGCGTTTCTGATCCCAACTCCAGTACGGGATTAATGACGGCAATGGCTTGATCCGCCTTGGCCTTTTCGGCCATAACAAAAAGCCTCAGCGGCAAACCGACCTGTGGTGCCGCCAATCCGACGCCTTCGTGGGCTTCCATGAGGTGTTTCATGCGTTCGATAACCTGTAACAACCATGAATCAATTTGTTCCACATCACCCGCGCGACGAGTGAGCACCGGATCAGGCCAAAGCACAATTTCCAGTGTTTCCGGATCCGGGCGCGGCGGCGCAACAGGCTTTGAAACGGAGGATTCCCTGCGCTTGTGGCGTTTGGGTGCTTTATCGCGGCTCATGCTGTTCCTTTTTTAATCGTGTAAAGAATCAACTTACCGGCGTTGGTATCATAACGAACATTTCAGGCAGATTAATAATATCAGGTTAAACCGTAACGCGACATTTTTCGGTATAGTGTCCGCACGCTGATGCGAAGGGCGTCAGCCGCCGCGGTACGGTCGTTATGATGTTGGCGCAAGGCACGTTCAATGGCGTCGCGCTCGGCGCGGTCTAAATCAAGGCTGGCGTTTTGCCTCTGGGCATTGGGATTGCGAATATATTGCGGCAGGTCTGCTTCGGTGAGTGCATGTTTCTGCTGCAATACCAGAAGGCTTTCCAGAGCGTTGCGCAATTCGCGGACATTGCCGGGCCAGTCGTAGCGCTGCATGGCTGCAATCATTGATGGCGCAACGGTTGGCTCCGGTAAATGATGTTCACTGGCCAGGCGGCGTACCAGAGAGGCGGTAAGTAAAGCGATATCTTCCGGGCGTTTTCTCAATGGGGGTAATTCAATGCGGACCACATTAAGGCGATAAAATAAATCCGCGCGAAACCGCTTTTCTTCCATCGCTTTGGCCAGATTGGTATTCGTGGCGGCCAGCACGCGCACATCGACCATTTTTTCCCGCGTGGAGCCTACGGGCATGACATTACCGGATTCCAAGGCTCGCAAAAGCTTGGTTTGAATGGACGGTTCAAGTTCGCCAACTTCGTCAATAAAAAGCGTTCCACCGTTGGCTGCTTCAAAGTAGCCGGAAGTTTTGGCATCCGCGCCGGTAAAGGCACCGCGTTCATGACCAAACAGCTCGCTTTCAACAAGATTTGCCGGCACGGCGGCGCAATTGAAAGCGATAAAGGGTTTATCTTTTCGCGTGCTTAATTGGTGGATCGCCCGTACGACCAGTTCCTTGCCGGTACCGCTTTCGCCTTCGACCAGTACAGTGCTTTTGAACGGAGCAACGCGGCGTATGCACTGCGCGACTTCCAGCATGGCCGGGGAACGTCCGATGAGTGTTTCAATCTGCGTATCGCTGATTTCCGCCGCGAAGGCGTTTAAGTCTTTGTTCAACCGCCCGTGTTCCATGGCCCGCTCCACCACGTCGAGGAGATCCGGCGGGGTAAAAGGCTTGGTGAGATAATCAAAGGCCCCAAGTTTCATGGCTCGCACAGCGCTGGGGACGGTGGCGTTGCCGGTAATAATGACGGTCTGCATGGCCGGGACGGCGCGGCGGGCTTCATCGAGCAGGGCCAGGCCGTCCATCTGTGGCATCCATAAATCAGATATTAACAAATGAATATCCGGGCTTAACATGCGCAGAGCCTCGCGGCCCGTGCGGGCGGAGAGTACCTCATAACCGGCGTGCTTGAGCGCCATGGTTAAAGCGTCCAATACGCTTTGATCATCTTCCGCCAGCAATATCCGTCCACGTCGACGGGGAGGTGTTTCCAGCATCTTAAGATTCCTTATCTGAGGGTGGTGATTGTATCAGCGGCGCGTTGAGAGTGGCGCGCAACGCGGTCATTTCGTTAAAATCAGCAGGGGCGTTTCCGGCATCGACAGTTGTGGCCATGGCGCGGGGCAGAACAATTCGAAAGGTTGTTCCGCGGTGCAGTTGGCTTTCAAAAAAAACACCGCCCCCGGCACCTGTAACCACCCGCCGCACCAGCGCCAGGCCCAGTCCGCTGCCGCGCGGTTTGGTGGTGAAAAACGGGTCGAATAATCGTTCCTGCACATCCGGCGCGATGCCTTTACCGCTGTCACGCACCAGCAGTACCGCATTTTCCGGTTCGGCAACCGTTGAAATGACCAAAGACCCCGACCGCGACATGGCCTCCTGGGCATTGGTGCATAAATTCAGCAGCACCTGTCGCAATTCATCAGAACTGATGGAGACATGCGGATCAGCGGGATCCAGGTGGGTAATAACACGAATGTCCTGATTGGCCAGCGCGGGCCTGAGGAAATCCAGTGCTTCGGTCACCACGGTGTTCAGTGAACTTTCCCGTGCTTGGCCGACAATTTGCGTACGGGTGAGAAAATCATCCAGCATTAGATCCAATCTGCGCACTTCACGTTCGCAGGAATCAAGAAGTTCCGCGTGGCCCGCGGGATCGCTGTCCGGGCAATCCAGTAAGGTGTGCATAAAATGAAGATTAAATCGCAATGCCGTCAGTGGGGAGCGCACTTCATGGGCCAGCACGGAGGCCAACATGCCGCGTTCGCTAAGCAAACTGGTGCGGGCAAGAAGCGTTCTGGCATATTGGTCGCGGCTTTTATCAAAGCGCTGCTTGATGAATAGTGCCAGAACAGCCAGCGTCAGGCCCGCCAGCAGGTCCGCCAGCGCCAAGAGGATAATAGCATGGCGCAGATCGATGAAATACCCGGCATTGAATTGCGCCGCGCGATAGCCGAGACTTAAAATTGCCTGAGTTCCGGGCCAATTTAATGGTATGTGTGTATCAAGATATGTGCGTGTATCTGTTCTCCACGGGGCTTGGTCAATGGTTCGCAGCGTCAGGCCGGTACCGGATGGCGAGGGCCATTGCGCGGGGTCAAGCGTATGGCCGAGAAATGAGGAATGAAGTTCCCATATCCCTTTATTCCTGGACGCAAGAAAAACCACGGTTCCATCACTTTTCCATACCAGGACATAAGCGACATGTTTGTAGGAATTGCGATGTTCTAAAATCAGAGGAAGGGTCTGTCGTGCCCAGAGCGCATAGCCGTTGAACGTGTTTCTTGCTGGTGCCGGACGAGCCAGCAGCGATTGGGCAAGAAGCTTCGATTTCAGCGACGCCTTGGCAATTCTGCCATTTTCCCATCCAGTGAAAAGTAACCACATGCCGGTACCAAGGCACGCCAACATGAATATCAGCACGAGCATCGTGCCGAATATCCAGAGGCGATATCGTGATAAGATGGTACTGGTCATGTATATAAGGATACGTTACTTTTCAAATTGCAGGAAAGCCAATGCCCAACTGCCAAAATATCAGGAGCATTATAATACCCGATAACCAATAATCAATATATTCGCAAAAAGATAAAATTTCTTGTTTTTTTTGTCGCAGACTGGGAAAATATCTTAAAACGCGAAATATCCAATGCTGTGTTCGTGGTGAATCTTAATGAATTGAAAAAAAACTATTGCCTTGAAGCGTTGAGAGTCTTATCATAGCAACTAAGTGAACACCACCAGTGCGGGGTGTGTGGTTATCGGGCATTGTCGGCGGCTCATAATTACCGCCGGATGGGCAATGCTTGAATGGCAACGGATGGCATAAGGAAAGCAACATGACACAGATGACTATCGCGCAACAGGCATCGACACAAGTAAATACCTCCCTGAACTTCGCTCCTGCCCGCAAGCACGTGAATGTGCCGGAGGGGCTTTGGTTGGCGTGCCCCGGATGCAGCCAGATGATCTTTCGCAAGGAAATGGAAGCAAACTTCCACACATGTCCCGGCTGCAAGCACCATTTTCGTGTTTCAGCACGCCAACGCATCGCCATGCTGGCCGATGACGGATCATTCGAAGAGATGGATGCACAGCTTTCTCCAACCGATCAACTTTGCTTTTCAGCTAAAAAGGCCTATCGCCAACAACTTGCCGAAGCACAAAAACTTACCGGCTCCAAAGATGGCGTGTTAACGGGTCGGGCGTTTGTTAAAGGCCGTCCGATCATTCTGGCGGCCATGGATTTTACGTTTTTGGCCGGCTCCATGGGGGCTGTGGTGGGCGAAAAAATCACGCGTGCGGTGGAACGTGCCACGGCTGAACATCTGCCGATAGTGATTATTTCATGTTCCGGGGGGGCGCGAATGCAGGAAAGCACCATTAGTCTTATGCAAATGGCCAAAACCTCTGGCGCCCTGGCGCGACATCATCGTCATGGCGGTTTGTTCGTCAGCGTGCTGGCGGATCCCACGACGGGGGGCGTAACGGCGAGTTTTGCAATGCTCGGAGATCTGATTATTGCGGAGCCAAAAGCGATGATCGGCTTTGCGGGGCCGCGGACAATCGCCAATACCATTCGCATGGAATTGCCGGAAGGATTCCAACGTGCCGAGTTCCTTTTGAGTAAGGGATTTATTGATCGCATCGTGCCGCGCAGCGACTTGCGATCATCCTTGGCGCGGAGCGTCGATTTCTTCGGTCGCTGAAATTTTTAATGTTTTGAGTTTTAATTTCCCGGTTTGGTATAAAGAGCGGTTGCGGATAATGGGAGAACCATGGCACAGCCATAAAAGCCGCATGGTTGAACAGGGAAGTCGTTGTTTCGGGCGACGGTTTTCCGATAAATGGCAGCACCGAGGGTGCAACCCCATCCACCGTGAATCGTCCGATTATTCATTTTTTCCTTGACAGGTTGCCGCTGGCTATTAAACTTCTGGAATTGCGGCGGGAGAAAGTCAGAGTAAAGTCTTTGCTATGGCATGAAGTTGACGTGGTCTGATTTGGATTTGTTTACCCACAGGAGGCCCTCTTGAATACTCTAACAAAAACGTTTGTGCTCTTGCAGCTTGTGCTGGCACTGGTGCTTTCCGTTCTGGTCATTTTGTTTGCCGATAAGCAACAGAATTATCGCAGTCAGGTGGCGACATCGCAAAAAGCGCAGATTGTGGCGCAGGCGATGACCAGTCAGTTGCAGCAGGCCAACACCAACCTGCAGACACAGCTTACCGCCGCGCTTCAGACGGCTGCCGAAAAGGCGGGTCGTTTGAACAATACCATTCTGGATTTGCAATCCAAGCTTGCTGATGACCAGACAACTATTGCACAGTTGCGGGTGGCGAAAAGCCAGTTGCAGACCAGCATCACGGATTTAACCAGCACGGTCAGTTCGCTCAACAAGCAGGTTGCGGGGCAGAATACCATTCTTAATGGGATGCGTCCGAAACTCCTGACGTATGTGAATCAAAATGCTGAACTTGGTCGTCGTATCACCGAACTGACCAACGAACGTAATATCGCCCGGCAGACCATTCAGGTTCTTCAGGAGAGCGTTGCTTCTCTGCATCGGCAGATGTCCAAGATGGAAGTTGCCGCTAAAACTTCCAGTCCGACATCCAACACGTTGTCCTCCGCGGTGGCGGGTGTGCCAACGTCGGTACAAGTCAACGGCGTGGTGCTGAAAGTTGCCAGCTATAATGGCCACACCTATGTCAGTGCTTCACTGGGATCGCGGGACGGCGTGGGCAAAGGTACCCGCCTGACGATTTATTCCAATGGCCGATATATCGGCGATGTGGTTGTACAAAAGTCCGACGCCACTGAATCTGTCGGCGTCGTGTCGCTACAGGCTCCAGGCACGACGATTGCCCCGAACGAAATGGTCATGAGTGGCCCGGGCGTCTGATGCCTCAAAAATTAAGCCGGATGTGTGTTCGGCTTATCATGCGGTTGGTTGTTGTTCTGCAGGCCAATTCGGCTGCGGATACCGCAGGCAGTTGCTTCCGCGGAAATGCGTGGAAGCGGTGCGGTTAGGAATTGATTTTTGATTTGCCGGGAGTCGTCATGTCACGTGTAAACCCACCCGCCCGAATTACCGTACGGCCGCAGCCAAATGTGTATACGGCGTTGGCCATTATCGGCTTCTTTGCGACCTTGGGTTCCTTGATTTACATAGCCATTGAATATAAAACGATGATCGGCTTCTAAGCAAGTGGCCGCCATAGATGTGTTCCGAAGAGTCGGATCGCCATCAAATTGGAGTTTGGCGTTGGCATGGATAAGGTGGCGATGATGCCGGGGTATCCATTTTCGCCAATATCGCTAAATCCGATAATGTGGTATCTTATAGTCAGGCCGGAAGGGGGCAGGGAGGGCCGTGTTCGGCGACGCACAAGGATGCGGTGTTTGCCGTAACCGGCCTGTTCAAGGTTCTGTCGCGGAGCGCTTTGGCGTGTTTTTTGATTCAATGTTGGGCTGGTTTTCCCTCGATATGGGCATTGACCTGGGAACGTGCAACACGTTGGTGTGCGTGCGCGGGCAGGGTATTGTCCTTAACGAGCCTTCCGTGGTGGCGGTTAAAAAAGGGACAAATATTGTTTTGCACAACGGCAATGCCGTTGGTCTTGTCGCCAAGGAAATGCTTGGCAAAACTCCGGGAAATATTACCGCCGTGCGGCCGCTTAAAGATGGCGTGATCAGCGACTTTGAAATCACTGAAGCTATGCTCACGTACTTTATTCGCCGCGTCCATGGCCGACGCCGGTTTGTGCGTCCGCGCGTGGTCATTGCCATCCCATCGGGCATTACCGCCGTTGAAAAGCAGGCCGTATTTCATTCGGCATTGCAGGCAGAAGCACGTCGGGTATACCTCGTGAGCGAACCGATGGCTTCCGCCATCGGTGCCGGGCTGCCCATTCGTGAGCCGACAGCCAGCATGATCGTGGATATTGGCGGCGGCACGACGGAAGTGGCCATTATCAGTCTTGGCGATATGGCGGTTTCCGAATCCATCCGCACCGCCGGCGATAATTTTGATGAAGCCATCATCAATCACATGAAAAAAACATACAATCTGATGATCGGGGAACAGTTTTCCGAGCGCATAAAAATTGAACTCGGCTCGGCCAGCACCGTTGGGCCGGAAACCACAATGGAAGTTCGCGGGCGGGATATGATCAGCGGGTTGCCCCGCAAATGTATCATCACCAGCGAGGAAATCCGCGAGGCTCTCCTGGAGCCAATCGGTAAAATCATCGATGCCGTTACTCATACACTCGAACGCGCTGAGCCGGAATTAGCCGCCGATCTGGTGGAGACCGGAATTACCATGGCCGGTGGCGGCAGCCTGCTGCGAGGGATCGACAAGGTAATTTCACAGGCCACCGGCCTGCCGGTGAGGCTGGCGGAAGATCCGCTGACCTGCGTGGCCCGCGGTACCAACGTACTGCTGGAAAACCTGGAAGAGCTCAAGGAAGCCTTGGAATCAGACACCGACGAAATGTGATCTGCCCCCTTTGCCGCGCACGGCGGCAGTCCGTAAGGCTGTCTTATTTTTTAAACAGCCGACAGTTGCCGTATGCTTTCCGGAGGAAGGCATGATGAAAATGACTCCGCGAAAGTGGTTCTGGATTCTTAACTTCGCGGCGCTGGCTACCGTGGTGGTCGGTGCGCGGCACCCGCAAGTGGTTAATCGCCCGCGCGGCGCCGCCTCTGATGCCGTTAGAACTTTTGTCGCCCCGTTCTCCTCGGTTTTTACCGGTCTGCAAACCGGAATCAATCGATTTCTGCATCCGCATCAAAATTCCAGCAGTCGGGTAAAATCCCTGCGCGTTCGTTATCAAAATGAAATTGCCATGCTGGTCACACGAATCAGTGATCTCGAAAAACTCCTGCGCGAAACCCGCGTGATTCATCAGAACTTCCCCAGACTTTCCGTGCAGCGATTAAGAGCCGCCAGTATTGACGGATTTTCCACCGGCACCGGTGATGAATGTACGCTGGACCAGGGCTGGCGCGATGACAAACAAATTCGCCCTGGAGATGCGGTGTTAGCCAATCGAGCAGTCATTGGCCGCGTGTCGCATGTCGGCCCGGAAACCTGTACGGTGCGTTTGCTGACCGATCCGATGATGAAAGAAATCGCCGCCATCAGCCGCCCGGTACGCGCTGGTTTGGTCAGCATTGCCCCACAGGCACTTATTGAAGGTGCCGGTCCGGGCCGCATGCGGTGTGAATTGGATCAATCCATTCATGCCATGGCCCCCAAACCGGGTGATCTGGTGCAGCTTAATGACAACGAATGGCCCCAGGCGGTCGCCGGGGCGGTTATTGGTGTTATTAAATCCGTGCATCAATCTGCCCGCACCAGCCTGCGCTGGAGCCTGGAAATTACACCGCGCACGGATGTGCAACAGATTCGACAGGTGGTTATTGTGCTTTCCTCCCGCCGGTAATATCTGAATTATAGAAAATTAATTGATCCCTGCCGCATGGATGTTGCGAACCGTTTTTCTGAATTGCTCAGAGACACCCTTGGCTAAAAATCTAAAAGTATGCTAATTTATCGGTTTCCCGGTTTGGGCTGTATGGCCGCCGGATTGAGTTTGACTGTGAATTGGAGCTTATGATGAACCTGTGTATTGAACATGTCCACGCCCGTGAAATTCTTGATTCCCGCGGCAATCCCACCGTTGAAGTTGATGTGATTTTGAATGATGGCACCCTTGGCCGGGCGGCTGTGCCCAGCGGCGCGTCAACCGGTGAAAATGAAGCGGTGGAATTGCGGGACGGCGATGCCAAACGCTATGGCGGTAAAGGTACTTCCAAGGCCGTTGAAAATGTGAATACCAAAATTGCGTCAGAACTTATTGATCTCGATCCACGCGATCAGGAACACATTGACCGCCTGATGATCGAACTCGACGGTACACCCACCAAGGCGACTCTCGGAGCAAATGCCATTCTCGGCGTGTCACTCGCTGTGGCCAAAGCCGGTGCTGCCGCCAGCGGCCTGCCGCTGTATCGGTACATCGGCGGCACTTTCGCCAATGTGTTGCCTGTGCCGATGATGAACATTCTCAATGGCGGCAAACATGCCGACAACAATGTCGATTTTCAGGAATTTATGATTCAGCCGTGGGGGGCCAAAAATTTCGCCCATGCACTGCGAATGGGAACTGAAATTTATCATACCTTGAAGAAAGTTCTGCACAAAAAGGGCCTCAGTACGGCAGTTGGCGATGAAGGCGGATTTGCTCCCAGCCTGAAATCCAATGATGAAGCGCTGGAAGTTATTGCTGAGGCGGTTAAAGCTTCCGGCTATAAACTTGGCAAGGACGTGTTTATCGCGTTGGATCCCGCGGCCAGCGAATTGTGGGATCACAGCAAGAAGAAATACAAACTTTTCAAGAGCGATCCAAATAACTACATGTCTGCCGATGATATGATCGGTATCTGGTCCCGCTGGGCGGACAAATACCCGATTCGTTCGCTGGAAGATGGTTTGGCCGAAGGCGATTGGGATGGCTGGAAAACGCTTACCGATAAACTCGGAAAGAAAATCCAACTTGTCGGCGATGATATTTTTGTCACCAATCCGAAATTCCTCAAAAAGGGTATTGAACTTGGTGTCGGCAACAGCATTCTGGTGAAGGTCAATCAGATCGGCACATTGACCGAAACCCTTGAAGCCGTGGATCTGGCCATGCGTAACGGCTACAGCGCCGTGTTGAGTCACCGCAGCGGTGAAACCGAAGATTCCACCATCGCCGATATTGCCGTAGCGACCAATTGCGGCCAGATCAAAACCGGCGCCCCGGCCCGCTCGGATCGTGTTGCCAAATACAACCAGCTTCTGCGCATAGAAGAAGAACTCGGCGAACACGCGGTATACGGTGCCAGATACTGGAATAAAGGATAATCCAGCCGGTGAACGTAGGCGAAGCTTTTCATTTTACCCTGCTTCGCTTGCTCAAGGCGGGGTTTGTGAATAACATCACAAGGTAGTAAGTCAGGGGTGAAGTGCCTGTTGCAGGCCACCCGGGCCTTGCAGAGCCGCTGGTGCTCGCGGGGCCAATGCCGTGCTGGAGTTCTGGACATGCCATACACAATGGAAAAGGGAGTCTCCATGCTGATGGATGACCCCATGACAACCCCTCAACTTTCGGATAATTCGAACCTTTGGACGCTCAATTTTGGTCCGCAGCACCCGGCTACCCACACGGTCATTCGTCTGGTGATGGAAATCGACGGCGAGCGGGTGGTTAAAGTTGTTCCGATTATCGGTTATCTGCACAGCGGTTTTGAAAAAAATGCCGAAGTGCTGGACTTCAATCAGTACATTACCATCGTTAATCGCATGGATTATCTGGCCCCCATGGGCAATGAAATGGCATGGATTCGTGCGGTGGAGATGCTCTTTGGCGTGGATCCAACACCCCGCTGCAAAGTCTATCGCACCATTCTCGGTGAACTGGCTCGAATTCAAAGCCATTTGCTTTGCGTGGGCGCTGCCGCTTTGGACCTCGGCGGATTCACCGCGTTTCTGTTCGGATTTAACGAACGCGAACGGGTTTACGACATTATGGAATATGTGACCGGATCACGGTTTCATACCAGTTGGAACCGCGTGGGCGGCGTGATGAAGGATGCGGATGACAATGTGTTTCGTCCGCTGGTTAAAGCGTTTATTAATGAATCCCTGCCGCGGGCCATTGATGACGTCGAGAAACTTCTTAATCGTCTGCGCATCTTCATTGACCGTACACAGGGCATCGGCACCATTTCCCGTGAAGAGGCCATCAATTGGAGTTTAAGCGGGCCTCTGGCCAGAGCCAGCGGCGTTATGCGGGATGTCCGCAAAGATGATCCCTATTTCTGTTTTCAGGATAACTGGGACGGCAAAGGCACGCCCGCGGTAAAATTTAAAGTGCCCATCATGAAAACCGGTGATGTGCTGGCGCGGTATCTCGTGCGCCTTGAAGAAATGAAGCAATCCATCGAAATCATCCGGCAACTCATCGATGATATTCCCGGCGGTTCAATAAACGTCAGCCCGGAGGGCAAAGATATTTTGCCGCCGAAATCGGAAGTTTATGGTTCCATTGAAGGACTTATTCAGCACTTTGAATTGGTAATGACCAATCGTGGCTTCAAGCCACCGATCGGTGAGGTTTACGGTTGCAGCGAAACCGCCAACGGGGAGCAGGGATTTTATATTGTCAGCGACGGCGGCAAAAATCCGTGGCGGGCACGGTGCCGTCCGCCATCCTTCATCCATTTGAGTGTGTTACCCAAAATGATGGAAGGGCACACGATTTCAGATGTGGTGGCGGTTTTGGGATCATTGAATATCATCGCCGCGGAATTGGATCGTTAAACGCAAGGAATGTTATGGCCTGGATTGTTGAAGACCGCCTGAAGCAGTACCAACCCACGCGCAGTGGGCCTTACCTTACCGCTGAGATTAGATCACATATTGAACAGAAATATTTTCCGCGCTATCCGCGTAAGCAGGCGGCATTGCTGCCACTGTTTCATACCATCATGCACACCTACGGCTACATAGCGCCGCAGGCGATAGATGAAGCGGCGGGATTTCTGGGCATATCCCGCGCGGAAGTACAGGATGCGGTGACGTTTTACGAAGAATTCAGACTTCAGCCATCCGGAAAATATGTGGTCAATGTTTGCCGCTCAATTTCCTGCGAACTCTGCGGGCATCAGGCGGTGCTCAATAAAATTCGTGATGTATTCGGTATTGAGCCCGGTGAAACCACGGACGATGATAAATTCACCGTTTTTGAAGTTGAATGCCTGGGTGCTTGTGAGCAGGCCCCATGTGCTCTGGTAAATGAAGACCTGCACGGCTGCATTAAGCCGGATGAGTTTGCCGCACACTTGCGGACATTGCCGGATCATCCTGCCGGGGCGGGGCACTGATTTGTTGGTGCAAGAGCGTTAAAAGCGATCAGAAAGCTGATCGAATGTTGATTGAAAGGTTTAATTATGGCGTTTGCCTGCCCAGTTTTACTCAAGCGTATTCCGGATGATCCCGCGAAGCGTAAACTCATCAACATAGAAGAATATATTTCCACTGGAGGCTATGAATCGCTCCGTAAAGCCCAAAGCATGACACCCGATCAGATCATCCAACTGGTCATCGATTCCAGTTTGCGTGGGCGCGGCGGTGCGGGATTTCCCTGCGGTTCCAAATGGAAGTTTTTACCCAAGGACCTCCACCCGCGGTATCTGGCGGTTAATTTTGATGAATCGGAACCCGGCACATTCAAAGACCGTTACCTCACGGATTATGATCCGCATATTCTCCTGGAAGGCATCGCCATTGCGGCGTTCGCCAACCGTATTACAACCAGTTATATCTACATACGTGGTGAATACCACCTGCAGGCCAAAATTCTGGAAAAGGCACTCGAAGAGGCCTACGCCAAAGGGATCTTCGGCCAGAAAATTCCGGGCACGGATATTGTACATAACTGTTATGTGCATCGCGGGGCGGGGGCGTATATCTGCGGTGAAGAGACCGGGTTGCTGGAATCTCTGGAAGGCAAGCGCGGCTGGCCGCGCATTAAGCCGCCGTTCCCGGCCATCGCCGGCGCGTTTGCCAAACCAACCATTATCAACAATGTGGAAACCCTCGCCTGCCTGCCGTATATCATTGAACATGGCGCGGAATGGTTCAAGGCCATGGGAACGCCATCCTCCGCCGGGCCGAAGCTTTTTGGTGTCAGTGGCCTGGTCAACAAACCGGGCGTTTATGAAGAGGAACTGGGCATTAAGATGTCCACGCTCATCGAAAAATATGCCGGAGGGGTCAAAGGCGGTAAGTATCGCGCCGCAATTCCCGGCGGCGTGTCGATGGGGATTCTGGGCACGGATCAATATGATGCGGAACTCGATTTTGATATTGGAAAAAAATATAACGTGCTGGGCCTCGGCACCGCCGGTGTCATCGTCATGACCGACAAAACCGATCTGGTGGTGATGCTGCGGAACATCGTACGGTTTTTCGCCCATGAAAGTTGCGGTCAGTGCACGCCATGCCGCGAAGGCACCGCTTGGATGCACAAAATGCTTAATCGTATTGTCGCCGGGTATGGCAAGCCGCGCGATTTTGACATGCTCATGGAAATTGGCTTAAGCATGGGGTCCATGCCGGGAACCACCATTTGCGGTTTGGCCGACGGTGCCAATTGGGCGGTGCGGACATTCCTGCAGAAGTTTCCGGAAGATTTTAAGGCCCGCTTAAAATCGGATCAGGTGCAAGGTGTAACGCTTGACGCGCAGGCTGCTGCCGCTGTGTAAACAAAATCCCGCGGGAAGCGGGAAACGTGTCTGTGAATGAATCCGGACACAATGCTATAAGGTGTAATGTTTATGCCCACAATGGACGTTGACGGAAAGAAAGTTGCCTGGGACGGCAAGAAAATGATTCTTCAGGCGTGCTTGGACGCCGGTATGGAGATTCCGTATTATTGCTATCATCAGGGGCTTTCAATTGTCGCAAGCTGCCGAATTTGTCTGGTGGAAATTGAATCTCCCGATCCCAAAGACCCGGCCAAGTTGGTTAAAGTCCCCAAGCTTGTGCCAAGCTGTCAGACACCCGCCGTTGATGGCATGAAGGTGCACAGTATTTCTCCCAAGGCCATCGCTAATCAGAAAGCGGTGATGGAATTTCTGCTGCTGAACCATCCGCTGGATTGCCCCGTGTGCGATCAGGCCGGCGAATGTAATCTGCAGGATTACAGCTATCAATATGGCCGATCTGAAAGTCGCTTTGACGAAGACAAGGCCAAAAAGCCAAAGAAAGACATCGGCAAACATGTTGTACTCTACAGTGATCGCTGCATCATGTGTACCCGCTGCGTGCGATTCACCCGGGAAATTTCCGGTACCGGGGAACTGGCCGTATTTGGCCGCGGCCATCGTGAGGAAATTGATGTTTTTCAGGGTAAATCGCTTGATAACCCACTTTCCGGCAATGTCATTGATATTTGTCCGGTTGGCGCACTGTTGGATAAAGATTTCCTCTTTACCCAACGTGTCTGGTTTTTGAAAAAATCGCCGAGCATCTCACCATTTTCCAGCGGTGGAGAAAATATCTCCATCGAGCATAATCAGGGCCGCATCTACCGTATCAAGCCGCGCTTTAATGCGAACGTCAATAAATGGTGGATTTCCGATGACATCCGCTATGGCTGGGATTTTGTCCATAACAATCGACTCCAGGCCCCTGTGTCCAAGGGTGTGCCGCAGGAATTGTCCGCCGCGCAGGGCATCGGGCAGCTTGATCAGGCTGTAAAAAAAGCCGCCGCCACAGCCCCGGGTTCAACCATGCTGATTCTGAATCCGTTTGATTCAACTGAGGAAATGTTCCTCGCCGCGCAATGGATGCGGCGCGTTGATCCGCAGGCGTGGCTGGTGCTCACAGAGCCGAGGATCGATGGGCAGGACCAGGTATTCAAGAATCCCGCTACCGGGGCTGTAACCTATACTATTTATGCGGAAAAAGCGCCCAATCGGCGGGGCGCGGAAAAAGTACTGGCTAAACTTGGCGGCAACACCTGCAAACTTGCGGATGTACCCGGAAAAATTAAAGCGGGCCACATTCGCGCTGCCCTGGTATTGGCTGATCCCTTTGGCCACGGCGACCAATCGCTTGAGACTTCTCTGGCCGGCCTGGAAACACTGCTGGTATTGAGTACCCGACCGGATGGTCTGGTGTCCCAAGCGACGTTGGCTTTACCAGTTTGTACCTGGGCGGAAAAGTCCGGCGTTTTTGAAAATCATGCCGGGCTGATTCAGGCCTTTAAGCAGGCCATTGCTCCATTGGACAATACCCGGTCAGCGGGCAGTATTTTCTGGGATTTAATGGACCTCGCTGGAACGTATGATTCCGCGGCGGTGCGGCGGATGA
>JAJZVR010000337.1 GCA_021847065.1 Planctomycetota bacterium | reverse complement strand
CCGCTCCGCTCCGGGGCGGTTCGCTGCGCTCACCGCCCCTGCGCTGCGCAGGCTTGACTTCGCCCCCCATGGGGTGACACTTCTATTGAAACGAGTACCCGTGACATTTCTATTGAAACAGTACACATCCATCCGCCTTGACAGCGCGAACTTGCTTGGATATGTTACGTATTATGTGTATGAGTGTTTCCAGGATATTTATAGCTGCGATCATTATCATTGCGGCGTTTGGGGCGGTTTTGGCGGGGCATTTGCCGCCGGCTGCCGCGTCATCCATAGAACAAACACCGTCGATCATGCTCGCCCGCTTGCCTCGGCAGGTGACGAAGGCGAGCCTTGCCGTGGATATGAAAAGTTCGTCTTCCGTGGACACGCATAGTTGCTGCTTTTTCTGCGGCCATCATTCCGGCACATTCACGGTGTGTTCATCGGTAAACCTTCGGGATCACAAGCTCCGTGGTCTTATCGTCCCGGCCAAGTCGGCTTGCGCTCAAGCCCGGCTGACGATATATTGCCGGTCTCCCAGAATCCATTCCCACCATCCCCGGATAGCATCCTCTCTACTTGAGTTGGGTTGCGCCCTCACGATCTAAGCGACTTCGGGCAGATACCTTCTACCTCCCGCGGGGAAAGTATCGCAAAAAAAAGCCAGAACAATATATTTTTTCCCATTGCCAAAGTGCGCAGGTTCCCGGCAATCGCCAGTCAACAGCATGGCGAAGGGATGACCGGAACACCCGGCAAGAAAGGGATGTAATTTCAAATGCGTAGTATAAAGACAACTTCTTCGGCCCACCGGCTCAGATGGGCGGTGGTGCTCATGCTGGTGCTGCCGGCGGGATGCCAGTCCTACCACGATAAGCCGCTGACGCCAGAAGCGGTGATGCGGGCGCTAAGAACTCCCACATGGAACGACCTCCGCGTAGCGGCGGCCAAAACAAGCTCCGAGCAGCTTCCTAAAACCATGCTTTCTCCGTCACAGGGAATCACACCGGAAACCGCTGCGGTATTGGCGGTGATTCTGAATCCTTCGCTGCGTGCCATGCGCGACGCGCATGGCGAAGCTTCCGCCCAACTTCTTCAGGCAGGCATTTTAACCAACCCCATAATCACCGGCAGCTTTGGTGAAATAACCGGGGGCTTCCGCACGGACACGTTCAACCCTTACGGAATCGGCGTTGCCTGGAACATTCGGCAATTAATTGACCGCCAGGCGCGGATAAGCTCGGCACGTTACGGGCTTAAGGAGGTTGATCTGGAAGTCGCATGGCGGGAATGGCAGACCGCTCAAGCCGCTCGGCTCGCGGTCTACGCCATGGCTACGGCTAAGGAGCAGCTCCATGAGGCGTTGGTCGCTCGGCGGGCGCTTGATAAAGTGTACACCATTGCCCGGCGCGCCGCCGGGGAAGGGCTGATCCCACTTTATACTTTAGGCGTGGCGCTCACCGCCAGCCAGCAGGCCAGTGCGTTGGTTCTCACTTTCCGGCAGCACTTTGCGCGCAGCCAATTGGACCTTGCGCGTGCCATGGGACTGGCACCGCAGACGGTATTTACCCTCAGCCCCACGGTACGGCTGCCGACTGTGATTCGTTTGCCGGACGTGGTGAACCTCGAGCACAACGTGGAAAATCGGCGACTGGATTTGCTGGCGCTGCACAAGGGATATCAGAGCCAGCAGGAGCGGTTGCGTGCCGCTGTGCTGCGGCAGTTTCCCAGTGTCAGCATCGGCTTTGCGCAGAATAGCGACGCTAATAACGTACACACCACGAACTTCGGCGTGAGCATCGGTTTGCCGATATTTGACCGCAACCAGGGCCGGATCGCATTGGCCAAAGCGACACGCCGGGCGCTTTACGACGATTATATAGCGCGGGTGTTTGTCGCACGCTCGGACATCGCCACGGCGGCGATGAATATCCGGTTGCTCCAGAGGCGTATCCACCAGGCACAATCGGCGGTCGACAAATACCGAGGCTTGGTGAACCGGGATCGACAGGGTTTACACATCCAGAGCATCAACATACAGGCATACGCCGCCGCCATGGAGCAATTGGCAATGGGACGAATTGGGTTGGTGCAATTGCAATATCGACTGGCGCGGAATCTCATCGCCCTGGAGCTTTCGTCGGGCGACGCCTTTTTTAAGCAACACAATACGCCAACAACCACGGATTCGAACCGCAGTGGAGATGCACAATGAAACGTTTTATCTCTTTCATAATGATTGTTTTGGTACTGGCGGCGGGAATCGCCATCGGATTTGCCCTGGCGAAATGGGGTGCCCCATCAAGTGGAGGTAACGCCGGGAGCGCGGCCAGCGGCGTTACAGCCGTTCAAACCACTCCGATTCGCCTGGGCACAATTTCCCAGTCGATCACCGTTTATGGCGCAGTGGCGGCGAATCCCGCGTTGGAGAAGAGCCTTTCAGTGGCCTTTGAATCGCGCGTGGTAAATGTATTTGTCGTCAAGGGCCAGAAAGTCGTGCCCAATCAACCTCTGCTGCAAATTCAGGCCAGCCCCGCGGAACGCCTGAAGCTGGCCGAGGCGAAAAACCATTTGAAAATCGCGACCATGCAACTGCGGTTGGCGAAAACGGAGCTTAAGCTCCAGTTGGCGACTCAGGCCGACCTTATCGCAGCCCGGGACGCCCAAATCACCGCTTCACTGCGGCTGGCGTCCCTGCAGGGCCTGGGGATTGGAAAGCGGGTGACGCTGCGGGCCTCGGCCGAAGCGGTGGTGGTCAACATGCCGGCGGTGCCGGGCAAGCTTGAACCCCTGGGCACGGTACTGATAGATTTATTACCGCTTAACAAAATGCGCGTGGCATTACGGGTGCCCCCCACGAACCTGGCGCAGCTGCAACTGGGGCAGATCGTGAAGATCACGGTTTCCGCTCGAGGACATGAACTGCATGAGTGGGGAAAAATCAGTTTGATTACCGGCCGGATCGATCCCGTCAGCGGATTGGTGAGCGTGTACGTGACGCCGAGCAAGCCGGGTGGTCTGGTCATCGGCCAATACGCG
>JAJZVR010000336.1 GCA_021847065.1 Planctomycetota bacterium | reverse complement strand
GAAAGCAGAATGGTTTTGCTGGTCTGCTTGGAGTCGGTTTTCTGCGCATCTGGCCGAACCAGAATCTTGCCCCGGAATACCGCACTGGCGTGGCCACCAAGCAGATTTTTATACAATTCATGACTGGGGCAGTTTTCCCTCGCATGATCGAGCATGGTGTGATTGTCAATATGCTGATTACCGCTGGCCAGTGTCAGACCGTTAAGTGTGGCCTGGGCAAAGGGTTCCGCCAGATGCACTGTCATGTTGTTGCGGACCAGGTGTCCGCCGGTATTGACTACCAGAGATTGCACTGCGGCATGTTCATGCACATGAATTGCCTCATTGGCAATATGAAATGCGGTATCGCTTTCCCGCTGCAATTTGATTAATTCAACTTTTGCTCCGTTGCCCACCACCATTTCCAGCGCTGCATTGCAAAGCGTGGGTTGCGAAGAAAAGCTGGCATAGCTTTGGACAATTGTGATGTGATTGTTGGATCCAACAATCAGCAAGTTTCGTGGATGCACCACCACCGGCTGGTTGTGACCAGTGATTATCCACAGCAGATGCACCAAGCCCATTTCACCGCGATCCGCAGGTAGATATATGAATGCTCCATCTTCAAATCTGGCTAGATTCATGGCCGAAAAGCCGTTGGCTTGCGCCGGCATTTCCCGGCCCAAGAAGCGCTCAACCCGATCGCCATGCTTTTCCATGGCCTGCCGGAGGGTTAGAACTTCAACATTTCCGCCTTGGCTGGATAATTCCGGAGAGAATTTCCCATCCACAAAGACCATCTGCTGGGCACCGAATTTTTTCAGACACAGGCCGCCGAGTTGCTCCGCGTTCAATGCGGCACCATCACCAGGTGCATCAAAATTGATTTTGGCAATTTGCGCGGTGTTGGTCAGCCGCCAATCTTCATGCGTTACCGGCGGCAGACCGATATTGTCAAAAGTTTCCGCCGCTTCCGAACGCCGCTGCTGCAGCCACGGCGCACCATAATGTGAGCCCATGACGGAATGGGCTTTCGGCTTATCTAGACTGGTAGTTGTTGCAATCATAGTTACTCCGGGAATTATTAATTCCGTGATTATCAGGCGGCGGCACCGGCATTTTCCAGCCACGCGTAGCCGCGTTTCTCCAATTCCAGCGCCAGGTGTTTGTCGCCGGATTTAACGATCTTGCCATCGCACAATACATGCACAAAATCAGGCACAATATAATCCAGCAGCCGCTGATAATGCGTAACTACCAGAATCGCCCGCTTTGGCCCGCGCAGAGCATTGACGCCATTGGCGACAATTTTCAAAGCGTCAATATCCAGGCCGGAATCCGTTTCATCCAGAATGGCGAATTTGGGATTCAATACCGCCATCTGAAAAATTTCATTGCGCTTTTTTTCACCACCTGAAAACCCCTCATTTACGGAGCGATTCAAAAATGATTTGTCCATTTCCAGCAGCGCCATTTTCTCCTTGACCATTTTGAGAAAATCCATCGCATCAAGTTCCGGCTCTCCGTGATGCTTGCGAATCGCATTGACCGCCGCCTTGAGAAAATAGCTGGTGGTAACGCCAGGAATTTCCACCGGGTACTGGAACGCCATGAACAGGCCTTCACAGGCCCGCTCTTCGGGCGATAATTCCAGTAGATCTTTGCCGTCAAACATAACGCTGCCGCCGGTAACCGTATAGGTTTCCCGGCCGGCCAGCACGGATGACAGCGTGCTTTTTCCGGAGCCATTGGGGCCCATGATGGCGTGGACTTCGCCGGGGTTGATCGTTAAATCAATACCCTTGAGTATCTGCTTGCCGCCCACGGCAGCCTGTAAATTGTTTATTTCAACCAATGCCATAAAATGTGCTTCCTTTCCAAATGCAATCAGGAGTTTTACTTACGGGCCAAGGTACTGCCCGGGGAACATCGCCTTGACCTATCCGACACTGCCTTCAAGGCTCACGCCCAGTAATTTTTGCGCTTCAACCGCAAATTCCATTGGCAGTTCCCGGAACACTTCTTTGCAGAATCCATTGATAATCATATTCACCGCATCCTCCAGAGAAATGCCGCGCTGCTTGCAGTAAAACAGTTGATCCTCACCGATTTTCGAAGTAGATGCTTCATGTTCCGCTTTGGAACTTGTGTTGCGTACTTCAATATACGGGAAGGTGTGGGCACCGCATTTATCCCCCAGCAGCAGTGAATCGCACTGCGTGTAGTTGCGAGCGTTGGTGGCGTTTTTCAAAATTTTTATCAGGCCGCGGTATGTATTCTGCCCTTTGCCTGCGGAAATTCCCTTGGAAACCACCGTGCTGCGGGTGTTTTTGCCGATGTGAATCATCTTCGTGCCGGTGTCGGCCTGCTGTCTGTGATTGGTCAGCGCAACGGAATAAAATTCACCGATGGAATTATCGCCCTGCAGAATCACACTGGGATATTTCCAGGTGATCGCCGAACCGGTTTCCACCTGCGTCCAGGAAATACGGGCGTTTTCCATACATTTGCCGCGTTTGGTGACAAAATTATAAATCCCGCCTTTGCCGTCTTTGTCCCCCGGGTACCAGTTTTGTACCGTGGAATATTTAATCTGCGCACCTTTGAGCGCTACGAGTTCCACCACCGCCGCGTGGAGCTGATTTTCATCGCGCATCGGTGCGGTGCAGCCTTCGAGATAACTGACATAGGCCCCTTCATCGGCGATGATCAAGGTACGTTCAAACTGCCCTGTATTTTTGGCATTGATCCGAAAATAGGTGGATAATTCCATGGGGCAGCGCACGCCCTTGGGCACGTAACAAAATGAGCCGTCGCTGAACACCGCTGAATTCAGCGTGGCATAAAAATTATCTGAATATGGCACCACAGATCCGAGATATTTGCGGATCAGTTCCGGGTGTTCCTGCACAGCTTCGGAAAATGAACAGAAAATAACGCCCATTTCCGCGAGCTTGGCTTTGAATGTCGTGGCAACGGATACCGAATCGAAAACCGCATCGACCGCTACGCCGGCAAATATTTTCTGCTCTTCCAGCGGCACACCGAGTTTTTCATACGTGCGCAGCAGTTCGGGATCGACTTCATCGAGAC
>JAJZVR010000052.1 GCA_021847065.1 Planctomycetota bacterium | reverse complement strand
GAGGGTCAACCTGGCGGTGTCCACCGGATCAATGGATCCAAAAAGCGCGGAGACTCTCTGGCCGCCTTGCACCGCATTAAGAATCGCACTTTGAAACCGCGGCAAGGACAACTCGGGTATCGCGGATCTCGCCAATGTCTGCCCGTTGGATATTTCCGCCAAGGGTATATTTTGCGATGAAGCTATAAACGTCATGGCCGCACCTCCATAAATTTCTGCGCCTGATGCAGCATGTGGGTCAGGAACGGCGGAATATGCACACCCAGCATCAATACGAGAAGAAAAGACAATATCAGCGGCAAGCCCGTCAGCAGACCATCACGGTATACATTGTTACGATGCTTTCGCGGCAGCGGCCTACCGAGTACCACGATCAATACCGTGCGGCCCATGCCGATAAATACAATCAGCAGCAGTAAAAGAAATATCGCGCCGATAAAAAAGAAATGTCTCGAAAAGGCGGCGTTCAAAATAGTAAACACGCTGACAAACGGCCCAAATGGCGGCGATCCGGTAATGGCCAGAAAGCCGAGCATGAAAATAGTGCCGGACAGGGGTAGCCGCCGCATCGCTCCGTGAACGTCATCGGTGCTTTTGCTGCCATAAGACCGGTGAATATTGCCCGCGGAGAGAAACAACATGCCTTTGGTCAGCCCATTGTTAATCATCTGCAAAAGCGCACCATAAAGTGCCGGGCCACCGATGCCCGCGCCCAGCGCCAGAATTCCCATCTGCTCCACACTTGAATATGCCAACATGCGTTTAATATCTTTCTGGCCCAGCATAAATACCGCCGCGACTGCCATGGAAAGCAACCCCATTGCAATAAACAAGTGACTCGTATAGGCCTGCAAGCCTCCGGCAATACAGACGCGATCCACCCGTAAAATTGCAA
The DNA here is from genome assembly GCA_021847065.1 of Planctomycetota bacterium. Lineage (GTDB taxonomy): Bacteria > Planctomycetota > Phycisphaerae > WQYP01 > WQYP01 > JAMDCX01. The sequence continues at coordinate 16,425 of JAJZVR010000052.1, read as the reverse complement.
GAAAGGCACAACTCGTTAAGCCGCCAGCCAATAAAGCGCCTACCACACCCGGCGCTTCACCATAAGCATCGGGCTTCCATGTGTGCATGGGAGCCAGGCCCATTTTAGTGCCGTATCCCACCAGCAAAAACACAAATGCTATTTTAAGCCAGACCGCATTGGCCATTCCCGCATGTCGCACCAGGTGTGAAAATAGCAGCGTCGGATGCGGGTCGTTCCCCAGCGATGCGTAGACCAGAAAAAACGAACCCAACAGGGCCAGAGCGATTCCGACTGAACTTAAAAGCAAATATTTCCAGGTGGCTTCGATGGAGCGCGGCGTGCGGTTGAAATAAATCATCGGTGCGGTGCTTAAAGCTGTCGTTTCTACGGCAATCCACATCAACCCCAGTTGCTGCGAACACGTTACCAGCGTAGCTCCGGCGAGAAATATCAGGAGACACGGAATTAAAACCCGATTGGACCGCTCGGTTCGATAGCGCAAATAACCAACGGTGTAAATTGAGCATATCAGAAACAAGGTACTGGTTAAAAGCAGCACCAGTTTTCCCGGCGGATCCAAGCCCACCCAGCCGCCCCATATTGGTGCAGGGTTTAAATCCAGAACAGTCAGCATCACCGCAAAATGCAGGCTCGCCGCAATTGGCATAATCCATGGACGCAGAACGTTGGAAGTAATGGCTGCCGCCGCGACAGCCGCAAGAACCGGGATGAAAATAAGGATTGCCAAGAACATATTTGTTTATTCCTTCAAGGCTGTAAGTTGCCGGGTATCCAGGGATGAAAACGCTTCATTGATGTGGTTGAGAATAATGCTGACCACAAAAATGCCTACAAATAAATCCAGCAGAATGCCCAATTCCACCAGGAAAGGGACCGCCGCCAACAGCAGCATGCCGAAGATATAAATGCCGTTCTCTAATATCAGATAGCCGATGACCTGCGTAATGGCCTTGTACCGTGTGGTTAATAGCAGAAAGCCCGTCAGCACCGTGGAGAACGACGCGGGAATAATCAGCGTTGAACTTCCGGTCTGGGTCATGGGCAGATACGCGGCAAAAGTAATGGACACCGCCGTCCCCAGCGCGCCCAGAAGCATGGTGGGCAAAAAGCCGATCAGCGGTTCGACCTCACGCTTGATCTGCGCGTCGCGCAGGGCCTTGTGCAGCATCTGGGGAATTAATAATCCTTTAATCGCAGCGGTTACGAGTGCCACGATGATAATCATCGAGTCGATGCGCTTTTCCAGCAGCAACGGCAATGCGCTTAAAATGACACCTTGGGCGGCGGCAGAGTAAATAAGCGATCTCATGCGGCTTACGCTGAGCATGAACAGATTCAGCAGCAGCACGATGACCAGCGGTGTATTAATTGACCAGTGCATGATCTACCTCACCATCAAAACAAAACCGAATCCGCACAACAGGCTCGCCGCCGCCAGCAGCGTGGGCACATGCCGCATTTGCAGCCGCGCCATGAAGGACTCCACCATGCCAATGACACCGGCCATGGCGATCATCTCCACGAGAAACAGCACCCAATCCGCCACCGGCATGCCAATGTGAAACGGCACCAGCAGATGTAACACCAGAGCGCTTAAAACAAACAGTTTCATGGCCGAGCCATAATTAATCAGTCCCAGCAAGGGGCCGCTGTGATCCAGAACCATGACCTCATGAATCATGGTCAATTCTAAATGAGTGTTGGGATCATCCACGGGAATGCGGCAATTTTCGGACAGCAGCACGATAAATAATCCTGCGGCGGCCAACAGCACCGGAGCCTCCGGCGGATGGGCCAGTGGTGCCAGAAGCATGGGTGTAAGGCTGAAACTGCCGGAAAGTCGCACCAGTACCAGCAGCCCCAGCAGTACCGCCGCCTCAGAAAGACATGCGAAGGTCACCTCCCGCGCCGCCCCCATACCTTCAAAGGATGATCCGGTATCCAATGCGGCGGAAGTGGTAAAGAAACGGGCTAATCCAAACAGATAGACAAACAGAATTAAATCGCCGGTAAAGTGAATCGGAGCGGCAAACGGCCCGAAGGGCACCAGCAACCCCGCCAGCAGCGTGGCCGCCAGAGTTACTACCGGTGCCGCCTGAAATATCCAGGTTGTGGCGCTGCTTATAACCATGTCTTTACGCAATAACTTGTAAATATCAAAATAGGGCTGCAGCAGCGGTGGGCCTTTGCGACCCGCAACAAACGCCTTGGTTTTGTTAATGACACCTGGCAGCAGCGGCGGCATTGCCACCAACAGGCCAAGGTGGATCAATGGGTTTATGACATTATAAAACATGGATAATCCTTACCTCTTTCATTACAGCATCTTCGGACACAGCCTTAAAAGCACAGCGCCAGCAACAGCAGCAGCAATATTGCCAGCATGTATGCCAGATACACATTTACCGGCTTATTCTGCAACGGCCTAAAACGCTCCAGCAGCCGTTGAACCAGCGCAAAGCCGGGGATTAATCCGCGATCCAGAACAGTATCGGGGACATCCTGTGTCCATTGCGCCGGCTGCGGAACATAGCGCCCTTCCGGTGGCACGGCAGGCTTTACGGGAATCATCCAGGTGAATAACTGCGCCAACATCCGGGAGAATGACGCCCCGGTATATTGCATCCGGGCTACGGGCCGGGCGAAGCCGCAACTCCAGGTGGGAATCGCCGCGCGAAGCTTTTGTTGCCGCACGATCCCGAGCAGCAATAAGAACGCGGTGCCGCCTATCAACAGCCCCACATTCAATTTGGCCATTTCCTGCAACGGTGCCAATGATCCGAAAGAAGCCGTAGAGGCAATCATTTGCGGTGCCCAGGCGTGTGCGGCGCTGACCAGCAATGGGATTATCAACTCGGGAAACAAGGCCAGGGCGACGCATCCTAACGCCAGAATCGCCAGGGGGGCCAGTGTGCCAGCGCCCGGATCATGGGCATGATCCACTTCCGCGGATCGCTTATTTCCCAGAAACACCGAACCAAATAATTTAACAAAACCAGCCACCGCCAATGCCCCGGTTATAGCCAGGGCCGGAACCGCCAGTGAAATCCAAACCAACGTGTCGACATGAGCCGCTATCGCGGTACGCAGTAAGCCCAGATAAATGAGCCATTCGCTTAAAAATCCATTCAAGCCGGGCAGGCCGCAGATCGCCAGAGACCCCATGAAAAACAGGCCGGCAGTTACCGGCATTTTCCCCGCCAGTCCACCAAGTGCATCTATTTTTCGGGTGTTCGTCGCGTGCAAAATATTTCCCGCGCCCAAAAACAGCAGCGGCTTGAATAAACTATGGTTAAGAATATGAAACAATGCTCCGCCCAATCCCAGCAAAACCAGATCAGAGCGATGGCATGTTCTTCCAATTGTTGCCAAGCCCAGCCCAATGCAGATGATGCCCATGTTTTCAATACTGCTGTAAGCCAGTAATCCCTTGTAATCGTTCTGACAAACCGCAAAAATCATTCCGGCCACCGCCGATCCGGCTCCGATAATCAGTAATGTGGCCCCCCACCACAGCGGTGGCACTGTCATTATTTCACCGATGCGCACCAGCCCGTAAATGCCGACATTTAACATCACCCCGGAAAATAAAGCGGAAACATGACTCGGTGCGTTGGCATGCGCACCGGGCAGCCATACATGCAGCGGCATAATCCCCGCCTTCAAGCCAAAACCCGCCAGAGCCAGCAGAAATATAGCCGCGGTCATTCCCTGCGGTACCGAACTGGGAATCGTCATCCACAGTTCAAATGATCCGGCAGTGAGTCGCAAAAGTACAAACATCGCCACCAGTGCGATCATTCCAATGTGTGCGGCAATGAGATAAATCCAGCCCGCTTCACGGACGCATGGATTATGATCCTCCGTGGTAATCAGGAAAAACGCCGCCAGAGCCATTATTTCCCATGCCATTAAAAACAACACGCCGTCGCGTGCCAGCACCACCATCATCATCCCGGCGTTCATTAATCCCCAGCAGAATCGCAACTTGCGTCCGTTGTCGGGATGCTGCGTCTGCTTCCAATACGCCATCGCATAGATGGAGCCTAAAAGGAACACGCCTAGAATCGGCATTAAAAACAGCACGGTGATCGTATCTATCCCCACGGCAAACCCGCCCCAGGGAAGCGTCCATGGCCACGCCATATTTTCACTGTGATATCCGCCCGACACAAACGTCAACAACGCCACAATGCCCAGCAGCGTGGCCAGCAGATTCAACAGCGTCGCGATCCACTGCCCCGTCATACTGCGCCGGCTAAACAACAAGCCCGGTACACCCGATATCGCCATGGAGAGCGTGGAAGCAAGCATTATGTATATAGCTATGTTCATAAATAAGTATCAATCCACATCATGGTATTTATCGTCCCATCACATGCATAAAAATGCTTTCGATCGGAATCAGCGATCCCAGCAATAAAAATAGTGCCAGCAGCATATACAGCAGATATTCCTGCACGCTGCCCTGCTGCACCCGACGCACCGGCATGAGCCATCGCTTAAATTGATTCCATGCCTTAAATCCCACACGATCGGTAATAAAATCCGGAACGTCGGTATGTCGCTGCACGCTTGGAGCGAATAGTTGCCACGGCTCTTTGCCATGCGTCACCGGGCAGAGCACCCACCGTAACAATCCCACCAGCAGTTGGGCAAAGGACGCGGCCGTATATTGCATGCGGCTGCTTGGGCGGGCGTAGCCGCACGCCCATGTCGGAACGCGCGGCACCATGGCATGGCGCCGCGTGGCTCGCACTGCAAACATCAATATCACCAGAGCGGCCGCAAAGCTGGTGGAAATAATGGTTAACGTTTCCCAGTGTAATGCCGCAGCCAAGCGCCGGGGCACCGCCGCATCACCGGTCCAAGCCGCCGCGGCATGCCCCAACGGCAACACCACGACAATGGGCGCAATACCAATAAGCGCACACACGCCCGCGAGAACGGTCATCGGTCCGATCATGCTCATCGGTGATTCATGAGCCTTGGCCGTCACATCGGTTCGACCGACTCCCAAAAACACCGCCCCAAACACTTTTACAAAACACGCGACCGCCAACGCGCCCACCACGGTTAGCGCTCCGGCCCCCAATGCCACCGCTGCCCACCCGCCCGCAGCCACATTCGCTGCCGGTCTGATCAATCCAAGATACACCAGTAGTTCGCTGATAAATCCATTCAGCGGCGGCAATCCACAGATGGCAATGGCTCCGATCATGAATAGCCCCGCACTCCATGGCATGCGCTTAGCCAGCCCGCCGAACGAATCGATATCCCGCGTATCTGTGGCATGAACCACCGATCCAGCGGAAAAAAACAGCAGCGATTTAAATAAACCGTGATTCCAGACGTGCAACAGGCACCCCGCAATGCCCAAGACCACCCACACCGGCCTATGGGCCGCCAGGCCAATAAGAGCCAGCCCCAATCCCATGAGAATAATACCGATGTTTTCAATGCTGTGATATGCCAGCAGACGCTTGATGTCATGTTGTCCCAGCGCGAACATCACGCCCAGCAGCGCATTGGCTGTGCCGAGCATTAAAATCAAAACGCCCCATACGGCGGGCGGATTGGGAAGCAGCGTTAATATCCGCAGCAGACCATAAATGCCGATTTTTATTAAAACGCCGGAAAGCAAAGCGGAAATATGGCTCGGTGCGTTTGCATGCGCGCCAGGCAGCCAGAAATGCAGCGGCATAATCCCGGCCTTAAGTCCAAACCCGATCAGCGCCAAAAGAAAAATCGCAGTCTCGATCCCCAGACCGGCTGCGACCGGAATTGGCAACAGCAGAAATGTTCCGGATGCATCATGCAGCAACGCAAACATCGCAAACAATGCCAGCGTGCCAATATGCGTAGCCACAAAATACACCCATGCCGCCTGCCGACATTCGGGCTTGTGATCTTCGGTGGCGATCAGAAAGTAACTTGTCAGGGCCATAATTTCCCACGCCAGCAGAAAAGCCAGGGCATCATACGCCAGCGTCACGACAACCATCGACGCGATCAGCAAGCCATAAAGAAAGCGCAATTTCCGTCCGGTTGTCGGATGTTTCGCCTGCCGCCAATAGCCGTGCCCATATACCGAGCCTGCCGCAGCCATTAAAAAAATCAGCACGGTAAAAAATGCGGTCAGAGAATCCATCCGCAAATGCAGCGGTAAACCAGGCCATATTCCCGGAAGCCGAGCCATGGAAACCCGCCCGGTTACTAACGCCACAAATCCGCCGACCAGGCCCATGACAGAACCGGAAACTGTCAGAATTGTGGCGATGGATTGTCCCCATGAATCGCGGCGTCGCGCCATCAACCCCGGCACGCCGCTGATGGCGATCAGGGCGAGAGCCAAAAGCGTCAGGGACATTTCCATATCGGCTCCTGTTTTCGGCGGTATTACCATGCCGCCTCTTGAATCTATCCAACCCCCGCGAGACCTTGGGCAGATCGCAACGCGCGGCCCAAGGATGGAAAATTAATCCGCTGTGACTGTCACCTGTTGATCCACCACTGTTTTCTCCGGGCCAGACATTGCCGCTTTCGGCGGCGTTATCTCCGCTTCCGCTTTGGCCAGAGCGTTCATAATATCATCGCGTGATGCCTGCCGCATAATGGCGCTGCGGAAATTTTCATTTCGCAATACAAATCCCAGGCGCGACAGCAGGTGCAAATGCGCCCGCACGGTAGGGCTGACAAAAGTGAACAACGTGGTCACGGGCTGATGATCAATAGCGCCGAATTCCACCGGGTTTTCTAAAAAGCACAGCGCCACCAAGGGGCGCGATAAATGCAGGACAATTGGGTTGCGTACATGGGGAATAGCAATGCCGTCACCAATACCCGTAGACCCCAACGCCTCCCGCGCCAGAAGCACCTGATATAAAAATTCTCTATCCACTTCTTCCGGCAGTTTCATGACATCCACCACCGAGTGCAGGACTCCAGCTTTGTCCTGCCCACCGATGCGATAATGTACCCCTCCCGCCCGCAATGCTTCAGTTAATGACGGCGGAGGTGAATCACCCCCTTCCGGCTCTTGGAATATTTCCGGCGAAACATTAAGCCGTCTGGAGGTGGCCCATTCCAGCAGCTCCGCCCGGTTAAAGCGATACTGGTCATTAACCTGATAAGCGGGGATGGCTCCATCCTTAATCCATCGGTAAATGCTCTTTTCAGAAACACTTAGCAACCGTGCGGCGTCTTTGACAGTCAACTTCACGACCTGTGCCTCCTTGTGACAACGATGCTCATTATAATCGTTTTGTCCAAAAAAGTCTAAAGTAAAGAAACATTGTATTGTACGGGATATAAAAAACTGGTCGTTGCCGGCAATTTTCCACACCCAATTTAACGTTTTTGCGAACAATTTTTTGGTTATGATTAAAGTGGCGATAATCCGGACATTGCTGTTGTGCCACTCTCGTCACAACGTTCGGCTTGCTGTGTCAATTTTGTCATAGGGCAATATTTAAAACTTGAAAAATGTCGCAAAAAAACGTTGATTTTAATGAGATCGGCCGATAATGCTTTAGCTTCGGCACGCGGATTGCATAGCTTAGTGGAGTGAGTGCTGGCGCGGTGCCTAGCTTGGACCAAAGATCGCAATGGTGCCAATGTGACAAATAGGCCATCGGCGGGTGCCTGATATTGGCCGCCCGGGGTTGTTTAACCTCCCGGATAAGTGGCGATGCGGCGGAAGAAAACGGAGCTGTTTTAATGACTCGGGCAACGTCACGACCGCAACATCCCCAGCCTGATCCTGTGCCAGAGGAAAATATCGCGCAAAGCGGGGAATTGCCTGCGTGGTTGGACAGAGGCTCGCCGTGGATTGCATCAGCGCTGCTGCATCTAGGGCTATTTGTCTTGATATTTTTCGCTTTTGAAGCTCTACATTCGGTTATCACCCGCACGCGCCATCCGATTATTGTTCCGCAAGCATGGAATCAGCATTTTTCAACTCATCCGGGTGGAAATCCCAATTCTGGCCAAAACAATAATCCACTGAAGAAAGCACGGCAGAATATCAAACACATTCTCTCTAATTATGCCAATACCAACCAGACCTCCGTGTCAGCAGTATTAAATTCATCCGCCACCAAGGCTCTTAATTTTATTGCCGTCGGGCCGCAGGGTGGGGCGTCGGGCGGTCCGCTGGCGTCATTAGGTGTCCCCGGCGGAGGCATGGGGTCCGGGCCGCCATCCCGATTTTTGGGCCGTGGCGGCAATGCAACGCGCATTGTCTATATCATTGATCACTCCGGATTAATGCTCTACAACTTTGAATTCGTTACCCATGAATTACACAAGTCCATTAATCAACTGGTTCCGATACAACGGTTTGCTGTAATCTTGGTAAGCCGGAACCCCAGAGCTTTAGGACTGGCGGGTCTCGTTCATGCAACCATGCCGGAAAAGAAAATCTTTTCAAGCCAATTTTCCAAGGTCCAACCCGCCGGAGCGGCTCGTGGCCGCCTGGCGGTATATGAGAACGCCTTCCGCATGGCGTTCCGACTTCATCCCGAAATTATTTATTTTGTCACCAATGGCGGTTTTGACCCCACCCTGGCTGAGAGTGTAAAAAAAATGGATACCCATGGCACGCATGTGTTTACGTATACGTTTTCGAACGGCAATTCACGCCACTTTCAGTCGCAATTGAAGCTCTATTCCGGTGCCCTGAAGAACATTGCGAAAGAAACGGGTGGCCAATACCGTCTTATTAAGGAATAGTTTATAACGTCCGACGGAAAAGGTTCCGCCGGAATAAAATGGAACCTCTCGGCAATAGCCGATAATAATCATAAAGGAGTTTTTTCATGTTCAGCCGTTATGCACGTTCCCGCTCCCGTATCATGCTTCTTGGCGTGTTGTTTCTTGGTACGCTCGTGGCCTTAGGCCACACCGCCATGGCCCAAAGTGCTGGCGGCGGCGGTGGTGGTGGCGGTGCCAGCGCGTACAATCCAAATCCCATTCTGTGGGGTTTAGACATCACCGTTATTGTCGTCTTGTTGCTCTGCTCACTGGGCAGTATCGCCTTAATCTTTGATGCGATCCTGCATTTACGCGAAAGCAAAATCGCTCCCATTGAAACCACAGAACATATCCGTTCACTTATTGATTCCAGGCAACTCAAAGAGCTTATTGATTTTACCGCGGCGGACCAATCGTTTGTCAGCAAGGCCATGCAGGCGGGCATTCGCCGCGCTCATCTGGGTTATGGAGCCATGCGGGAGGCGTTGGAAAGCGCGGTATCGGAAAATAGTGCCAATCTTTTCCGGCGCATTGAGATGCTTAACGTCATAGGCAATATCGGGCCGCTGATTGGTCTATTAGGAACCGTTCTGGGTATGATTGAAGCGTTTAATGCCCTGCATCATGCCGGTGGGCAGGCCAAGGTTTCAGATTTGTCGGTTGGTATTGCCACGGCTCTGTGGCATACCTTCGGCGGCTTGGCTGTCGCCATTCCATCGCTGGTCGCGTTCGGCTTTTTCCGTATGAGATTAGATAAAATTGTCAGCCGGGCATCGGTACTTTCTGAAGAACTGCTGGAGAGCCTGCGGCCTGCGGATAAGGCCGCCGCTACCACCGCCGCCGGCGCGCCAGAAAGTGGCAAACCCATGGCCCGTCCAGTGCCGCGTCGAACCAGTACTGGATCAGGCGATACCGGTGCGGGCGTGTAGTGTGGCGTAAGAAAATTTCTTTGGCATCAGCCCGGCGGGAGGGGCCGATGGTGCCAAAGACGTTGAACAGGAGTTTGCACAGTGAAAATTCGCGGTATAAAACCGATGCAGGACACACATGTGAATGTCACGCCACTGATTGACATTATCATGTGTCTGATCATTTTCTTTTTACTCGTGGGGCACATTGCCAAGGCGGCTTCGGTGAAGGGGATCAAAATTCCTTCCGCTAAAAATGGCAAAGATATGCGCGATAAAAGCGATCAGTTAATCATCAATCTCGTACCGCCCATTGGCGGATATGGTGATAATGCGGCTCCAGCGATTCTAATATGGAGAAATCAAATTCCCGACAGCCAATTGGCCAGCTACCTGCGTAAGCAGAAAAGTGAAAACCCCAAAATAAAGGTTGTTTTGCGGGCGGACCGGTCGATCCCCTATAAATTTGTCGCTCCGGTGTTGATCAGTTGCGCTCAGGCGGGGATTGCAAGTATTCATTTTATGACCCGAAGGCCTGGCTGATGCCGTGGCTCATTGAATCCAGAGAGGTTCTCCCATGCCCCTATCAACAAAACACAAAAGTCGCGGAATGCACGGCGCTCATCATGTCGGCCCGAACATGACCCCCATGGTGGATGTGGTCATGGTTATTCTCATATTTTTTATGCTTGGCAGCTCGTTTGTCAGTCCGGATTGGTATTTAACAAACAACACGCCTGCCATCAAGGGCGGATTGTCCAACGTTAAAACAAATGCCATGCCGCCCACGCGCATTAACATCAAGCTGCGCGTGCGTGGCACGCGCACAATCGCCATTTTGCCGGGCCTGCAAACCGCTGATCTCTCCGGTGAATTGGCCAGTTTCCTGACCAACAAGCACAAAGCTCTGGTCAAAGGCGTGCCGGTTCAGATATTTATCTCGCCTTCCAATGGCGTACCTTATAAGGATGTCATCACCACGTATAGTGATTGCATTCAGGCCAGGTTCAAACAGGTGGCATTTCGGCCGCCGCCGGCCCAATGAACAACTGCGGAGGAAGCGGGAGCCGGCATCGGTGCGCGGCTCGGAAAAGCATCAACGCCCCAATGTTTCGCGGGTAGCCGCCACCAACCCAGGCGATTTTATTGATCAATAAGGGGTTCGTCACCATGCAGGGAATTCAAAAATACTTTATTACGCTGAGCTTGGTACTCTCCTTTGCGGCTGGGGTAATTGTTCATGCTGCGCCAGCCACCGTCGTGGCCAAATCAAATCGGGCCGATGCCGGTATTTCACAAATTGTGGCGCAATTGGAACAGACCCATGCGGAGGCCAAAATTTTGGCCGCACTGAAGCAAGCCTCGACCCCCGGAGACAAAGCGCTGTATGGTTCAGCCAACATTTTATGCACCTGGGATCAATTCAAAAATGACCCCGCCCGACAAGCGCAATTGGGCACTGAATTTATCCGCGATGTGAAGAGTTATCTCAAAGCCACCGATGGCCATGTTGACCCCGGCTGGGCCTCGATTCAAGCGCAATTTATGCTGGCCAATTTAACCAGCAATGCAGTGAATCAAATTGAATTCTGGTCCGGCACGCCGGCCCTGCGGCAGCAATTATTGCCCGCTGCCACGCTGGCCCGAAAATTGTTAAAAATGGCCCTGACGCACTATTCCGATGTGGTCGCAAAGCTCAACAACGCCACCACGTTTTCCCATGCCGATGAAGTTCTCTACACGACTGCCATTAACGGCCAGCGCGATGCCGGTTATTATCTGGCGTATGGCGATTATTTCGCCGGTCTGGCCATGCCGCCCGGCGGAAAGGCCCGTCAAGCCTTGCTGGCCTCGGCAATCAAACGCATCTCGGTTTACGCCCGATCACAAAATAGTGGCGTTTATTACCGTGCGGCGCAGCTGCGCGGGAAAGCGTACCTCCATAATGGTCAATACAACAAAGCCATCCGCGACCTGACCATCGCGCAAAGTCCCCATGCCCCGGTGTGGTTGCAATATGATGCGCGTTATCAAGAGATTACAGCGTTGCTCCGCAGCGGAAAATACCATCAGGCCGCCGCCAAACTTAAAACATTTATGGCCTGGACCACCCAACAGGCCGCAGCCAACTCCGTCAGCGCTAAAATGGGGGAACAGCTTTTAGCCTTCCGCATTGCGACCGCATCAGCCAAAACCCTGAAAGATCCGGATCAGCGTGCGAAAGCCGAGGCGGCGGCGGAAAAAATCGTCAGTGATGTCATCAGTAAAGCCCCGCAATATCAAAGCCTGATTTTTTCCCATCTGGCACAAAGTATTCCGGTTAATGTCGCCGTGGCTAAGCTGACAGCTCTGCAAGTCCTGGCCCGCGCATGGCTGGACGCTCAGAACCCCGCGACTGAAAGCCAGCGGCAGGCTCTGGCTACGGCTCAAAGCTTGCGAAAGCAGAAAAATCTGCCTGCGGCCATCCGAGCCGAGGCCACACTGATTACCGCCATCACCGCATCACAACTGGGAGAAATGGAGCTTGCCGCCCGTATGAACGTCGCTTTCGTGCGGATGGCACCGACCGATCTACGGGCCAAACATGCCATTGCCATGGCCCTCTCTGAACTGGCGCAACTTAATGAATCTCGCCAGGTGCCCACGAGCATTAAAACCCTTACCACCGAGGCCATCAGTCTTGATTGGCGGCATTTTCATGATCCACAGATTCGCTTTCCCTACGCGCTGCAACTCGAAAATTCCGGGCAATATGCGCAGGCCATTAAATTATTTGATGAAATTCCATCGACCGCTTCGCTGTATCTCGACGCGCAATATCAGTTGGTGCGCATCAGCGCGGAAGAACTTAGCGCCATGGGAACCAAAAAACTTCCCAAAATACAGCAACGCCGCGCCGCCCGGCAATTGCTGAAAGTCGCATCCAATTATCTGCGACTGCTGGATCATCCGCCCGCATCCGCCACCAAAAAGGCGCTGGCTCGAGCAAGAAATTACCGTGTTAATATTCTCATGCTCGAGGCTGGAACGGCCATTGATCCGCTGCGAAATCCCTATCGGGCCGGGAAAATTCTGGATCAGCTTACCGCTATGGATGGCAAGCTTTCGCCAAAATTGCGTGGAATTCTTTTGCGTTACCGCATTCGGCAGTATCAGCTCGCCGGGGAAAACAACAAAATTCTCCCGCTGGTTCAGAAATTTGCCAGTGAGTCCACGCAGAATTCCGCGGACGTTATCAAAGGCCTCATCGGCCAGTATGATCAGGAAAGCCGACGCCTTCGACACACCGATCCCGGTAAGTCGCAACGTCTTGCCGCCAGCGCGGCGGCTCTTTTGAACCAGTTGATTCTTTCGCTGCAAAGCCAGCCCGGTAAAAAAAATAAAGATGATATATATGCCTACCAACAGATCATGGCATCTGAACTCAGCCGCGCTGGTCAGGGCCAACAGGCATGGGAGTTATTTAAGACCCTGGAAAAGCAACGACCGGGCGATATGACCAATTTTATCGGTGCCGCCCGAGCCTTATACGCGGCGGGACATTTTAGCCACGCACACAGCATTTATGTGCGGCTTATTCCACAACTCGAGCCTGGCTCAGAAATCTACTGGCAAGCCTACTATTATCTGATTCGCTGTAACGTAAAAGCCAGTGCCTATGAAGATCAAACGCGGGCCTCGCTTAAGCAGCTTGTCGCTCTTTATGGAAAGCAAATTGGCGGTACGGAATATCACAAGCAATTTGAATTGTTATTGCACGAGTTCAATCTTACGGATTAACGGATTAATTATCCTGTTAAAGACTCCTATAGACTTGCAGTTTCAGGCATGGTATCGTAAATTGCTTGGCTCGGCGGGCAGATAGCTCAGCTGGTAGAGCAAAGGACTGAAAATCCTTGTGTCGCCGGTTCGATTCCGGCTCTGCCCATAAATTCTGGCGGAAGCCTTTTTTCCGCGGTAGCTCAATGGTAGAGTCCCGGCGCGCCGGGATTAACCGATCGGTTGTAGGTTCGAATCCTACTCCGGTAGTATAAATTTGGCGGAAGCCTTTTTTCCGCGGTAGCTCAATGGTAGAGCAATCGGCTGTTAACCGATCGGTTGTAGGTTCGAATCCTACCCGCGGAGTTTGGATGACTCTTCTCATGCGTTCTGGGTGTATGTCTTGGAAAATCCTGCTGGACGATTTTATGTTGGCAGCACGGAGGATGTGCAACGCCGTGTCCAGCAGCATAACGATCAATCAGTTGAATCCTCGTTTAAATACACGCGAGCCAGGGGACCGTGGATAATCCGCTGGACGGAATCGCATCCCTCACGGGCTTCCGCGGTACGGCGCGAACGGCAGATCAAATCCATGAAATCAGCCCGCTGGATTCGCGAGCAACTGCTTAATGGTAGAGTCCCGGCGTGCCGAGATTAACCGATGGGTTGGATGTCAAAGTTCCGAAGGGCTACGGAATTCAAGTTGAACGGATGATGACGCAAATACACCAAAGAATTCAAACGCGACATGAAAATCCGCTTCGATTCGTTCCTGCCCCAGTGGAACTATCGGGCCACCCCTGATACCTCTTAAATAGGGAAGTTATTTCGGGCCCGTTCCTTAGGCCCGAATTCTAAAAGTCAAATATCACGCGCTGGAACTATGCGGGTGCATCCATGCGGTTGGGGCAATAAATAGCGCGATGAATCGTTGGTAATTCGGAGTATGAATGTAAGCGTAATGGGTGTTGAATCAAGGACGAACCCAATATTAATTTAGTAACGCGTAAACACAAATGGCTTGCGGCTGTTACACACCTTCTGGGCCCTTGCTTGACCTTTCTGCCTGGTTTGGCCCTCTGGTTTTCGGCCTGGGATAACAATCAATGGCTTAAAGCACATGGTCGTTCGGCGGCCAAATTTCAAATGGCAATACTGGCGGGATATATTTTCATTGCCGTGGCCGTCACATCTGCGGATGAAACCTTTCAGGTGCATGGCGTGATCTTACAATTGACAAATGATTTCCATAAACATCGGTTGATTTCTCTGGTTTGGCTGATGGTTGGGCATCTGGGGTTTATATTGCTCGTGATGGCTTCCATATTTTTCAGCCTGCGCAGCGCCTGGCGGGCCATACGTGGGCTGGCTCCTCGGAATGGAGGGAATCTATGATGAAATCATGTATTGCCGGTACCGCCGCCCTGCTGGTCTATGGTGCGCTGGCAACGATACTTCTGCTGTGGTCGCAGCATCCGGATCTGCGCCATGCGGTCATCGCCGGACAAATCACCGACACCTCGGTTGCTCTCTGGAGCCTGGCGTGGTGGCCATGGGCAATTGGGCATGGCGTCAATCCGTTGATGACCCATGCGCTCTGGGCACCGGTGGGGCAAGATCTCGTGTGGTGCACCTCTCTGCCAACTCTGGCTCTGATGTTCTGGCCCATTACAGCGCGATGGGGGCCGATTGTCAGTTATAATGTCGTCGCATTACTTGCTCCAGTTCTGGCCGCCTGGTCGGCCTATCTGCTGGGGCGCGAAATTACTAAAAACAAATTCCTGCCATCGCTGTTCGGGGGCGGCGTATTTGGATTTTCAACCTATGCGTTTGGAGAACTCACACCTGGACATCTCTTTCTGACCTTTACGGCGGCGATTCCGCTGCTGGTGTGGGTCTATCTCCTGCGCCGGCGTGGAAAACTTTCCCGGTGGCCATATCTTATACTGATCTGTGTGCTGCTGGTTTTCCAATTCGGAATTTCCACTGAAATCTTCGCCACCACGATACTTTTTGCCCTCATGGCCGTCATTTTTGATATTGCCGTTGTGCGCGATTCAAAGCTCGGCCTGGAGCGTTACCAGCCTCTGGTGGAAGCCATCGCCGCATTGGCCATGACGGCGGTAATCCTCTCACCGCTGTTTTATTACATTTTTTTCAAAGGTTTTATTCGCGGCCCGCTTAATCCACCGGATCGCTATTACACCGATCCGCTGAATTATTTGATTCCTACGCCGCTGACCGCCCTGGGCGGCAAGTTTTTTTCCCCCATTTCCTCGGCCTTCAGCGGGAACTTAAGCGAGCAACTGGCTTTTCTGGGCGCACCGATGATTTTGATCATCGTATTATTCATCCGTGAGTTTTCCAGCCAGCCATCAGCGAGAATGACGATTCTGATCCTCGCCACCATCGTTGTGGCCAGTCTGGGGGCACGGCTGGGCATCTTGGGGCACACTTTGCCGGTCATGTTGCCCTGGATGCTGTTCGTGCATCTGCCCTTGATCGACAATGCCTTGCCATCACGTTTTCCGCTGTATGCCACTTTGGTTGCCGCGGTCATCAGTGCCTGGTGGTTGGCCGCATCAAAGGTGCGTCGATGCACCAAGATACTCCTGGCGGGGCTGTCGATCTTATTTCTGGTTCCGCAAGTTGATGGTGCATTCTGGGTCTTTCCCGCCCAAGTTCCCTCTTTTTTCACCTCGGCCGCCTGCGCTCGATATTTCAAGCCCGGTGATAATGTCATCATCCTTCCTTATGGTTATGAAGGTGCCAGCATGCTCTGGCAGGCGGAAGCCCATTTCCAGTTTTCAATGGTCGGAGGATATATCAACATGCCCGCCGCCAATCCCCCGCGATTTCAGCATTCGCAGGTAGTCGCCATCCTTTATAACTATGGCTTATATGGCGGGGGTATACCGGCCGATTATCCCACACTCTTACAAAAGTTTATTCACAAAAATAATGTTGTGGCGTTCATTATTCCGGATAACGTCCGGCA
>JAJZVR010000051.1 GCA_021847065.1 Planctomycetota bacterium | reverse complement strand
TTGTCCCTAACGATATTGAGCTTCCGGCGGATGGCCCAACGCTGCAATTGATTACCGGGCCAAATATGGCGGGTAAATCCACGTATATCCGGCAAACCGCGCTATTGGTAATTATGGCGCAGGCGGGCTTTTATCTGCCGGCCAAACAGGCCACGATCGGCTTGGTGGATCGTATTTTCACACGCGTGGGCGCGGCGGATGATCTGGCCGCGGGACAGAGCACCTTTATGGTGGAAATGACGGAGACGGCCAATATTCTTTTACACGCTTCCGAGAATTCACTGGTGATACTCGATGAAGTTGGCCGGGGCACCAGCACGCTGGATGGCCTGGCTCTAGCCTGGGCGATCGCGGAATTTCTGGCCGGGACAACGCGCTGCCGGACATTGTTTGCCACGCATTACCACGAGCTGACGCAATTGGCCCACAGCAGCAAGGCGGTGGTTAATTACAATGTGCTGGTGCGCGAGTGGGAAGATCAGATTCTATTTATGCACCGCATTGTGCCCGGCAGCGCGGATCGATCGTATGGCGTACAGGTGGCACGGCTGGCGGGAATTCCACGCAGTGTTATTCAACGCGCCAGGCAACTCATGGAGCAATTGGCGGTGCATGTTGGCCGCGGAAAACCCCGCGCCGCCTCGACGGTGGTATCACCGCAAAGTGCGCTGTTTGATCCCGTGGAATCACAGGTGGTCGGTCAATTGCAGTCCCTGGATCTGGACCGCATGTCCCCCATGCAGGCATGGGAAGCCATTAAAATGCTCCAGGGCTTACTGGCCGAACAACAGAAGAAACGCAATTCCGGTGTGCGTTGATCCGCCGTTGCGCCGGCGGTCAGCGGCAACGTGAGAGATAGTGGCGGAAGATTTGCACGGCGTTTACCGCGCGCCACAGGGTGGGGCTGAAACACTTTTAAATCATTGCATCTTATGTAATCCCGCCCCAGGGTGGCTATAATCACAATAACGCGTGCAGGCTCTTCTTCAGAAGCGCGGAGAAGCCGCATTGCGTGGTGGGCATTTTTGAATATTTTCAAGGAGACGTTATGAGCCTTTCGCTTAAGCCGAAGCATTTGAGCCGTTACAAGGACATCGCATGGCTGTTTTATAAGTATGGTCGATCGGACTGGGCGAAGGCGGCTGGTGTGGCGGGGATGCTGGAACCGGAAGACCGGCCCAAGGCGGAGGAGCAGGCACCCCAGGCCGACAAACTCGCGGATGATCTGGAGAAAATGGGGCCGACATTCATCAAGCTCGGCCAGTTACTTTCCACGCGGCCCGACATTATGCCGCCGGTGTATTTGCACGCATTAACCCGACTGCAGGATAAAGTTCAGCCGTTTCCGTTTGAAGAGGCAAAAGCGATTCTGGCGGAGGAAATTGGCGTTCGGCTCACGAGCGTATTTCTGGAAATTGATCCGCATCCGCTGGCGGCGGCATCATTGGGGCAGGTGCATCGGGCCACATTACGTGACGGCCGCGCGGTGGTGGTAAAAGTTCAGCGCCCGGGAATTCGCCGGCAAGTGGCCGATGACCTGGCATCCCTGCACGAAGTGGCGAATTTTCTTGATGGACATACGGAGCTGGGCAAACGGTATGAATTTGGACCGATGGTGGAAGAATTTGAAAGAACGATTTTGTGTGAAATGGATTACCGTCAGGAAGCCCGGAATCTCGTAACACTGGGGAGCAATCTGAAAGAATTCAAACACCTGCGGGTACCCGCCCCAATAGAAGATCTTTCGACATCCCGGGTCTTGACGATGCAATATATCGCCGGACAAAAAATCACGACCTTAAGCCCGGTGGTGCGATTGGAACTGGATGGCGCCATGCTGGCGGAGGAGCTTTTCCAGGCTTACCTGCAGCAGATACTGGTGGATGGTTTTTATCATGCCGATCCACATCCGGGAAATGTTCTGCTTACCAATGACTCGTGTATTGCCTTATTGGATTTGGGAATGGTCGCTCGCATTTCACCACATTTCCAGGACAAACTCCTGGAGTTGCTGCTGGCATTAAGCGAGAGCCGAACCGACGCGGCGGTCAATCGGCTTATTGATGTGGGCGAGAAAAAGGAGGATTTCAATGAGACTAAATTGAACCGGGCGGTCAATGCGCTTGTTGCCCAAAACAAGGACAACAATCTCAAACATATTGACATGGGCCGGGTGGTACTGGAGTTGGGGAGCATCGCGGCGGACTGCGGCATTCGGATGCCCACAGAATTTACCATGCTGGGCAAGACACTGCTGAATCTGGATCGACTCGGCGCCACACTTGATCCGGAATTTAATCCCAACGAATCTTTGCGGCGCAATGCCACAAAAATCCTGCAACAACGCCTGACGCAAAGCGCTACATTTGGCAATGTTTACAGCACCATCATGGAAGCCAAGGAATTTGCCGAAAAATTACCCACACGGGTCAATCGTATTCTCGATGCCATTGGCAATAACGATCTGGAATTCAAGGTCCAGGCCATTGATGAAGACAAACTGATGAGCGGCTTTCAAAAAGTGGCCAACCGAATCAGTCAGGGGTTGATTCTGGCGGCTTTGATTATTGGCGCAGCTCTGATGATGCGCATTAAAACAGAGTTTCGGCTCTTCGGGTATCCGGGACTGGCCATTATCTTGTTCCTCCTGGCGGCGGCGGGCGGCATTTCGATGATTGTACAGATTTTGATTGTGGATTCATCAACCAAAAAGAAACGCTGACCGGCGCGCGGCCCGGGACAGATTCCGCAAAGCCTCGGATGTCCAAATCCTTAACAGGTATTGTATCCGAAACACCTCGCAACCGAACGCGAAGTGGAACACCCTTCAGCATTGCCCGCCCATCCACCTGCCTGCTTGGATTGCTCAATAATTGCTATTTCATCCGGGGGCAGGTTGTAAAATTGGTATCCAAATTGTTTTCATCATCCCCCCATAAAGCCGCGACCGTGGGTCGCGCCCATTACTGAATCTACCGACCAATACTGATCAATACTGCGATTACTGAACAAGGCCGCCAATGCTGATATTCCCTCCCAATACCACGGCACAGGGAAGATCGATTACAATCAGTTCATCTGTATTGCTCAGCGGAGAAGTCGTGATGGCGTATGACCATTCGGACAAAATCGGAAATCAGGGCGACCTGGTAAAGCATTACGCGCTTTATTTATGCTTGAAAAAACTCTTGGTCATGCACAGCGATTTACGCACCAAGGCTTTGTAAATACTCTACCACCAGACGCACACCGAAGCCGGTGGCATTATCGCCGATCCACCAGCGATCAACGAACAACTCGCGAGGAGAAGCAACAAGGTTGTCAAACAATCGGTAAGCCGGTAACGTACCATATTCACGCTGGAAAGACATACGCAGCATGGGCGTGGATCATATTTAAAAAAAGGAAACGCGATATGGAAAATGGATCATCTCCTCTCAATCGCCGGGATTTTGTAAAATTGGCGGGCGTTGTTTCGGTCGCAGCCGCTTTGGATGGTGGTCAGCATGTGGTCTGTGCCTCCACGCGAGACCTTCCGCCACGGCCATTTTTTCACCCCCACCGCATCCGCTATGACGGAAATTCTCTGATACTGGACGATAAACCATTTTTTATGTACAGCGGCAGTTTTCATTATTACCGCTGCGCCAAACCCTTATGGCGGGAGCGTTTTGCGAAAATTAAAGAAGCGGGATTTAACACCGTTCAGACATACGTCGCATGGAATATACACGAAATGGAAATGCCATCAGGTCTGGATGATTACTCTAAAATAGATATGACCGATCTGGATGATTGGTTGACCATGGCAACGCAGGAATTTGGCCTTTATGTCAGCATTCGACCCGGCCCGTATATCTGTGCCGAATGGGATACCGGAGGCTTTCCACAATGGCTGATGACCAAAAAGCCAAAGGGATATAAAGGGGAATGGCTGCGAAGTGACGATCCGATTTTTATGGACTGGAGCCGGCACTGGTACAATGCGACTTGCCCGGTCATCGCCAAACATCAGATTACCCGCAAAGCGCCGGGCGAAGCTGGCGTCTTGATTTTTCAGGTGGAAAACGAATACGACTTTCCGTCCTTTCCCAAGTCGGTCAAACAGACATACGTTGAATCACTGGTTACCGGAGCGTTGAAAAACGGCATTGAAGTACCGTTGTTTATCAACTGGGGAAGTTGCGTGATGGGAGCAAAAAATCCGCTCCTGCGACGGGTTTTTGATACGATGGATTTTTATCCGGGCTGGGGCGTTGACGGTGTGCTGGGATCCATTAAGTCTATACGTGAAGGGCAAAGCGACGCGCCGTTGATGACCGCCGAACTGCAGGGCGGGTGGTTTTCAGGCGTTAACAATGTTCCACCGCTTCGCATACATGAAGATCATTATCGCGCGGACTTAATTCCGCCGCAGATTAATAATCTCACGCTCTTCTGCATTCAAAACGGCGTGACAATGATCAATTATTACATGCTCTTCGGCGGAACTAATTTCGGTGGGCGACCGGCGGCTGGCATTGCAACCTCGTATGATTACAGCGCTCCAATTCGAGAAAATGGCGGCGTGGGAGCCAAATATCTCCGCGTTAAAGCTCTAGCAGCCATGCTGAAAGAACATGGCGCGGCATTGGCTCGGTCCAATGCCATTGACCTTAAGGGGAAAACCGGATTTTCCGATGTTCATCTCGCGGCCCGCAAGGCACCGGACGGCGGCATTTATCTGTTTATCCGCACGGATCAACATGGCCATTCACGCAGCGGCACAGCGCACGCGGCGATTGCCGGCGTGGGGACGGTTGATTTCCAATATGAATTAGAACCATTTGGTTCCAAGATTTTGTATCTGCCAACCGGAGTAACTTCCGCCGCTGATGGAAAATGGCTGCCGGAACCGCAGGAGGCGCAAAAACGTCCTGCCAATCTGCCATCGGGTGTAACCATACATTCAGTAAAATCCGCCGCCGATCCGGAACCACGCCATTGGCGGTCCATCAAGCCCCGGCAGTCGCTGGCGGAACTCGGCGTGTATGTCAGTGGATTCAGTTATTACCGTGCGCGGATGAATCTCAACGCCCTGCCTCCGCAGATTTCAACGGTCGCATTAGCGGCCACACTCAACAATTCCGACAGTGCCACAGCGATTCTCGATGGGCAACTGCTATATCCCAAAGCGGGATCCGGTGCCGCGGCCATGTACATTCCGCAACAGCCGCCCGAATCCGGCGAACACACCGCGACATTGGTATATGAAAACCGCGGCCACCCCAACGGCGGAATGGAGATGGAATCACTTTACGGCATTGATGATATTGCCATGGTGCCCAGCTCGATTGCCGGCAAACTCATTAACCCATGGCGCATGAAACATGTTCAGCAGCCAAAAGATCCCAAACATGCGGCCTACATTGCCACCGATACAGCGACTGCCGGCTGGCAGAAAACAACACCGTCCGAGGCTCTAAGCGCCGTGCAGATTCACCGCCCCCATTCCAGTGCCGTATTCCGCACCATGCTGCACATGACCCCGCAGGACATCGCAGCGCACAAAACCGCTTTGCACTTCAGCCGCATTGATGATAACGGCTGGATTTTTGTCAATGGCAGGCTCCTGGGCACCACCAATAGTTGGGACCGCGACTGGACCTTCAATGCCAATAAATTGCTGCATGTCGGAAAAAACACCATCGCCGTACTGGTGCAGAATGTAGATGGTGCCGGCGGTCTTGGTGGCGTAAAGCTGATTTCCGCCACGGCGTCATCGGCATTGTCGGCAATGGTTGGAGCAATGGAATTTGCGCCACAGCCAACCGGGCTTGAATCAGGCTGGCAAAAGCCTGACTTTGATGATTCGGCATGGAAGCGGCATTCATTGACAGGGCAGGCGTCCAATGATGCCCAAGCGGAATTGCTTTCCTGGCATCGTCTGGAATTTACATTACCGCATGTAGATGCGGACATCTGGCTGACCTGGTGCCTTAAAATCCAAGCCACTGGAACGGGCTTTATTTATCTCAATGGCCATGAATATGGCCGGTTCTGGCAAGGCGGCGGACAAAGAGAATATTATCTTCCGGAATGCTGGCTGGACACCAGGCCCGGCGGTAAGAATGTGATTGCCTTATGCCTGCGGGCCGTTGATAAGCCTGCGCAGATTTTATCAGCATCGATTGAGCCTTATGTGGTCTACGCGGAATATCGCTCCAAGCGAACCTGATTCGACGTTCAGGATATTGAGAGGATCAACGGTTCTGCCCTGATGATGGTAGTTATCCATCAGGGTAGAATCAGCATGGCGTCGCCGAAACTGTAGAAACGATAACGCCGAGTTATGGCGTGCTGATAAATATCTTTGAGCTTGGAAAGACCTGTTAACGCCCCGACCAATGCCAGCAATGTACTGCGCGGCAGGTGAAAATTAGTAATCAACGCGTCGGTGAGTTGAAAAACGTAACCAGGTTGAATCAGTAAATTCGTGGAACCCGATAAATCTTCCGCGGGCCTGGACGTATCCAGAATGGCGTGGGCCATGGTTTCCAGGGTACGAACGGTGGTGGTACCGACCAGCACAATTCGACTTTGCGCGGCTTTGTGCCGGCGAATACTCTCCACGGTGGCACGCGGAATCATGAATGATTCCGCGTGCATGGGGTGCTTATCCAACGTGGCCGCTTCGACGGGAAGAAATGTTCCCAGGCCGACATGCAGCGTGACAAACGCACGGAGTATCTGGCGTTGAGTCAGAGCCGCAAACACTTCGGGAGTGAAATGCAGGCCGGCGGTTGGAGCCGCCAGGGCACCCGCTGAACGGGCATAAATGGTTTGATAGCTTTCCGCATCACAACATTGGTCCCCCATCCAATCACCCGGTCGACCTGCCTGCGGCAATGTACACTCGGTATCACTTACCGCGGTTTTTCTGCTTTTATCTCGAGCTTTTTCGATGTATGGCGGCAAGGGCACTTGGCCAATTCGAGCCAATACCTCATACGCCGGCCGCGTGTCACTGACCTCCACAAGCCATTGCCCTTTTTCCGATTCACGTTCCAATAATTTTAAGTAAACGCAGGCATTTGAGCGTTCCGCCGTTACGACAAGGCGCAGGCCCGGTGCTGCGCGGCCACGGGTGCGCAACATGACACGCCATTTACCTGGTAATAGTTCAGCAATAAAAAGCCCGGTGATTATACCGCCGGATTCCTTGCGTAGCGTGAGTTTGGCCGGCAGCACGCGCGTATCATTGGCAACCAGCAGATCGCCGGGGGCAAGCAGTTGCGGCAGGTCGGAAAAAAGACAATCTTCAATGCAATCGACACTGCGGCGATAGACCAACAGGCGGCTGTGATCCCGCGGATGCACGGGGTTACGGGCAATTAATTCCGGCGGAATCGCATAATCAAGTTCATCGGTATACAACATGAATCACAATCAGGAAGGCTGGGCAATACTGACTTTACTGAGCCGGCGTTTGCGTAACATGCGGGATCTCGCCCAGCGGCCCGAAAAAAATGGCCGCCGCTTGAGCATATCGTCCGATTCGGCATCCAACGGCAGACTCAGAACCGTGTTGACGATGGTCTGTGCCGCTTCCGGGTGAGCCAGCAGCCGCGTGTTTTCCCTCATGCGTGCCAGACGTTGTGGATCGTCAATAAGTTTTTGAATTTTCCATGCCAGCGTCGGCAGATTGTTGCTGCGAATGGCAACGCCCAATTCCAGAAGATGAGCGGAGTTACGTTCCTCCTGCCCCGGAATGGGATTTACAATACACAACGGCAGATTTCTCGCCATGGCCTCGCTGGTGGTCAGGCCGCCGGGCTTGCCCAGCAGCATGTCCGCCGCCGCCATATATTCATCCATCAGCGGGGTAAAGCCAACAGAAACCACCCGGGCGGATGAATTGCGATTTTGCCTGACGGCAATCTGATCCAGATGCTGTTTTAATTCTTCACTGCGTCCGGCAATCACAACGAGTTGCACCGGCCGCTTTATTTTAAGCAATTCAGTCAATAGTGCTTCGACAGGGCCGACACCGTAACCACCGGCGGAAACGAGAATTGTAAAAAGATCATCCGCCAGACCCAGCTTACGGCATACTTCTGATCGGGATTTATTTTCCATGAAAACCGGATCAATCGGAATGCCGGACATGGTTATACGGGCCGGGTCAATACCGAGCTGTACCAAAAACTCGCGGGTTTCATCCAGCAGAACAAAATATTGCTGATACGTGCGGTTCAGCCACATGGCGTGGCAGTCATAATCTGTAACCACAATGGCCGGTTTGACAGGGATTTTACCCTTTTCATACAACCAGCCCAGAAGGCTGGCAGGCGTGAAATGGGTGCAGATAATATGATCCGGCTCAAAGGCCATGGCCGCCTTGAGGAACGGGCCGGCGTTGAATTTTTCAAACGCCATACGCATTTTTTCATTGCGCCACGGTGTATCAAAGGTATCGTAAATCCAGCCCAGCATACGCGGGGCTTTGTTAATTAAGTCCAGATATACCTGCGAGTAAATATGCCGAAACAGCCGGGTGGTATATTTCAGCATATCCCAATGCTGCACCTCCCCTACGCCGGGGTGCTTTTGACATATCTGTAAAAGAGCATCCGCGGCCCGCACATGCCCGGTACCGGCGGAGGCGGAAAGAATGAGCACTTTACGTTTTTTATTGGATATTTCGGCCATAACTTCCTTCTCATGACGCCTTGTTTACAGCGCCAGGATCGCATTGATCTTGGCGGCGCAAATAAAATCATTTTCCGATATTCCACCGATGGCGTGGGTGTTATACCGTATCACGCAACGGCTGTAACCAACCTCCATGTCCGGATGATGATTCTCCATATTCGCCAGCCACGCGACCGTATTAACAAAGGCCATGGTCTGGTAGAAGTTCATAAATTCAAACGCCCGAACCAGCGAACCGTTGCGAAATTCCCAATCGGGAAGAGATTTCAGGAGTTTGTTAATCTGCTTTTCAGAGTAGGGTTTAGCCCCGCCTTCGCAGGCTTTACACTTACGGCGCGTGAAATCCATCGGTTTAGTCTTTTTTGCCATGTTCAGCATTCCTTTTTCTTCCACCAACATTATAACCAACGATCAAAGGTGTGGTCGATTGCACCGGAGATTGCCATGGATTTATCGCCGCCGAGCGTGCGATACGACATTATTACCGCCGGAAAGGCTGTTTTCCCGTTGCCGCTCATTGTTCCCGCCCCGCAGAGGTATGCCGAATCGCAGGTTAACGACTTCCCGATGAAAACGGGCACCTCCCATTAACCCGAAATAAAACCCCGATTTGACACTTGGCCATTGCGCGTCTAGCATTTCCATGTCGCTTTTGAGTAATGGCGGCAGAGACATTTGGAGAAATTGGCTATGGCCAGCGAAAACGTTTTAACCCTCACTGATGCAAACTTTCAGCAGCAGGTTTTGGATAACAGCGAACCAGTACTTGTAGATTTCTGGGCCGAATGGTGCGGCCCCTGCCGCATGCTGGCCCCCACTATTGAAAAGCTCGCCACCGAGTATCAAGGCAAAGTAAAAGTCGGTAAGGTTGATACCGATGCTAACCGTAATATCGCCATGAAGTTTAATATCAGCGCAATTCCAACGGTCATACTGTTTAATAAAGGACAGATTGCCAAGAAGTTCGTGGGGCTTCAGCCTGAACGCGAATTCAAGGCCGCGCTGGATTCGCTGGTGGCTAAATAACGCCCACCGCAATAGCGTTAATAGGCCCAACGTCGCTTCTGCGAATGACCGTTATCAAATGTTCACGCGGGCGTAACGGTGTAAAGCGCTGGGAACGAAAAACGAACCGCTTCGGTAGAGCCGAGGACTCAGCTTCGCAGCCGCGGACGAGCCGTCGCAGCGTAAAGAGTGTGGTCTGGATTATCGCCAACAGCATTTTGGGACGCTTGCTTTTAGTGGCATGCAGATGTTTTAAATAAGGCCGTGACCGGATGACAATAACTCTTACATCGGTGTTTTGGATACCGATGTAATACGCACAATGCGTGCGGAACCGCGCGAATGGGTCTCGGTGTATTGAACGGGTGGTTTTCCGGCTACGGCGGTGGCGATGGCAACGGCAAGGTGAGCGGCACTGTCGGTGGGGAAACTGTGAATCTTCAGTTTTGCACCAGGGGCGGTCATCGCGGCGGGGGCTGCGGTATGGTCAGGGATTTCCAAGAGGATATTGCCGGATGACGCGTCCGCGATTCGTTTGAGCACAATTGCGACGGCGCCGTAGCCGGTTTCATCGGATGTAAACCGGGAGAATTCCTTCCGATCAAGGCCGACAACGGAACGTCGGCACAAGTCTTTAGCAACTGCGGATGCCTGATCGGCCCAGCATGCAACAACATAATCCACATGGCCGCAGGCCAGTAAATCCGCAGCGCGATCCAAAACGCAACAGATGGGCCACTGCCCTTGGGCCAGCGTTTCACACGGGCCATGAATGCCAAAATAAATGGCAGCATGAGAAGCTACTGTGGAATATACGGAGCGCGTGAAAAGCCGGGGCGAAGCATAGCGCCCATCGGCATCCAACATGCTGTTTAAAAAGCCCACGGTGTTGTCCATTGGTCCCCAGGTGGATAAAAGCAGCAACGCGGTGCGATCCGGCGTTATGGTCTCGGCGCTGCTCAGAGCTTCATGCAACGCACGAAAAGCGTGTTGACTGACTTCATCCAGGGCATGTATGGCCGAATCCAAGTCTGGAAAGAGCGATTGGGTTCTATCGCCGGTTGATGCAGCACATGCGGTGGACTCGGTGTTACCCATAAGCTTTTGCACCGATGCGGTTAGAACGGCGGCGTTAGCGAATTGATCGCTGTAAATCCCCCAACCGCAGACCGCCATTTTTACTACATTCATGCGAATTCCTCCGCCGCTGTGGCTACTTGGGCATCGCGTGAAAATACCAGTGCGGTATTATTTCCGCCAAAGGCGAGGTTGCAGGAAAGCGCCGTCGTAATGGGTTTGGATGTTGCGGTGCGCACCAACGGCAGATGACATTGCGGATCGGGATCAACAGATCCGGCATTGGGCGGCAACACACCATGCCGCAAAGCCAACAGGCAGATCGCCGCCTCAATAGCCCCGGCAGCACCAAACGTATGGCCAGTGAGGCGCTTGGTGGAACTTACCGGCGCAATAGCGGGAGATGATTCGAATACCTGTGCGATGGCAACGGCCTCTGTGGCATCATTATCATGCGTGCCGGTGCCATGGGCATTGATGTAATCAAGGTGCTGCGGTGTAAGGCGTGCTTTTTGCAGGGCCTGCCGGATGGCCCGCACTGCCTGCATTGCGGCCGGTTCAGGTTTGGTGATGTGATACGCATCACATGTGGCGGAAAAGCCTTTGATATAACCGATCGGATTTACCCCACGCCGCCGCACACTTTGCATGGACTCCAACACCAGCATGGCCGAACCTTCGCCGACGGTGATTCCCGGACGGTTGCGGTCAAAGGGCCGGCAGCCATCGGGTGCAACCAGACGCAGAGAATTAAAGCCGGCTATCAACAGTTGGCACAGCGACTCGGCCCCACCGGCAATGGCCAATTCACAACGGCCCGTATGAATAGCATCACACGCAGCGCCAATGGCCATCGCGGAACCGACGCATGTTGTGAGATTCATATACCCCGGACCGGAAAAGCCATGTCGGCGGTAGAGCAAGGATAGCACCTCATAAGGCTGCATACGCCGCATGAGATCGATATCCGCCGCGTCCGCGTTGAGTCGGTATTGCTGATAAAAGCGCTCGGATAAATCCATGCCGCAAACGGTGGTAGCGACAAAACAACCCATGGGCGGATCGGTGGAGATTTGGCAATTTGGCAATTCGGCATTTTGCAATGCCTCATCGGTGCTGATACACGCGAGTTGCTGCGTGCGTGAAAGCCTGCGCCATAATCGATCGGGGAAATCCAAGGGACGCGGAAACGCCTCACACGCGGCCACTTTAATATTCCGCAACGCGGCAGGCAGCGGCCCATCCCATGGCCTGATCACATCCGCGGCGGACCGGATTCCCCGCCAAGATTCATCGGCAGTATTCCCCTGTGCAGTAATCATTCCGATACCGGTTACGGCGACTGGCTGAAAATAGTGTGCTGGGTTCATCGGCTTCCGGCGTATGGCGTTGGCAAAGTTGGGGTAATTTCGGGTGTTGGGAATACTGACACTGCGGCTTTATCGTTTTCACAATGGCCCGATTCGGCAATATCAGTACAGCAGACATCTTTGGGGATATTGGATTGAAGCATTTGAATAAGAGGATTGGTCAAATCCCAAACATGTCCGGCGAGAATGTTAATAATGGCCTTGCGCATGAGGGGATTTTTATCTGCGGAAAAAAAGAGATTCCGAACCAGATCGCGCCGATAAAACCGTTCCACAAACGCCTGGAACACGCGCATTGCCGCTTCCATATCGGCCTGATATTGCCGCAAAGCAGAATGTTCTCCCCGTTGCAATACCGCATCAACAGCATCTACCACGCGCGCCGAGGAGGTTATCGCAAGATGTACACCACTGGAAAAAATGGGATCGAGAAAACCAGCCGCATCACCGATAAGAACATGGCGCGGTCCGACTTTTTGGCCACAATAATAGCTGTAATCACTGGCCGCACGGTAGGATGCCAGCGGCGTGGCTTGCGCCAGTCGCTGATGCAACAATGGGGACTGGCGTACGGCGGCCAAAAACTGCTGCTGCAAATTAAGATTTTTCCCAACCGCCGCGCTTTTTAATACCACACCAACACTCGTGCTGCCATCGCGTAACGGAATAAACCATATCCATCCGCCGTCAATGAGGTGCATCGTTATATATTGGCGTTCAAACGCGTCGGCCGATTCCGGGGCGGGAATATCGGAAAAATAATTGTAAATAGCCAGCCGACCAAAGTCTGGAAGCATTTCCCGATGGCCCAGTTTTCGCGCCAACATGGCCGCGGAACCGGTAGCGTCAATGACAAAATCACACGTATGGGTTTCACCACAGTGGTTCTGAATTTGCACTGGAACTTGCTCTTCCGTCAGCGTCGCAATGGCACAGTTTTCATAAATTCTGCACCCGCGCTGTTGCGCAATATCACGCAATTGCAGGTCAAATGTTTCACGGATCACGTTAAATGTCGGCGGCGGTGCGCCATCATCTGGCAAAGCAAATTCGAATACTTCCAGGCGATTAACGACGGGATCGAAAAATCGTGCCCCATATTTTCCTTGATGATGAGCCTGCATGTACGCGCTGTCCATGCCGATACTTTGCAGGATGCTCATGCTGGCCGGAAGCAGCGATTCACCAATATGATGCCGCGGGTGATGATCACGGTCGAAAATAGAAACCGAATATCCCCGGGCCGCCAACAACGCCCCGGCAACCGCCCCGCCGGGGCCGCAGCCGATAATGGCAATATCGCTATGATTTTTCATACTCTCATTTTCCGCGTATTGCACAGGTTAATCAAGTAACACGCTTCTGATATAACCCATGTTCACGAATATACGCCATAACCGCTGCGGGAATCTGATCCGCCACCGGCTCCCCCAGCGCCAGTCGCTGGCGAATGGCAGTTGCGGAAATGGGGTATTGTGGAATATCCAGAATACCAGTGATCACCTTTTGCCAAAGATGATCCGGGATGTTTCCCGGGGATCGATATGGAACCTTAAAGCCCGGGCGCGGCAGCACGGCTATGGGCGTCGTTTCGAGAATGGCATTCATTTCCTTCCAAGTGTGTAGAGCCGATAGTTGATCCGCCCCAACTAACAATGTCATCTCATCGCCGGGCCGATCGCGGCGGAGGATGGCCAGGGTATCAATGGTGTAGCTTGGTGGCGGACGCAGGAGTTCCAAGGCGGAAACTTCCATGGCGGGATCATCATCAATGGCCAAATGCAGCATTGCCAGGCGTTGTTGTGGAGCGGATGCGGCCATCGCCGGCAATAATTTATGGGGCGACGTATTTGCCGGCACGAACATGATTCGATCCGCCTGCAATGTTCTCAGTGCCGCACGGGCCGTTTGCATGTGCCCATTGTGCACGGGATCAAAGGTACCGCCAAAAATCAATATCTTTGCCATAACTATTGCTCATATTGCGGGCAGCTCCTACACTGTCATAACGCCCCCCGGCATACGCCGAAGGTGAGTTTTTGGAGCCGCCAATGCGCATTTATACCCGCCAGGGAGATCATGGCCAAACCACTTTGTTTGACGGGAAGCGCGTGAGCAAGGACCATTTGCGTCTTGCGACGTATGGCACCGTGGATGAATTAAACAGTTGGCTGGGAATGGCCGTATCCTTATGCCGCCACGAACAGTTGCGGCAGATTTTAAATCAGTTGCAGCATGGCTTGTTTGATCTTGGTGCTGATCTGGCCACGCCCCTGGATTCACCCAATAGCGCTTTGGTCAATCGTATTCAGGTGCGGCATGCCGCCGAGATGGAAAAACAGATTGATACTTTCACAGCGGAACTTTTACCGCTGAAGCAATTTATTCTTCCCGGAGGTTCACCGCTGGCAGCGCATCTGCATATTGCGCGAACAGTATGCCGACGAGCGGAGCGGCATTTAGTGGAACTGATGCGAGAAGAACAAACCGGTGAAGCGCCGTTGATTTATCTCAATCGGTTAAGCGACCTGCTTTTTGTATTGGCTCGATTGGCCAATAAACTCGATGGCCACCCCGAAACTCATTGGCATAAAGAGGCGTAAGAGCGAAGCCATCCTCCACAATTATATGGAGCTTGGCCATATCGCTATTGTCGGATATGTCCTGATACGGCAAGTACAGATGTTCCGCTTGCGAATTGTCGGATCGACGCGATTCATCTTTATTTTACCGGTGTCCACGACGTGTCCGGATTATACGAGCGAATATTGCGTGCAAGTGTGATCGTCCGGAGTCCCAGGTTTTTCTGATATACCTGCCCCTGCTGATTGACAATAAATGTCATGGCTCCAGATGCACCATATTTTTCAGGATAAGCAATTAATGCAAAGCCTCGCACCATACGCCCATCCCTTTCCAGTTGGAATCTCTTTTTTGCATGCGCTACAAATCGTTCAAAATGGCGATGATCCTCCACTTTATCACCGGAGGCCAGAGCCTTAATGTCCGGGCCAAAAATCAGTTCAAGTTGATGATGATTTTGCTCCTTGAGGGCGGCAAGCAAAGCGGCGGCGGCGGCCTGGTCGCTGGAAAATAGTTTCTGGCCTGGTGCCGGTTTGTCGCCCGGAGTGGCTACAACCAGAGTCTGGGCGGTCAACGCAGGCTGTTGTGTTCCGTCATTTTGGCAACCGGCTTGCGCAAAAAGTACAGCGAGAGCCTAGCGCGGCTGCGCACAGCCACGGCCAAGCATATGCAGGCAGAATTAATCTGAACATAACAATACCCCCGACAACCTGAAACAATCCCGCCATGTAAATGATCCCCACAGCGGATAACTGTATTCTACCGCGCGGACGCAATGCAACATAATGCTTTAGGCAACGGCTCATGGGTTTTCTAATAAAACCATGTTTTTCTCCATCATTACGTAAGGAAAATGTGATGTTATTGAGCTAGGGGCCTGTGCAAGTAATGGCCAGGATTGCAATTACTTGCACAGGCTCCTGACGGCTGGTTCTGAGGCAACTCGGTAAATGAAAGCCTATTTATTTTGTGGTATGCGGTGCGCATAACGCCGCCAAATTGCTGTATAATCAATACAATTGAGGTACTGTACCCCATGCCTCAGGTATTGAGCAATCGGATTTTATAAAGACTTGGTTACTGATATTCATTAAAGACGGCCTATCAGCGCCGAATTTAGCTGCACTTGCCAAATTTTTTCTTACCGTATTTCTTTTTAATCTTTTTCTTTTTCATAATATAGCTCGATTCCATCTCGATGATTTATTAACTGGATACGCACCACAGTTATTTATTATGCTTAGCAAGTTAGCAGTTTTGGCCCGTATCGTCAAGCTTGGCTGGATCGCTTGGCACTCGGAGAACTTCGGCGCATTGCGTGTGCGGCGCTTGACCCGCTTGCCGCTGGCCGATAAATTCTACTTGTTCGCGTGGTTCCTGTGTGATCGCTCGCCGTTAAGAATCGTAACTGCCTTGGAACAGTCGGATGCGAAATGAAGAGATACCAAATCCCGCCGTATACCGGTTAAGTTTTTACTTGCGCCAATTGGAATCATTCCGCCGCGGAGATCGGCACACCATCAGCAGCAAGCAGCTTGGCGAAGCGCTGGGATATTCTGACGCGCAGGTACGAAAAGATTTGGCATACTTCGGGCAGTTTGGCCACCCTGGCATCGGCTATCGGGTAGATGACTTGATCCAGCAACTAAAAAAAATTCTGGGCACGGATAAAATCTGGAACGTTCTTCTGGTTGGCGCCGGAAACCTGGGACGGGCTTTACTGGCCTATAAGGGCTTTGTCCGCAAAGGTTTTAGAATGGTTGCCATATTTGATACCGACGCAACCAAAGTGGGCAGAAAAATAGGGGAATTACAGATACGCTCCGACCAGGATATTGCCGCTGTGGTATCAGAATTGCAGATTCGTGTGGCCATGCTGGCTGTGCCGGTGGAAGCGGCACAGGGTGTCGCGGATCAACTTGTTGGTGCGGGAATTAAGGGCATACTGAATTTTGCGCCGGTTGCTCTTAACGTACCGGCTGATGTGGTGGTACAAAGCGTGGATTTGGCTCTACAACTTGAACAGCTTTCTTTCCGAATGAGTCTTGGCGAGGCATCACAAGGTGGTGCGCCGAACTTATAAGGCCGGTGGGATCGGTGCAATTCGCGCACTACACCTAAGCCAGCAGTGGCCCGTCTAAACGACACTACAGATTGGACATTTATCAGCCGAGAAATACTTCCGATGGGCAGGAAGCAGCCAATTCTTCATGGTGATCGTCCATCGAAATGCTTTGATCGACTTTCTTGGGCAGTCCGCCGCTCTGGGTGGCGAATGAAACAGGATAATTTGAAACTCGGCCACGCCCAGCCACACTGCGCGGGGGCGGAGCGTCGAGAAGCTCGGAGCGCCGCGTTGCATCGGACGGGGGCAGGGCATCCGACTTGCCGCCTACAAATTTGGAATTTTGATTTGCCATGGCAAGCTCCTTATGTTGAGGCAAACGGTCGGAGTTGCTCGGTCTTTCCTCTGCAGGTTTATTATACACATTACACTCCTTCAACAGCAAGCAAAAGATGCCGGAATTTTCTGGATACTTATTTATGGCGATCCAAAGCCCTATGGCTCTTCCCGGCTATCGCACTGCACGCAGCGCCAAAGCTTAC
>JAJZVR010000050.1 GCA_021847065.1 Planctomycetota bacterium | reverse complement strand
GTAGGCAATGGCTTGATTTGCGTGATGACCATCCGGTCGGCGGTCCAATTCACCTGGTAGGTAAAGGCCACTTTATCACCCGTGGTAATGCCATTGAGCGTTACACCATGCGCTAATTGGTAGGGCATGGTCATGGCCATCATGGGTTCGACTTTTCCGCTTAAGCCGACCCAATGAGCAATAGGGCCGACTTTAATTGTGAGACTTTGGGGCAACTGCCCAGGCTGCGGCAAGCCTTTAATAATGCCACGCAAATGGTAGGTATAGGTGGTTCCCTGTTGGCTGGCGGAAGATTTGGATGGCACGGAATGCTTGGACTGGCAACCACCTGTCATGACCACCAGCAATGTGACAAACGCGAAAGATAAAACAGGTTTGGATGGTGTTTTCATAGCGAATCCCTTTCTTATCCCGGTTCGGCCTAGGCATGGTACCGGGACAAATAAGACCAGCGGCTGCTTGCCGCAAATAAATTATACAAATAATTAAGTTGTTCTGACTTTCTCGCATGTTAAACCGGAGTTTAGTCGCAAGAAATGATAAGCCCCTTGCGGTGCGAGGGTTTGGTTCATTTTGTCACTTCCCGTTACTGGGTACACCCCAGCAACTTATAAGGCCCGCTGTTGCATCGGATGTTCCAAGAACATTTTGACGTATCTCATTTATTTACAATTACTTACATTAGAAGACCCCAGAATGGAGATCGGCCGTGCATACGGGACATTTCAGCCCCATCACAATTCCGGCCATTACCCGGGCAGGCTAGCGGCCAACAACCGCGTCAATATTTTCGCGCGTTTCCAGCCAGCGGGCGGGCCATTGCACTGGTAGGTCGGCGACCATAAAGCTTTTGGGCGATACACTGTTTTCCGCTCCGGGGATTTGGCGGGTCAGGGCCTCGGCGGCAAGGTAGCCGCTGCGAACGGCGCCTTCCATGGTGGCGGGCCAATGGGTTTTGGTGTAATCACCCGCGAGAAATAAATTGGCAATCCCCCCGGACGGCGATTCCTGGGCGGGCCGGAAGGCATCAGTACCGGGCAGCGGTGAAAACGTGGCGCGTTTTTCAATGACGATTTTTTGCCGCAGCAGTCGTGCGGATGAATGGGAGAATAGCTGCTGAATCTGCTGTTCAAATAATTTAGCGCACAGATCACGCGGCTTATCCACCCAGTCCCGCGCCGCGCTGATAACGCCGTGGAGAATTTTCCCTTCGGTATCCTTACGGAACAGCCACTGCAGCGGCCCTTCAAACAGTGCCGCATGGGACAGCCGCATCACGGGCTTATCAAACCAGAGATGCGCCCCTAAAATCGGCACGCTTTCGAGTTTTTCCAGATGGGCGAACCGCACATCCGTGGCCCGCAGGTTCTCGGGAATCCACCGTTGCACCGCATGATAATTGGTAGCCAGGATAATGGCATCGGCGGTTAGTTTTTCACCGGTTTGTAACACCACCCCGGCGGCCCGGCCATCGTTAAAAATAAGCTCTGATACCCGTGCGCCCAGGCGGGTATCATCGCAGGGCCGATGCGCATACAGTTCCTCCAAAGCGCAGGCGGGTAACCCCACGACATACCCGTGTTGATTCATGAGCATGGCATCCTGAAATACTTCAATGGCATATTTGCTGCTGGCTTTGCGGGTGTCCTCATTAAGGGCACTTATTAACACCGGATCATAAAACCGCTGAATCACCCGATCACTTTGCCGATGTTCTGCCAGCCATTGGCCAAAGGCCTGCCCTTCGAGTTTTTCACGGCCCCGCTTTCCCAGGCGCAACATGGCCAGCATGGCGGTAATGATTTCTTTGCGTTCAGGCATTGTCAGGGCGCTGAACGCGAGCATGGCCGGCCCCAGATGCAGCGGTGCGGGAAGACCGACGACTCCCCAGAGATCAAATTGCTTTCCGTGCGAATCCAAAAAATGGACCCGCCGATGATATTCAATGCGATTGGCGACATTCAGTCGCGTATATAAATCCTGCAGGTTGGTGCAGCACCCCAGCAACACATGCTGGCAATTATCCAGAAGTTGATCGCTTTCCGGGTCATCAAAGGAACTGGCGCGGCCACCAAGTTCCCGCCGCGCCTCCAATAATGTTACGCGATAACCGCAGGAATCAAGAGCTGCGGCGGCGGCGATACCCGCAAGCCCCCCACCGACAACGATGACCACTTTGGCCCCGGCAGGCCCGGTTGGCTGTGTTTGATTGTTCAAAGGCAAAGTCTAATTCCCTAAGCGTTGTTAATAACAGTAGATTATATTCAGATAGTCCGGCACGCTCCGGCGGTCAAAGTAAACGCTTCATTGTTTGCCAGCCCGCCAGCATTGCATGGCAATGCACAATTTAGCCAATTTGCTTAATCGCACGCGGCCCCGCAGCACCTGCTGCGGACGCCTGGCAATTTTACGCAGAATACCATGATAAATCGCGGTCATAGCGGCCAGGGCGGAAATATTTTCCGGGTTTATCCGCTGATCAAGTGGAGCCGAGCGGGCGAATAATTGCTCGGCAAGGCCAATATGGTGTTGCATTAACATCTGAAAGCCAGCGGTAGGCTCACCGGCCATCAGTTCGGTCGCGGTAACGGCGCAGCGCTGCATCTGCTGGGCTGGAAAATAAATTCGATTTCGTGCGGCATCTTCTTTCACATCCCGCAGGATATTGGTTAATTGAAATGCAACGCCCCGATCCACTGCGAGCGCTTCGGTTTCCGCCCCACCGGTAAAACCCCATATATGGATGCTCGCGAGGCCCACCACGCCGGCCACACGATAACAATATTGCCGCAGATCCGCATCGGTTTGCGGCTGATGAAATTCCAAATCCTGTTTTTGGCCATCAATCATATCATCAAAGAGTACCGGTGGAATAGAGTGCCGATGCACGCAATGAGCAAACGCGGCCCAGCCGGGCCATGCCGGATTTTCAGTTATGGGCAAAGGCGTTGCGGCAATGGCCTGATGGGTTAAGGCACGGAATTGATCCAGCAATTCGCGGCGCTGAATCAGGGGCAAGTCGGCGGAATCATCCGCGAGGTCATCGGCCCGGCGCATCCAGGCATATAGCGCAAACATGCTGGATTTTGCCGGCTCCGGCAGCAGGCGTAAGCCATAGTAAAAATTCCGCGCCTGCTGTTGTGTGACATGCCGGCAGTAGTCGCGCGAGGTCTGAACATCCGCAGGGTCTGCTGTGGCAAGCGTTTGTGCGGTCATCTGGAACCTCCGGCAAATGTGGCCAGCACGCCCGCCACCACCGCCCGGGCCATGAGGCTGATTTTCTGGGCTTTGGAAAGCGATGGTCGATGCGAAAGCGTGTCATAATTCTGCTGACGAATGGCGGCGAGAATCGCTTCGCCACCGCCGCTGAAAAGAGAAATTTGCGAACGCAGTTGCCGATGAATCAGCGGCAACAGCGCGTGGCCCTCATCAAACAGGGCCTGACAGCGATCCACCTCAAATTTCAGCAACGCGCGATAATAATCATCGCAGCGGCCCTCGCGAATCTGTTTTTCATGGACATTAAACGTACGCATGGAATCAGCGGGGAGATAAATGCGATCTCTTTCAATAATATCGCGTCGGACATCCTGCCAGAAATTGGCCAGTTGCAAGGCGGTGCAGGTTTTATCAGATAATGTTTGCCGTTGTTGGTCGCGATATCCGGCAAGGTATAAAACCAGTCGCCCCACGGGGTCGGCACTGCGGGTGCAGTAATCCACAACTTGAGCAAAGGTTTCATAGCGGTTGATACGCTGATCCTGTTCAAACGCGCTGATCAGGTCCAGAAAAGGTTGTGGGGGAATATCATGCTTTTGAATGGTTTGCGACAAAGCTGTGAAGACAGCCGTTTTCGTTTTTCCGGCGTAGCAATCTTGCGTTTGCTGGCGGAAATCGGCCAGATATTGCAGAGCCAGTAGCGGATCACCGACTTCATCACCGAGATCGTCAGCGGTGCGGCAAAAGGCGTAAATATTGCAAAAATCCTGGCGTAAGGCTTTAGGCACCAGGTGCGAGACCACGGTGAAATTTTCATAATGTTCATGGGCCAGCCGCCAGGTGTATTGGCGGGCTTCGGCAACATCGGTCATGGGGGCAAAGGCCCAATGCACGGTTGCCGGCGGGGTGTTGGTTGATTGAATGGTCATGCGCTGCCTATCTCGTAACATTGAATTTAAGGTCTTGGCCGGTAAATTTCCATCCTTACAGTGTTGAACCAACGCGGAAGCATACGGCACACCCGGTGCATTGAATTCATTGACCGCATCGCCAACAAGCCATACTTTGTGGTAATATAACCGGCAGGCGGGTGTGTTGTCCCGGACGCGAGCGGTCGCCGGTTAGGTGGCAATGAGGTGCGAATACTGCGCCACGCGGATATTGAGGCGTGAAGCCTTTGACGTTGATGTATGAATAACGGAGATGCTGCATGAAAATTATACTTGCCAATCCGCGCGGTTTTTGCGCCGGAGTCAATATGGCCATTGAGTGCGTTGAGCGGATGCTCAAACTCAAAGGCGCTCCCATTTACGTTTACCATGAAATCGTCCATAACCTGCATGTGGTGGAACGCTTCACCCGGCAGGGCGCGGTATTTGTGAATTCCATTGATGAAGTGCCGGAAGGCGCCACGGTGGTTTACAGCGCCCATGGCGTATCGCCGGAAGTGCGCAGGCGTGCCGCAGAACGCCGATTAATTCAGGTTGATGCGACCTGCCCGCTGGTTACCAAGGTGCATAATGAAGCGATTCGTTATGCCAAACAGAAATTTACCATTGTTTTAATTGGCCATGCGGATCATGATGAAGTTGTCGGCACGCTGGGCGAAGCCCCGGACGCCATCAGCATTGTTGAAAGCGCCGAAGATGTGCATCGACTGGAAATCCCCGATGATCACCGAGTGGCCTATCTGACACAAACCACGCTGAGCCTGGATGATGCGGCCAGAATTATTGCGGAACTTAAAAAGAAATTCCCCCGCATTCAGGCCCCGCCAAAGGATGATATATGCTATGCCACAACCAACCGTCAGGCGGCGGTACAGAAATTAGCTCCGGATTGCGAACTGGTACTGGTGGTGGGCAGTCAGAACAGTTCGAATTCCAAGCGGCTGGTGGAAATGGCGGAAAACCGGGGCACCCCGTCGTATCTGGTGGATGATGCTTCGCACGTGGATCATGCCTGGTTTAACGGGATTAATGTAGTGCTGATCACCGCCGGGGCATCGGCCCCGGAAGACTTGGTGCAGGAAATTGTAGACGTTTTGAAAGTACGTTACGGGGCCACCGTAGAGTCCCGGCATGTCACCGAAGAAGACATGCACTTCGAACTGCCGCTGTCATTGCGAAAGCTCGAAGAGCAACATGCCGCGGCAGCCGGTGCGCACTGACTGTCAGCCGGTTTTGGCGGCCTTGGGCCATAAAATCGGAAAATTTGGCCGCCACAGGTTGAATTCGTATAATTTTTATCGGCTTTGTGCCGATAAGATAGCAGATTCCGATGCCCGGGAGACTCTCCGCGTGGCATAACAGCGATTTGCAGGCGAAGCGTTAAAGGTCATCCGACATGAGTTTTCTGCGTAGATTCCCTCTGCTGGCTTACAGCCTGGTGTTTCTAAGCCTGCTGGCGTTTAATTACGCCGCTGAAAATTATGGACTGCTGGCGTTATCTCTCACAGGTGTACTGGTAAGTTGGTGGCTGGTTGAAAGCGGCGACGCGCTGGTGGTACCCCGGTGGTTGATCAATTCGGGCGTGCTGGTTATCGCCATGGGGCTGTTCTGGGAACTGGTGATCTACCAGCAGTCGAATTTGCTGCTGGCGTTGGGCCACTTCATGGTTGGCCTGATCCTGTGCAAATTATTCGAAAAAAAGGCTAATCGTGATTATGGCCAGATTCTCCTGTTAAGCCTGCTTTTAATTCTCTCCGGAGCGATTCTCACGGTTTCACCCATATATGCGTTGATCCTTCTGGTTTATCTTGGCTTGGGGCTGTATACAAGTCTGGTCTTTCATCTGCAATGCGAAACCCAGCGGGCCATGCAACGCCATGCCGCCGGAGATCGGATGATGATCATGCCCGGGCAGCAATCGGTTATGGCACGGGATGTCAGGCGGATCAGTATTGGGGCGGGACTATTTCTTTTTGTTTTTGCCTGCGGCATATTCGTATTGTTTCCGCGGACTGGTATGCCGGGAATTTTAGCAAGTTGGCGCATTGGCGGCACATCGGCCACCGGCCTGACCAACCATATTCAACTGGGCCGGTTTGGCCAATTGCAGCAAAGCAATGCTATTGTAGCGGAAGTTCGCATCACGCAGGACGGGCAAAACATTGGCAGCCGCGGATTCCAGCCTTATTTTATGAGCACAACACAGAATTTTTATGATTCAAAGACGCATGAATGGGTTCACGCCCGGCATCCGCGATGGTGGCATGAGCGGGGGCCGGTGGCACCGCTGGGGGCTTTTCCGCATGGAGAGGTTTTGGACCAAGGCCTGCCGATAGGACGGGATATGGGGCCGTTTATGCCCGGGCGTGCTCTTGTACCAATGGCTAAGGCGATGACGCAGCGTGGCCACGAGGTGTCAACGCAGCCAGCACCGAGCATATCGGCGCGCCAGCGCCGGCAAGATATCCGGGCATATTGGAGAAAGGCCCGGCGGCGAAGAATCGGACGGCTATCACGATTCCCAAAATCAATTATCTTGAAACGCGCCACATTAACCCGCATTGCGCCGCGCGGCTCGTATTCTTCCGCCGGTTTGATTACTCAAAAATATACATTTACCAATACCTTCCGATCAGGGCCAATTTTGGCGATTTGTCCACCGGTAAGCATATCTTCGCCGGACCTTCAATCGGTCACAGTTTTGCGCGATGGTACCATTATTGCCGATACATTCGGCCACAGCCTGACCTATACGGTTCAAAGCCCGTTGAAATACAACCCGTCGATCATTGGCGCAAGCAAGCCAAGCCTGTTTCCCGATATGTTCCAGCACTCGATGTTCGGCTTTTATTCCGCGCCTGAGGAATTACGTTCGGCCGCCATTCCAAAGCGTGTGGCGGCATTAGCCAGAAAGATTGCCGGCCCTTTACTGAAAATCAAACGTACTGCCGCCAACGCCGGAAAAATTGACACGCTGTTAGCCAGCAAATTCTGCAATTATCTGCGTCAAAATTATCCTTATTCCTTTGACATGACACCGGTGAACGCCAATATTGATCCGACGGAGGATTTCTTATTTAACAAAAAAAAGATCGGAGCGTATTGCGAGTATTTTGCCTCGGCGATGGTCATGTTTTGTCGGAGCGTACAAATTCCCGCGCGCATGGTATCAGGATTTCACGGCGGAGATTACAACCCCGTGGGCGGATATTATGTCATTCGGGAAAAATTCGCCCACGCCTGGGCGCAAGTCTGGATTCCAAAGCGCGGATGGGTCATGTTTGATCCATCGCCCCCCAGTTCGCTTACGGAGGTTCAGGGCAAAATGACTTGGGTTACCGAGGTGGCAGATTTTTTCCAGTGGCTGCGACTGAAGTGGCTGCACAATATCATCACGTTCAACCAGGCCATGCGCAAAGCCATTATTGCGAAAATTCTGACTTTTGCGAAAGCGGTGATGCAAACCATCAAGCATTATGCCAGCGCAATTGGCAACCGCGTGCAGCAATTTGTTAAAGGCGTGGCCATGGATATCTGGATGAAAATCCTCATGGGTATCGCCGCCGCCGGATTTATTCCGCTGGGCGTTCTGATTTATTCCCGATGGAAACGTCGCGGGAGCGTAGCGACCAAGGCGGTTCGCATGATGGACCGTAAAGTTCAACGGCGAATGCTGCGAGAATTGATATTTATTGATCGACTTATGAAGCTCCTGAGCCGCACCGGAGTCGTCCGTGAGGCGGATCAAACCCCGCGGGAATATGTTCAGACGGTTGGACAGAAAACCGGGTTGGACCTTGCGGAAGCCTTAAGGGTAGTAAGCGCGTTTTACGATATTCGCTTTGGCTCCAACCACATGTCTCCCCAGCTTGCCGGTGTCATTAAACAGGATATAGCCGCAGTGGAACAAAAAATCCGCGAAAGTCGCCGCCGCAAATGATGCCAGAACACGGTCAGAGTTGCTCCCTTGCTGCATGAATCCGCTGTCGGGATTATAATCTTACAGCTATGTGGTGCTGATACTTGTAGTTGATGGGTCAGCACCGCGGAAGACTGCGGGTACAATATCCGGCAGTATTGGAGTTTTCCGTATGCCCCGAAATCCGGCCTGGGCCAGAGCCATGATTCATTCACCGGGGCTGTTTGCCGCTGTGGTCGATGCCACAGGCCACATTCTTTACGTTAATGATGCAGTTGCTTCAGCTTGTGGCTGCGGTGCTGATGCGTTGCTGCGGCAACCCGCGTTAGAGCGTATTTTATCTTCTGACAATTATCACCGGCTTATTGAATTGGTTGTAAACCCCGATAAGGTCAACGACCCAATACACTTTGAACAAGCATGCTGCTGCAATCAGGAGCATCATCGTATTGTTGCGTATGTTGCCTCACGGCACACGCAGCAGGATACCGATGAACCGATAGCCATTCTCACGGGTTTTGATGTTACGGGTCGAGCACAAATGACCGATGCGCTGCGCCGCAGTGAGGCCCAGATCCGGGCGATTGTTGAAACCGCCGTTGATGCCATTATTACCATTGATGACCGCGGGAATATTGAATCATTTAATCCCGCGGCGGAACGCATTTTCGGCTATACCGCCGCGGAAGCCATCGGACAAAAAGTTGCTTTGCTCATGCCGGAACCATATCACAGTGAACACCATCATTATGTGAATAACTATCTGCGTACAGGTCATGCGAAAATCATTGGTCTGGGGCGTGAAGTTACAGGCTTGCGCAAGGATGGCAGTACGTTTCCGATGTACCTTGCGGTGGGTGAACAGAATACCAGCGATGGCCGACATTTTACCGGGATCGTGCGGGATATTACCGAACGCAAACGCATGGAAGCGGAAATTTTGCACATTGCGGAACGTGAGCAGCGCCGCATCGGGCAAGATCTGCATGATGGGTTGGGACAAATGCTGACCGGGGCCGCCATGGTATCCAAAGCCATTGCGCAACGGCTGAAGAAAAAATCGAAACTCCTGGCCCAGGAGGCGGAAAATCTGACGGCGTTACTCAATGAGGCCATTGTCCAGACCCGACAATTGGCGCGCGGCCTGCAGCCATTGGATCAGGCGGATGAATTTCCAACTGCATTGCAGGAATTAGGTTTTCAGACGGAATCGATACTCGGTATCAGTTGCCGAATTCGAGCCGATGCGTTACCGGATTCATGCTCTCTTTTGGCCGCGACACATCTTTATCGCATTGCGCAGGAAGCCATGAACAATGCGGTCCGGCACGGGCAGGCAAAGAATATTGAAGTCAATTCCAAAACCCTTGGCACAGCGGTACGCCTGACAATCCGTGATGATGGCAGCGGTTTTGCGGAACCACGCGGACGGGGATTGGGATTACGCATTATGGATTATCGCGCCCGAGTAATCGGCGGGCATCTTGATATTCGCAGCAGCCCCGGCACAGGCACCACTGTGGTCTGTTCCGTTGGCGGACCTGAACCAGCTTTGGAGACCGTACATCATGCCGACTATTCGTCCCCGCTTGAAAAATGTTAAAGTTCTTCCCCGCATTGTTCTGGTAGATGATCATCCCGTGGCGCGGCAGGGAGTGCGGCTGCTTATTGAGGCCGCCGGTGATTTGTGCGTGTGCGGCGAAGCACCGGATGCGGATATGGCAATGGATTTGGTTGCGAAACTAAAGCCCGATCTGGTTCTTGTGGACCTGTCACTGAAGGGAAAGCCGGGGCTGGAACTCATTAAAGACCTGAAGGCCCGATATGAAAACTTGCTGATTCTGGTGCTTTCCATGCATG
The DNA here is from genome assembly GCA_021847065.1 of Planctomycetota bacterium. Classification (GTDB taxonomy): domain Bacteria; phylum Planctomycetota; class Phycisphaerae; order WQYP01; family WQYP01; genus JAMDCX01. The sequence continues at coordinate 7,527 of JAJZVR010000050.1, read as the reverse complement.
ATGAAAGCATGTACGCGGAGCGGGCCTTACGCGCCGGTGCCCGGGGTTACATCATGAAGCAGGAAGCGACAGAAAAAATACTCCTGGCAATCCGTCGAATTCTGGCGGGTGAGATTTATGTCAGCGAAGCCATTGCCGCCCGTGTTCTGCGACAGTTGGCGGTTTCAGGTAATCAACCCTTGAAATCTTCACTGGATCTGCTGACGGATCGGGAATTGGAAATTTTTCAATTTCTCGGTCAGGGAAAGCCCGTGCGGGAAATTGCCAAAACATTGCATTTGAGTACGAAGACCATTGAAGCCCACCGCGAACACATTAAGGAAAAACTTAATCTAGCCAGCAGCAGCGAATTATTGCGCATGGCGATTCAAGTAACAATGGAATCGGACTGAACGCCACTGTTGGCGGATCAGCAGCAGGACCAGAACAACGAACCTCGCTCCCGCGTCGAGCGCATGGATACAATTCCGCATTGCGGGCAGCGTATTGATGCGGTAATCTGACGAAGTCTTTTATGAAAGGATAAGGTTGCATGCGTGATCAGCGTTTAGATAAACTTGCCAAGGTGCTAGTGGGTTATTCGGCATCCGTGAAAGCTGGTGAACTGGTGCGGATTTCCGGTGAAACCATCGGTCTGCCGCTGATTGAAGCCATTTATGAAGAGGTGCTCCTGGCGGGCGGCCACCCATTTGTTTCCATGAGTTCCGATGCGATGGACGAGGCATTTTATCGCGTCGCCAGCGCCCGGCAATTGGAATATGTCTCACCGGTTTCCACATTTATTGTGGAAAATATGGATGTGTCAATCGGTCTATGGGCGGAGGAAAATACCCGCGCGATGACCAATGTGGATCCGAAAAAACAGGCCGCCGCAGCACAGGCCCGCAGGCCCATCAGCAAACGCTTTCTGGAACGCGCTGCCGAGGGCAAACTCAAATGGGTGGGCACACAATATCCCACGCAGGCCAGCGCGCAGGATGCGGAAATGTCGCTGCGGGATTATGCCGATTTTGTTTTCCGTGGCGGGCTGCTGCATCTGGATGATCCGGTTGCGGCCTGGAAGCAAATAAGCGAAAAGCAGCAAAGGCTGGCGGATTATCTGAACACGGCCAAAGAAGTTCATGTCATTGCCAAAGACACAGATTTGCGACTGGGTGTGGAGGGCCGACGATGGATCAACTGCTGCGGGCATGAAAATTTTCCGGATGGGGAAGTATTTACCGGGCCTATTGAGGATGCGGTAAATGGTGTGATCCGGTACAGTTTTCCCGCCGTGCATCATGGCAGAGAATGTGATGGCATTGCGCTGAAATTTAAAAATGGCAAAGTGGTGGACGCCATCGCATCGAAGGGATTGGACTTCCTTACCGCGATGATGGATCAGGACGCCGGGGGACGCACACTGGGTGAATTTGCCATCGGCACAAATTTTTCCATTCAGCAATACACCCGCAACACGTTGTTTGATGAAAAGATCGGCGGAACATGCCACGCGGCACTGGGTGCGGCATATCCGGAAACCGGTGGAAAAAATGAAAGCGGCCTGCACTGGGACATGGTTTGCGATTTACGCCAACCGGACTGCCGGATCGAAGTGGATGGCAAAACCATTCTGGAAGCGGGCCGTTTTGTGAATGCGGATTGGCCCAATCCATGATTCGGGCACTATTTGTCCACACGGCGTGGATAGCGCATAATACGAGGAACGAGTTCGTGAACCCCTTTTTTGAGGATTATTCAAAATGAGAAAACTGCCTACAGCGTTGATGCTTGCCTTAACTTCCACCATTACCCTCACCCTGGTTGGCTGCGGTAACTCCGGTTCACAACAGGCACCACAGGCGGCGGCTCCGGCTACGCCCGCGAATGCGACCGCCGTTATCCCCGCAGGCGCAACCCCGCCCGCCGCGACGGCAGCGGCATCCACTCAGGCGTTGCGCGTGCGGAAGCTCGCGGATGGATTGATTATCAAAGACATTAAAATAGGCAATGGCCCGGAAGCGAAAGATGGCGAAACCGCCATTGTTCATTACACCGGCATGTTGATAAATGGTAAGGTATTTGACGCCAGCAAACTCCACGGCAATCAGCCATTCCCGTTTGTACTGGGTGCCGGGCAGGTTATTCCGGGCTGGGATATTGGCGTAAAAGGCATGCGCGTAGGCGGGATTCGGGAGTTGATTATTCCGCCAGCTTTGGCCTATGGCGATCAATCGCCTCCGGGCAGCGGCATACCGGCAAACAGCACCCTGAAGTTCCGTGTACACCTGCTTGGCGTTCAAGCGGCAAATTAGCCCGATAAAAAATGCCCTTGCTTTCCAAAAACGGCGTGTTACACTAGTATCGAAGTCGGCGAGGCTGGCTTAGGCGTATGTTTCCAAGCGGTTGTTGAGCTTGGAGCGTCCGAGCCGGAATCACTGTACAGTTCATGAGAGCATCAGAGTTGTAAATAATTTGGTCATGCTGTTGAAACAGGTGACACTCTGATGCGGCAGGGAAGGAAGCCCGAAGCAACGAACGGATTCGATATGCTTGGTTTGCTCCTCAATTTGATGCACAGTAATCAACGGGGCGGTATTTCTTTGCCCACAGTGGATACCGCTCTTAACTTTTTTCCGTTGACACACGACTTTGATGTCATTTCTCAAAATCATATTAAGCACATAACGAAAACAACCGTCGAGGAAATAATCCCACCGACGCAGTGTCAGCGGGATATAATGGTATATCGTCAGTTCGGTGGGCAAGAGGTCCACTGGTGTTTTGCGCCCATCGGATGTGGGAGTCATCATCCGAAACGGCGCTGGTCAGGTCAAGGAGCGACCCATGGCAAAAACTCGTACCACTACAGCGGCTGTTGAACAGGACATTAATGATGTCTGGAAGAAGTTCAAAGCCAACAAGACAGAAGTCATGCGCAATTTGCTGATGATGGAATATCTTCCGCTGGTGCGCTACAACGCCGATCGTATTTATTCCAAGTTGCCCGATGAAGTGGACCTTGATGATCTTATTCAGGCCGGGACATTTGGCCTCAAAGATGCCATAGAATCCTTTGACCCCAACCGGGGCGTGAAGTTCGAGACATATTGCGCCCCGCGTATTCGCGGTGCGATTCTTGATGAATTGCGCAACATGGATTGGGTCCCCCGCCTGGTGCGCAGCAGATCCAGCAAAGTGATTCAGGCCTCGCGGCAATTGGAAATGAAACTCGGCCGTGCGCCGACGCATGATGAAATTGCAACGCATCTGGGCGTGCCAGCGGATGAATTTGACAAAATGCTCAAGGATTCCAGCGCCGTTTCCCAGGTAAGTTTGTCCCGAAAATGGTTTGAATCCGATAGTGACAAAGACGTTCGGGAAGTGGACGTACTGCAAGACAAGGCTTCCGATTCTCCTCTGGCCATTCTGCACCAGCGCGATATTAAGGACTTGATCACCCGCGGCTTATCGCGTTCGGAAAAAATGATTCTGGTGCTCTATTATTACGAAGAAATGACGATGAAGGAAATTGGCGATGCGCTGGAACTTTCAGAGTCGCGCGTAAGCCAGATGCACTCAAGCATCATCGCGCGTTTACGGTCGCAGTTGGCCAATCGCGAAAAGGAATTCTCCACAGATTAGAGCGTATGTGGAAAGCCCAGGAGGAGCCACGCGGCTCTCCACATACGCTTTTAGGGAGGCATTTCAGCGTTTCCGGCCAGTGATTCAAGCGGGACTGCGGCAGGATTCGCAGCCAATTTTCGGTGCATTCGAGCCAGCATGGAACGGGTAATTAAAACCGCCGCTGTCCCAGAAGCCAGTCCACATGCCAAACCGCCGAGCATCATCGGTCCGAGGTAGGTGGAAAATATTCCATGCCAGGAGAGTTGCTGATGTTCCATAAATTCCGGAGACAGGAACCTGCCATGCAAAATAAGCGTTCCGGTCTGAATGTTCATGAATATTAGAAGTGGGATAAATGGCGGAAGGGAAATTTGCGTGGCCAGAAGAGTAACAGGAATATTGATATGCAATCTTCGAGCCGTGTAGAGGGCCAGCAAGGTTTGAATTCCATATAGAGGCAAAACGGCAATAAGCACGCCGACGCCCACGGCGGTAGCCAGCATCGCATCAGCAAGTGCATCACATTGTGACAAGCCAAGTTGCCTCCTCCAGAACCGCCATCTTGACCAACTCCGCCAGGAGACATGCGGGATATTGTGCGAAACACGACATTTTCGGCACGGCATGGGATTGATAATGCGCCAGGTTGTCAGCATGGCATTTAACCGTACGCCACGGAGCGTATCGCGCACGGGTCGGAAATGCGTAATGCGATTTTCCGCCGTAAAATAAATGCAGGTGATGGGTGCGGAACGCACCTGCAAACCTGCCCACGCGTGGCGAACAAGGGTTTCACTTTCAAAGTCGAAACGGCGAAAAATGTGGGTTAGAGTCAGTGTGTGCTTTAAGGGATAAATTCTCAACCCGCATTGAGTATCCGGAACATCCTGTCCGGTTTGCAGAAGCATCCAAAAGCGGGACATATCGCGCCCGCGTTTGCTGCGAATCGGGACATCGGCAAAATCCATCTGTCGGTCGCCGATAATTAAGTCATCAGGAAATAACTGGCTGATCTGCATGAGCCGGAAGATATCCGAAACCAGATGTTGCCCATCGGCGTCGATGGCGATGGCATGCGTGCAACCCGCGTCATGTGCGGCAGCAAACCCAGTTAGAAGCGCGGCTCCTTTTCCCTGATTGTGGCGATGATGCAAAATCCGCAACGGATTTGCGGGGCCGGATGGATATTGTGCTTCAATACTTTGCAACACTGCGGTGGTCGAGTCGGTGCTGCCGTCATTGATGACAAAAACCGTCGCTTCCGGAAGTTTGGCCAGTACCTCGTCAATAACTTTGGCCAGCGTTCCGCCGTGGTTGTATACGGGGATGATAACGGCATATGAAATGGCCTGCGGCGGTAAGGCCGTGATTGCGGATGACTTGGCATGAAATGCTGTATCCGCATTGGATGCGAAGATAACGTTGGGATTTGTCATACCGCTTCTAATTCCCAATTTTTTCGCTGCTCAGTCGAGGATTTATCCTCGGATGCACCTTGGCGGCGCTGCATTTCCGCCAATTCACCACATCGCAAGCCGCAAGCGCCACCTATTGTATGGTAACGGAAGGCGGCGAAACCGAACAGCAACTCGGTTTCCCAATCTGGAATTGATTTCTTTGGCAACCTTTCGAACGTTACATCAAGGAGCGTAATCGTGTAATATGGGTGTGGAAAGGCAGTCATTGTGTATGAGCGTGAAAACATTAACCGTGCAGGATCTTATTAAGGAGGCAAGCGCGTTTTCCGAAATCCAATCCGCCCTACATGAGTCGGATATTTATGGCGTAACGGATGGTAAGGCGGTCGGCACCCTCGTGGAACATAAATTTCAGAGTTATTTGGCGGCCCGTTACTCTTTTGCGAGGTCAAATTCAGCATCAGGAGTAGATTTCCCCTCCATTAACGTGGATATCAAAGTAACCAGTATCGTGCAGCCGCAGTCCTCGTCTCCATTCAAATCGGCGAGACAGAAAATTTTTGGCTTGGGGCATCACTTGTTAGTTTTTGTTTATGAGAAAGTCGATAACTCCCGAAAAAGGACCGCAAATCTTTTCTTTCGCCACACGATTTTCCTTGACCAGTCAAAAACGGCTGACTTCCAGATAACCAAGGGGCTGCGACAATTGTTAAAGAACAAAGCCAACGAAGAGGAGTTGGCGGCCTATATTATGGACAAAAATTTGCCGGTCGATTCCATAGAATTGGCACAAATAATTTCTGAATTGATTAATTCCCCGCCGGAACAGGGGTATCTTACGATATCAAATGCTCTTCAATGGAGACTGCAATACCAGAGAGTTATTGACGAAGCGGGCCAAGTGGATGGAATTATCCGGGTACGATAAAACGCGGTGAGCCAGCATATGAGAGCGCAACACAAATCAGAATTTGGTGATTTTCAAACGCCGATCGAGTTAGCCAAGGAATTGTGCGCGTTCTTGCGCTCACGTGGGACCGATCCGAAATCTATTGTTGAGCCAACCTGTGGGATTGGAAATGTCTTACGGGCCGCCATCGCAAGTTTTCCTAATGTGCGATACGTACTTGGGGTGGACATTAACGATCAGCATGTCGCGATGGCCAAGGCGGCCATTATCGGGGCGAACTTGAATGCCCATGCTGAATTTGTATCCAAAAGTTTTTTTGATGTCGATTGGTGGGACAAGGTACGATTGATGCCCCGGCCACTATTGATGATAGGGAATCCCCCTTGGGTTACCAATTCCCATCTGGGTGTTTTGGGCAGCGATAACCTGCCGCTGAAAAGCAACATGCAGCAGGACGGAGGGTTGGATGCCATCACCGGGAAGGCTAACTTCGATATTTCAGAATGGATGCTCTTGAAGATTGCTCAATGTTTGGGATCCCCGGAAACATCGATGGCGATGTTGTGCAAGACTTCGGTGGCACGGAAGGTGCTAAGTTCACTTTGGAAATCAGGGGCATCGATATCGCTCGCTGAAATCGTGTTGATAGACGCGATGCGACATTTCAATGCGGCAGTGGACGCCTGCCTTCTTCATATCCGATTCGGATCCGCTGGCGTTTGTGATCACGCAAAGGTCTACAGCAACTTCAGCGCACGGGAGATCAAGGCTCATTGGGGATTCAAGGATGGAGTGCTGTTGGCAGACGTTGAACTATTTAATAAATGGCAATCGGTCTGTACCGGCAGAAAAACCATCTGGCGATCGGGAATCAAACACGACTGTTCCGCAGTCATCGAAATGGATTCCCTGGGAGAACACCGTTATCGCAACGGTTTGGATGAAATCTGCGAGTTAGAAGACACGTTTGTTTACCCGATGCTCAAGAGTTCCCATTTGAACAAAGGCGAATTCGGCAATACCAACCGTGTTATGCTGGTGCCACAGCAGTTCGTGGGCGACGATACCGCACGAATTGCCGACCGTGCGCCACTAACTTGGGGCTATCTGCAAAAATATGCGCATTTGATGAAAAAGCGGGGAAGTTCAATTTACAAAAACCGACCGGCTTTTTCTGTTTTTGGCGTCGGCCCCTATTCTTTCGCGCCGTGGAAGGTGGCGACATCCGCCCTATATAAGAAAATAAATTTTGTCATGGTTGGGGATCGTGCGGGTAAGCCGTATGTTTTTGATGACACCTGCTGCTTTTTAAGCTGCCAGACGCGAGTCCAAGCCGAGTCGCTCGCGACGCTTCTGAACTCCGAGTCGGCGCGGCAAGTATTGGAGGCCCTGATCTTTTGGGACGCCAAGCGTCCAATTACGGTGGAAATACTTGAGCGCATTGATCTGGAGCAACTGGCCGTGCTATCGGGCGCGGACAAAGAGATTATCACTTCTGCGGCTCAGTGTACCTACGCGAAGATGAGGCAAAAATCACGGCAACTGCCGCGCGATAATTTGTTTTCAGCAGTACAATGCTGACGGTATGGTACC
>JAJZVR010000335.1 GCA_021847065.1 Planctomycetota bacterium | reverse complement strand
GCCCGCGTCCGCGAAACATGAAAGCCAGCGAGCATGTCGCGGCATCCGACGGCAGCGTAACGATGGCGTTAACCCACGCACCGCCGGCGTTTGCGTCGCCGATCCAGATCACACCGATCCGTTTATGTAGCGCGTTATATACCTTTACCGCAAGATAGGCCTTACCCTTTCCAATGAATTTGGCCCAAGCCAGCACCCTGAATGGCGTATTGACCGCAGGGAAACTTTGATAGGCGGCCCCCTGCGCTGTCCCCCCCACCGATTTCAGCGACAGCGCATCATGCGCTTTGTCCAACACGCCCGAAATGCGAAGCAACTTCATTTTGCCATGCCTGATTTTCAGATTCCAGGAGGCGGGGGTTTTTCCGCCACCGATGAATGAAACATTGTCGATCTTCGGGGACTGTACCGGCTGGCGCATTGACGCGGGTACCTTGGCAAGGATCACGGGCTTCGCATGAACGGGCTTTTTACCGGCGGCGGACAGCGGTATCCAGAATGCGCCGCTGCCGTTGGATCCCACCACCAGCCGGTCCCCGACAAACGCGGACATATTCCCGCCCACGCGGTCAGGCAGGGACTGATCCAACATTTTCCAAGTATCGCCGCCATTGGTGCTCAAAATCACACCGTTGTCCGTCGAGGCGGCCTCGCGATCAGGTTTAGCGAGGTCAAGCGACACGAAATAGGCGCTTTTATTGTAGACCTTCCGCCACTGTCTGCCGTCGTCCGTCGAACGGTATATGCATCCGCCGGCAACGCCTACGAAATACCGCCCCGATGTCAATACGTCCGCAACGACGCTATCGGGCGAACCGGGGATGTTTTGAACAGCGCAGCGAGACCATCTTTGGGTTTTGGGGCTGTATCGATAAATTCCGGTACTGGGCCACATTCGACTGATGGCCACCAGCGATCCATCAGGGCCGGCGGCCAGCTCGTTTCCCTGCACCCATTCCATGTTCCAGAAGAAATCCTTTCCTATCGGCAAACCCTGGCCGATCCATTTCCAGGTCTTGCCACCATCCGTGCTCTTATAAGGACCGCCGTCCCCGCGTTTCACGGGGCCGGAAACGCCCAGGTAAAGCGTGTATGGATTGTTCGGATCAATGGCTATGCTCGTACACATCGACCACCAGGCGTTCATCGGCGGTAGCCCCATCATGGGAGAACGCACCCAAGTGTTGCCGCGGTCGATGCTGACAAACACCTGTTTTATCTGCTGATCCCAAAGCCTGGTTCCGATGGCGTAGACCCGATCGGGCAGTTTTGCGCACAGCACCACATCTTTACAGGTAATCGCCAACATGGGAAAAACGTGGGAAGTAAACCTTATTCCGCCGTCGCTGGAATTAAAATACCCGTTATCCGCCATCCCCAGATGCACCACGCCGGGATCCGTGGGATCCTGCGTGATCGAGTGGATCACGGTATCTTCGATTCCATCGTCGCACATCGTCCATGTGCGGCCCGCGTTGAAGGTCTGGCTTAGCCCAAAAAAATCGGTTTCAAACCAATGATCGGGATTGTTCCGGTCGATAATCAGGCTGCCCATTGCCCAGCCCCATCCGCGGGTGCCAAAGGCGACGCCGACAGCATGAATTTTCAATCGATTTATCCGTTGCCAAACACTCTGGCCTGAATTGAGCCGAAAGATGTCCCCATTGTCCGAGCCAGCCAAAATAAAGCCGGGACCCGCCGCCAGGGCACCATGGCCAAAAGGAGTGGTGCTTCCGAACTGTTTGGGGTTGGTTGGAATATTCTGATGGAACGGTTGCCAGGTTGTTCCCGCGTCCAGGCTGCGTTCAATCACCGATCCCGGAAAAATGCCATAGAGCACGTTGGCATTCCGCGTGTCCTGGACAAGCTCATCCGGGCCGGTTGTCAATAGTTTTTTCCAGTGTTTACCGCCATCCGTACTGCGGTAAAAGCCGGACATAAACTTGCCCTGTTTGCCGTTGTAGGAGCCGCTGCCCGGCATTGCGCACAGCCACAGCCGCCGGGCATTCGTGCGGTCGTATTTAATATCCGTTGGGTTAATGTTCCGCATCCCGATCAGGTGCCATGTCTGGCCGTCATCGCCGCTCTTCCAGATGCCGGTGCCCTTGCTGGCCGCGAGGACAACATTGGGATCTGACGGATTGCGCGCGAGAATTAATCCGGCGCCGCGATACGCGCCATTGCCGTTGAACCACACATTGGGTGCCGCACATCGCCATGTATTTCCGCCATCACTGGTTACGAATATGCCGGTGTGATTCCATTGGTCGCCGGTCGCAATGATCACATTATTGGCGTTACGCGGATCCACGGAAAGACCGCGCACGGAATAACAACCCCGATTCGCGGGCAGATGGCCCTGCAGCATGACCCAGTGGAAGCCGCCATCGTCGCTCCGGTACAGGCCGCCCACATCCACATAACAATAGTACCGCTGGGGGTTACTCGGACAAGCCACGACATTCTGAACATATCCGCCGCCCCCGATGCGGCAGGATACCCACTTTCCGTAGTGCGGCATCGGATACCATTTTCGTTCAATCGCCACCGGCGAGAATGTGCTCTTGGCCGGTGGTGCCACGGTCAAAAGCGGAGGCGTTGGAGATGGGTGTCGGCCGGCGTTCCTCCGTTTGGATGCGGAACTGTAACCAACCACCACGCCGACCAAGAGAGCGGCAACAATTGCCGGTATCAATATCTTCCTGATGGAGACAGCCATAGATAAGTCCATACTAATTCCTTAAAAGTATCAGAAGTGTAAGCGTGAGCGTTCGGCGCAACATAAAAATCCACTGCGACAAGTTCCCAACTTGATGGAACTATACGCTACGCGGCCTTTACGGGACATCAAGCCGCACGTTTGGCTTTGAAATAGGCATTTTATTGCACTTCATGGCAACCGCTGATAATGCCTCATCAAACGCCGCTTTGAAAGTACCAGGCGACCGCTGTCGTCACCTTAAACAGGGAAGCTATTTCAGTCCCGCTTCCCGCATTATTGGCCATACGGGGGCCCCAGTTGTGGGTATTGGCCATTCCCGATCACCGGGTTTATGACATTGAGTATCCTAAGACCACTGGTACCGCTGGTGGCAGGCCCGGGAGTCGCGTTGGCGGCATT